>NZ_SJPU01000002.1:2261881-2561881 GCF_007860105.1 Allorhodopirellula heiligendammensis
AGCTACTCGATCCAGTAGGCCCCTGTGAGAGCGAGTCGAAAGAGCGCTGCAGTGAGAAAGGTTTTCTGGCCATGTCGCTGGCGAGCTACTTGGAATTGCTGGACTGGACCGCCCGCCAGACGGCCTCTGGCAAGCGCGGCAGAACACCCGCGAGCGTCCCGCCGATCCTGCAGCGTCTGGGCTTGGATCGGGCTTCGTGGTGTGAACTGGTCAGCGATTTTGGCAAGCTGTTTGGTACGGTAGCGGGACGCCCCGGTTGTGTTGACGCGATGCGTAGTCACCGTACCCATCGTCGCTACCACATGCGTCGGCGGGCAAGAGAGCTATTCGCGGACGCTGGTTAAAGTCAACGATCGCATCTTCTTCGCTCCAGCGGATCACCTTTCCGGGTCGATAACGCTTGCGGCGCACACTTTCAGGCTGCCAAGAC
The DNA here is from genome assembly GCF_007860105.1 of Allorhodopirellula heiligendammensis. Lineage (NCBI taxonomy): Bacteria > Pseudomonadati > Planctomycetota > Planctomycetia > Pirellulales > Pirellulaceae > Allorhodopirellula > Allorhodopirellula heiligendammensis. The sequence goes on from NZ_SJPU01000002.1 coordinate 2,262,312, forward strand.
GGCAAAGTAGCTCGTTTCGGTACCTGAGCGGCTGGAGAGATCTCACGAATTGCCGTCTACTCCCAACGGGCCACTTGCGAGGGGTCAACAAAGTGTCGTGTCCCCAGATGCTTGTCCCCCAGTATTCAGATTCCCCGCCTAACAAGACCCACCCAATCGCTACTATCATCACGATGGCCAGTAGCGCGGCGGCAGCAACGCGAACGGATGTCGCTCGGTTTCTCACAAACCAATCGACTGCACCGATGCACGAGGGCACGAGCAGGATGAGTCCATACAGCCATGGTCAACAAAGTGCCGTGTCCCCAGGTGCTTGTCCCCAGGTGCTCTGTTTGCTCTTGCTCGGTTCGGTGGGTTGCGGGTTTGCGAACTGCTGATCGTCAAATGGTCGGATGTTCGGCTGGATTATGGCCGTATTCAGATCAACTCACCCAAAACGGGACTGCGGTTCTGTACGATCTTCCCGGAACTGCGTCCGATTCTGGAGGCCGCTGCGGCTGAGCGTGAAAACGATTTGGTGATGAATCGCCGTCTGGTCGTCAATCACTTGCCAGGTGCGAACATGGCGACCCACATGCAGCGGATTATCGAGTCTGCGGGAATTGTTCCGTGGGCGAAGACTTTTCAGAATTTGCGGGCGTCACGACGAACCGAGTTGCAGGAATGTTTCGCCGGTCACGTTATCGATGCATGGCTCGGTCATTCCGCCGCCGTGGCCGCCAAACACTATTTGCAGGTGACCCCCGATCACTGGGCCGCTGGAGCGTCGATCACAACAGTCAAGATTGACACCGCCACAAACGGCGGTGTCCTGGGCGGTGTCACACCTGCCGCTACCGACCACCATGGAGAAAGCCCGGACACAAAAAAACCCCGCAAAACGCTTGGTTTTGCGGGGTCTGTGATGGTGGGTAATGAAACCCAGATGATCCCTACGGGACTCGAACCCGTGTTGCCGCCGTGAAAGGGCAGTGTCCTAGACCGCTAGACGAAGGGACCTCTAAAACGACATCGCTGCCGTGATGGGCGTGTTTTTACAAGGAGACGCTGAGGGCGTCAAGGGTTCATCGGCGAGGAGCTGGGAAAAACGTATTAAGTTCGTTTTAAGCCCCTTCACGCAGGAAACGAGGGCATCGCCAACCAAACTGCTCGTTTGGTGAGGATGGCGAAAACGGAGACGGGCGCATCGCAGGAATTCAACGAGAGTCCGTTCGCGAGTTTTCGCGAACTAACCCTCGACGGAGCTATCGGAGGCTTCGTTGGAACGCTGGATCGCTTCGTAGACTTCGTGTCGATGAACGGGCACCTCACGCGGGGCCTCAACCCCCAGACGAACTTTGTCGCCGCGGATTTCAACAACAACGATTTTGATATCGTTATTGATGATGATGCTTTCGTTCTTCTTTCTTGACAAAACCAACATGGACTAATTCCTTTACAATGGCCACAGTATCTCTCAAAAACGACCTTCCAATTCATCGGTAGGAAGGACAGGCCGTAGGGTTCTTAACCGTGGACGGGGATCCTAGAGCACTTTACTCTAGGACAAAAACGGACGCGGTCAAGGAATTCTGGGTTGACAAACCCGTAAAAATCTCTTTTCCATCCAATATACGCTCGATGGTGACGGAATGTCCCCCTATTTTTCATTTCAAGCCTATGTTTATCGCGGACAAGGGCGCCCGTTAGGTCGTACGCTCGAACAAGCTGCTGAGGCGATGAATTCACTGCCAGGACTGTTTTTTGAGTGGGACGGTTCACTGACGTGGGCGAACCAGACCGCCGGGTGGCAAATTGACGCCACCATTTTCGACGATGGTCAACAGATTCAGTACATCGATTTACATGGCCGAGCAGTTTCGCAGGAGGGCTGCCGGCGGCTGAACGAGCGGATCGGCGATCTCTTTGCAGCCTGGGGCGACCCGGATGAGCTCAACCTCATGCGGCTACCGGACCGACGATGGCAAAATTTACACGACTTTGCAAAAGAGTCGCAGGGCGACGACTGACTCTCCATCAATCGAGGACGGCGAAAATTTGCCAACCCCACGCATCCTCTCGCCCACCGAGCGGCTAAAAATCAGCGGGATGCTGGCGTCAAACAGGGAATTTCTTAGTCGATCGCCAGGCCAGCCACATTTGCCTTCCGAATACTCGGCCTAAAAACTCGATGCCTCCGACGCATTGGCATGGTTTGTGCTTTACATCGCAATATCGTTAAAAACGGAAACGCGATCTGACAAGCTTGCGACCGACACTGTTCCCATCTTTTCAGGATGAAGACCTATGATGACTGCCACTGCCACCCCATCGTCCACCGCTTCAACGTTCGTCTCGCCCGTCGCTGATGTGGCTCAAAATGAGACACAGCTCTCGGATATCGAGATTTTGCGTCGGGTTCGCAGCATCCGCAGTAGCTGGACGGTTACCGAGCGGATGGAGCGTCGGCAAGAAGCCGGAGAGCGATTTGCCCGTTTGATTGAGGCTTTATCGCTGGACCATTCAGCCGCCTAAGGCCCATCGCGTAGCACGCGTTTGGGTTTCCCAGTTGGCTGCAAACGGTTTAGACTGCCGGTTTTCGCTTCCACGGGAGGGACACGACGCGTGCAAAAGTATCGGTTCAAAGAGATCGTTGCGACCTATTGGCAGACGCATCGATTGCGATTCGCGAGCGTGGGACTGACCACATTAGCATTAACAGGTTGTGGACGACCGGAGCCGTCGACAGACGCTGCTCCTGCGGCAACCACTGGCGAGATGTCGGGCACTCAGCATCTGGCTGAAGGCAGCTCGTCTCTGACAGCGGAATCGTTGCCGCCGCCGACTGCGTCTCCCGAGCTGTCACCACCGGTTGGCGTAGACGACACGGCTGATCAGCCGCCCTCCAGCGAAAATGCGCCTCCACCCCGCATTCCGGCGATCGATGGGGCGAGTCAACGCCCTCAGCTTCGACCTGATTGGGGCCCCGGAGAGCTGAACGCTTTTCTGGGAGATATTGATCGTGAAATGGGAGCCTTGATCAATGGGCAGGCCGGCAACACAGACCCGCGCGCCGTCCAGGAAGAGGTCGTGCGTCTTGTCGCGTTAAAACGAGTTGCCGCCGAGCGTTTAAGTGAACACCCCGATGGGACTGAACGCGATCGCGTCACCGGTCGCCGTGGTGTATTGCAAGCCCTTTCCCACTTGGCGTCCATGGGTGACTTGAAAGCCGCCGAGGAGCTGCAGGCGATTGCTGAGGACTCTCGCAATTCGCCCGACACGGCTCTGCGGTCAGATAGTCAATTGGTGCTCATTGGCCTGGGGATTGAATCTCTCCGCCATGGCAAATCGGATGCCGCCGCCCACGTGATGGATCTCGCGCACGAGTTACTCGAGGGTGATCAACGTGTTGATGTCGCCACGCTGATGGTGCTCGGACAGGCCAAGGACACGCTCCTGCAGTATGAGTACCAGGCAGAAGCCGAGGAGATTCGGGATCTGATCACTGATCGGTTTGGAGACGCTCAAGACGCCGAGGTCGCTCGCATGGCGGCAATGATCGCGTCATCTGGATTCTCACAGGCCAATTCGGCGCTCGAACATCTCGACCAACTCCGCCAGCAAATCGTGGCGACCGCCACGACTGCCTCAAGCAACACTCCCGACGAGCATCATTCGACAATGCCGGTCGAGGTATCGGCGTGGCAAGCGGCCATCAAAGACGTGCTATCGACGCCAGCGGACCTGTTGACGGTCGAGTTTCTTTGCGGCGCAAGTTTGGAGGCCGAAGCGGTGGGTCGAAATGATATCGCTGCGGCCACTTACGACGTGCTGCAGCGGCAATTCGCTGACCGCCAAGACGCAATCGGACGGGTCGCGAGGACCGCGCTGCGTGCCCGTGAGAATCGCCAGGCGGTGATCGGCCGCGAATTTGACCCGGATCTCCCGACAGTCAGTGGACAGCCCGTAAAGATGGCCGACTACCGAGGTAAAATCGTCCTGATGCCGTTTTGGTCGAGTGCCTTCCCCAATTCGCTGGCGGTCCTGCCAAACCTGCAGGAAATCCAGGCGAAGTATCCCGACCGCGTCTCGATCGTAGGGATGAACCTCGACGTGGCGGGCACGGACGTGGAAGGATTCATGCAGCGGGACGGACTGAGTTTCCCGAGCTTCCGCAGTGAGTCCGATCCCAGTGCCGAGATCGTTAACGAGGTAGCGTACCGGTTCGGTGCCGTGACACTGCTGTTCGTTGCGATCATGGATGCCGAGGGAAAAGTCGTTCATCTCAATTTTTCGGGTGAAGATTTGATGCCAGAAGTCCAAAAGCGGATTCGTTAAATTAAAATCGATAGCAACGGGGGACCGAACGACCGGTCCTCGATCCTCTCTAGCCCCTCGGCAAATCATGTCGGCAACCTCAGTCATGCAGTTCATCGAACTGACCGGCAAAACATTGCTGGATGTCGTCAACGAAGGCGAGATCGATATGCGGCAATTGCGTGATTCCGGTGTGACCGGTGACTCCATCTTGCGGATCAATAAGTTCGGAGAAATCGAACTACGGCAATCCAACGAATGGGTCATGGTCGGCGGCCTCATCGGCAATTTCGACGACCGCTTGCGCAAAATCACAAAACTCGATTGGTTATCATCTTAGGAGGGGTTCCTTCCAGCGATCATCCGATCGATACATGAAACCATCCGCGTTTTGATTCGGCGCCGCCCGTACCGCGGGAGCGTCTGCTGTTTCATGGCACAGTCTACTTGCCGGTTGATGTACTATCCCAACGCGTCAGCGCGGTATGCCATCTCGTCCCTCGCTTGCGTTCCTGCTAGGGCAGGAGCCCAGTCGATGAAATAGACTGTCGCGAGATTCGCAGGCAGCGCAGAGGCCATCCTACGAAAAAACCGCGTGAGCTGGGCCCACGCGGTTTCGCCGTTTTAGGATGCCGTCGACTCGCCCCGGAGAGCGAGTCGATCAGGGGTTTCAATTAGGCGCCACAGTTGGTGCAACCAGCACCAGCTTGCATGACAGGGGTGCCTTGGACGGGAGCAGCAACCGGAGTCGCTTGCACCGATCCGCAGCCACAACCGGCGGCTGGGGCACTGTAGACAGGAACCTGAATGGTAGTAGGAACCTGCTTGCAGACGCGAACTTGAACTTCCTTCATCGATTGCACAGGAACGCAAACGGTGTAGGTTTCTGGCACTTCTTCAGTGACGGTGTCATAGACAGTCACGTTGTAGGTGCGAGTACGAGTTTCGGGCACGTTGACGGTGTGCGAAACTTCGCGTTCGCGTTGTTGAGTTTCCATGCGAGTCAGATTGACAGTGCGAGTACGCTCTTCGTTCTTCATGGTCGTTTGATTGACCATGCGAGTGCGATCTTCGGTACGGCAACGTTGCACGGGAACCATCCGAGTGCGAGTTTCGGTGCGGCACTTGGTGACTTGATATTCACGAGTGCGTTGCTCTTGACGAGTCTTCTGAACCGAAACAGTACGGGTACGCTCTTCGGTTGTCATGGTCGTCACAGGAACTTCGCGGGTGCGAGTTTCCATCCGAGTGCGGTGAACAGGAACTTCACGAGTCCGCTCTTCGGTCGTGTACGTGGTGACTTGGTAGTCACGAGTACGGGTTTCTTGGCGATACCGAGTCACGGGAACGGTGCGAGTGCGAGTTTCCGTGCGGCAGCGAGTCACGTTGACAGTACGCTCACGGGATTCGCTACGCATGCGGGTAACTGGGACCATACGGGTCTTGGTTTCGCAGTTGTAGGAAGTCGTGGTGTAGGTGTAAGGGACTTGCTCGGTGGTCCGCTGATAAGTGGTCGTTGGAACTTGCTCGGTCACAACGTTAGGAACGTAAACGCGACGATAAGTTACCGCTGGAGCGCAACCGGCATTGGCGGCAACGCTGCCACCGCATCCGCAGCTGCTCTGGCATCCGCCACAGCCACCACATGGGCTACCGCAGGCGCTGGTGCTGCCATTGTCGCAGCCACATCCGCTTGCAGCGGGGGCAGTCGCGACTGCTTGGCACTCGTAGCTGCCCAGATCGCGTTGTACGGTTCGCATGCTGGTCACGGGGACGCACTTGCTGACGGTACGATAGGCAGTCTGAGTTTGCTGAACAGGCACCCGCACAGTGTACGTTTGGGCAACTTGCTCGGTGTAAGGAACCATGACATTGTACGTCTGCGTGACTTGTTCGGTGTAAGGCACGGTCACGTTGTAGGACTGTTCAACCTGCTCGGTGTAAGGCACGTTGACGGTGTACTCTTGCGTCTTGGTTTCGGTGTGCGGAACGCGGACGGTGTACGTTTGCGTTTGCGTTTCGGTGTAAGGAACGCAAACTTGATACTCTTGGGTTTGCGTGCTCGTTACGGGAACCTGAACGCTGTAAGTTTGTTCAACTTGTTCGGTGTACGGGACACAGACCGTGTATTCTTGCGTCTTGGTTTCGGTGTAGGGAACCTGAACCGAGTAGGTCTGTTCGACTTGTTCGGTGTAAGGGACCGAGACTTGGTAAGTCTGTTCGACCTGCGTGGTCACGGGCACCGACACTGTGTACGTTTGTTCTTCAGTGTACGGCACAGCGACTTGAACGTCGTAGGTTTCCGTCTTGGTTTCCGTCTTTGGCACGTTCACGGTGTATTCTTGCGAGCGTGTTTCGACACGAGCAACTTGTTTTGTGACGTTTCGAGTGCGAGTCTGAGTTTGACGCTCGTACGTGGTGGTCGGAACCATACGGGTTTCCGTCACGTACTGAGAACGCATTACCGTTTGCGTTTGATAAGACACTGTCGAACCACAACCGGCAGCATCACCGCAGCCTGCTCCGACACCGTCGGCACAGCCACCGCCACAACCAGCCGTTGAACCTTGCGAAGCACAACCGCTTCCGCTGGCGCAACCGCTACAACTTCCGCATCCTGCGTGGACCGAGGCAGCGAATAACATCGCTGCGGCGACCCCCATAAACATCCTCAAAACACTAGACTTCATTGAAAACCCTCTCGAAATGCTCACGATATTGTGAGGCAACAGAAGAAACACGGGCAAGCTTTAACGGCTGCGCAATCTGGGCGAACATCGCCCTGCAGTGATCCAAGGTAGATGCTGGGTAAGCTGTGTCAACAATGCAGGTGCCATTCGGCGGCAAGTTTCACGGATTTTTCAAGCAAGACGACCCCGGGTTGAAAAAAATATTTGAATATTTTTTGAGACACCTGTTCAGGGGGACATCCCTGCATCGCCGGCCACAGGCCTCACGCTGTCCCGCTGAGCTTAGAGCCGCCTCTGTCCCACCATCTAGGTTCCTTGGGAGGCGAACACTCCCTTGTCGATTGTTCCGCGCGATGAAGCCGCTATCCCAAATATTTTTGCGTGAGCGGATCGCCGAAGCGATGCCCGATCCGATTTGCAAACCGCCCGCAATCTGCGAACATAAAGAACGTGTTGCCGGGCGTTTTCGTCTATAGTTCTGAGTGTAGCGTTGGAACACGCATTTTGTACGACGAGATGAATGGCTTCCAGAGGTGGGGGGAAATCAAGCTGTGTCAAAAATGATTTGGGTAGGCGACGGGGGACAGCCACCCGAGGCGAGTTCCGCGGGCACCATCGATTTCCCCGGTGACGTCCAATGGGTACGTGCCGAATCGATCGTAGAAGCATTTCCCATGCTCGAGCAGGAGTCAGTCGCCGGCATCTGGCTAGAGCGTTCAACTCTGCCGCAGATTTCGGAGATTCGCGGGATCACCCAAAGTGGCTTGATGCTGCGGGACATGCCCGAAGGCGTCGCTCTGCTCGATTCCGATCTGCGGGTAATCTGGGCCAACCGGCAATTGCTCCAGTGGGCTGGCCGCGACGAAGGCCCCCCGCTCGGTATGACCTTTTACGAGCTCTTACACAATCCCGAAATCATGGGACCGGACTTCTGTCCGTTTCACACCTCGCTGGCGACAGGTGATCAGAGCCATTCGACGCTGCACAGCACCCACAATCAGTACTTCAAGGTCCACGCCGCTCCCATCTATTCGGCAGCCGCATCGCGACACCTCATCGTCACCGTTAGTGATATCACCGAAGAGATCCTCCAGGAACAGAAGCTGGCCGCGATCCACCAAGCCGGACGGGAGCTCGCCGATCTTCGCCCCAACGAGATCTTCATGATGGAGGTGGATGAGCGAATCGATCTTCTCAAAGACAACATCCAGCACTACCTCCGCGACTTGCTGAACTTCGAAGTCATCGAAATCCGAGTACTCGAACAATCCACTGGCGATCTACTGCCACTGCTGAGCGTGGGAATTGACGAGGAAGCATCCGATCGCAAGCTACTGGCGAGAATGCACGAGAATGGGATCACCGGATACGTCGCCGCCAGCGGGGTTCCGTACATCTGTCATGACGTGCTCAATGACCCGCTATTCATCCCCGGTGTCGCCAACACCCGTAGCTCGTTGACTGTCCCTCTGATTTTGCACGACCAGGTGCTCGGAACCATCAACGTCGAGAGCCCCGATGTCGCCACGTTCACCGATAGCGACCTGCAGTTCCTAGAGATTTTCGCTCGAGACATCGCCTTCGCACTCAACACGCTGGAATTGTTGGTCGCGCAAAAGGCCAACACAGCCCAGCAAAGTTGTGACGCGATTCACAGCGCCGTCGCGATGCCAGTCGACGCCATTCTCAACGATGCAGTGCACGTGATGGAAGGGTATATCGGGCACAGTAGCGAGGTGATGGATCGTCTCAGCCGCATCCTGCAGAATTCACGCGATATCAAACGTACGATTCAGCAGATCGGGCAGAAGATGACCCCACTCGAGGCAGTTGCTGCCGACGAGAAGTCCGAACGGCACGTGATCCTGCGTGGCAAACGGATCTTGGTCGTCGATGAAGACGATCAAGTTCGTGAGGATGCTCACCGTCTACTCGAACGCTACGGATGTGTTGTTGAAACCGCCCATGCTGGCGACGAGGCCTTGCTGATGGTTCGCCGCAGCGGTGGGCAGAATTCCTATGATGCCATCATCAGTGACATTCGACTCGCTGACTATAGCGGTTACCAACTGATGCTGCGTTTGGGCAAGTTTATGGATCACGTGCCCATGATCCTGATGACCGGTTTCGGTTACGATCCAGGGCACTCTATCGTCAAAGCCAAACAGAACGGACTGCACCCCAAGGCGGTCCTGTACAAGCCATTCCGCTTAGACCAGCTCATCGACGTCTTAAAAACCGTGCTCGAGGCAGCCCCCAAACCGATTGCAGAACCACCAGAGGATGCCGGCAATAACGATGGCACCGAGCATTCGGCGTCCACTCCCAGCGGCGCTCGTCCCTAGGCCCCTGCCTCACCGACCACCCCCACTCCCACTCCCACTCCCGGCACGACGAACCTGATGGGCCACGGCGATCACGAGCACGACAGCGACTCCATCGAATTTAGCGACATTGAATTGCTCGCTTTCCTCGATGAGTTACTCGCACCAGAGAATTCCGCCAGGATCGAAGTTGCCATTCGCGAGCACCCTGAATTGCACCAGAGACTGGTACGCCTGCGGGGTCAAAACGTCGCTGGTCTCCATACCATTGGAGCGATCTGGCGGCGTGAGCGGCTGAGTTGTCCCGATCGCGAATTGCTCCGTCGCCACTTATTGGGCGAAATTGGGAGCGAGGAAAGCGACTACATTCGGTTTCACCTCAATGACATCGGTTGCCGCGTTTGCAATGCCAATTTCGATGACCTAACTCAAGCAATCGCCCAAGAGCGAGATTCCCAGCATCGCCGGCACCGGATGTTTCAGACCAGCGCCGGTCATCTGCGTTAGGATCGCGACAGGGTCGTCACCCCCTGCTCAGCGATCAGGACTTTTGCGTGACGGAGTGACGTCAATAGCGTCCAACTGACCGCAGAGTTCCACGATTAAACCCTCAGGGGGCGAGCATCCGCTCAAACATGCTGCGGTTGGAGACGCGGACGTCATCGCAGCGACGCACGATCTCTGCCGGATCCGATTCACCGAGCAGGGCCGCGAGCTGTTTCATTTCGAGGGTGTCGGGCTTACCGTCGGCTGACAGCGGCAATTCATGGCGAGCAGGCGTGTCGATCAGTCGCAATTTTGTTTCGACATTGCGCAAATAACGATAGTTATCGATCAGTTTCTCAGCGTCAGCCCTGTCATAGACACCGGCAGCAGCGAGGTCGCTCAGCGCCGCCGCCACCCCCGTGGCAATCTCGGCATCCAGTCTTCCCGCTGATTTCAGCACTCCCGCGGCGACGATGAACTGCGCGTCGACGGTGCCACCGACGCCACGCTTCATATTGCCAGGCGCGGCTGTCGACTCGCCGCGCTGCCGGAGGGTCTTGAACTCGGCAAACTGGCTGTCACGCCACGGTGTCTGCCGAATCGCTTTGGCGATGGCAGCGCTGACGAGTTCGCGGGTCCGACGCGATCCTGAGAACGCGCGAGCTTGGCACAAAGCTGCTCGTCGCCACAGCGGCGCGCCGCCTAAACGAAAAGGTTTAATGAACTGGTCGATGGAGTAGGCCAACACTGTTTCATCGGCACCCTGAGCCAAGGGCAGATCAACTTCATAGAGTCGATCACCTGCCGAATCGACTGTCCTGACAACGTTCTGAGCCAATTGGTTAAAAAACTGGCGGTTGGAGAGTGTTGCTTTGGGACCGCCGACGCGGCGCTGCGTTTCGCCTTCGGCTGTGTACAGAAACGTCAGGTCGAGATCACTATGATAGTTAGGCTCCCGCCCGCCGTATTTCCCCAGTGCAACGGCAACCATTTCCACCGGCTCATTCTGCTCATTAACCGGATCACCAAATCTCGCCGTCAGGAGTTCAAGCTCGCGATCGATGACCCGCCGCAAACAGGCGTCCGCGGTATCACTGAGGGACTGACCGATCGCGTCTACCGTCTCTTTGCCCAATAGGTCACGCGTGCCAATCATCAAATGGCATCCGGCCCGGAATGTTTGCAGGATCGGGCTCAGATCGTCCGCGAACTGGCACAACCGAATCGATTGCGCGTCGAGGCGTTCCGATGGCGGCAGGCGATTCATCAGTAACGAGTCGACCAGTTCGTCGATCATCCCCGGATTCTCCGTCAGGATACCGGTCAGGTAGGGCGTCAGCGAACACAGATTCACCATCAACGCCAAAGTTGCCGGGTTGGCACCGAGCAACTCCCAAAGAGTCGCCTTGGCACCGATTGAGTCGGCGACTTTACTAAGTTGGTCGAGAGTTCGATCAGGCGCAGGCGTGCGCGCAATTTCACGCAGCAGGTGCGGGGCCAGGCCTGCGAAAAACTGGCGACATCGGCGCGGTGATAGAAAGGATACCGACTCATGACTGAGTGATGAGATCTGGTCGGCGGCGCGGTCGAGATCAATAAATCCATGACCTCGCAAGACCTCAGCAAACCTATCGGAATCCGGATCCGGATCAAGAATCAATTCAGTTTCGATTTCGACTGCATCGATGTCGGGGGCGAGATCTGACTGAGCAGCCACCGGGCGTACGGCGAGGTCGGATGCCGCTGTTGGGCTCGCGGCGACGTCCTGAGCCATCAGGTGATTGATGATCTTGCGGTTGACGTCGAACGTCTCGTCCAACAACTTTTCAAATCGCTCGCGGTCACCGACCGCGGCTTTTTCGTCAGAGCCATCACCGCTCTCGCCACTGCGATCCCGCGGCCGGCGCACACCCAACCGCCACGCCAAGCGAGTGCGGATCAGATCGTCATCGGGCAGGTAAGCGACTCGGTGGTCCAACAAGACGGCGAGGTGGTGCTCAAGCCGACAAAGTCGCGCGTGGTTCTCGGACAAAATGGAGGCTTCCTGCTGCGTCAAGCAACCGTGTCGGTTCAATGCCGCGATCGCATCGAGCGTCCCCGGGACACGAACCTCAGGCAACTCACCGCCGTGCATCAGCTGCAAGAACTGGATCGTCAGCTCAATATCGCGGCGACCACCAGGACAATCGGCGATCGGAGTGCCGCGCTGAGTGTCCACAGAGAGTGCGCGTTTTTCGAGTTTGCGGCGCAGGACCCGTATGTCCGCGATTTCACTGCGACTAAGAAGACGATGGTAGACCCAAGGCTCCATCTGCTTTAGGAACCAATCTCCCAGCCCACGATCGCCGGCAGCGACCCGACCTTTGACAAACGCCAGACGCTGGAAGGTCTGGTTCTCGCGTTCGTAATAGGCTGCTGCATCACTGGCAGCGTGGAAATCAACTTGCCGCGATGCAGATTCCCCCGTGCGGATAAAATCACTCAGCCGCTGGGTATCGGCGGTCGCGAAATCCTCACCCGGCTGCTGTACGAATCGGATGTGGATCGACACGACCGGACCGCGATTGGAACCGAGCAGGCCGAGCAATCCGGCCACGATATGACGATTGAATTTGAGGTGACTCTCGTTTCTTCGGTCGATCTGATCGCACAATAGCAGCAGGTCCAGTGGCGAGTCGTAGCCAATTTCCTCGCCGCCATAGTTTCCCAACGCAATGATCGCGTATTTCGGTTCGCTAGCATCGATCCGTTGCGGGTAATTGAACTGCGAAGCAACTTGGTCGATCGTGAAATCCAGTGCAGTCGCCAGCACCGCGTCGGTGAGATGGCTGATCTGCCGGGCAACGCGATCGGGGGCCAGTCCGCGTACGAATTCGCCGTAAGCGATCCGCAAAACCTCGCGACCGACGTACCGTCGAATCGCAACCGCTGCACGCGGGATCGATGCGGTGGTGCGGAGCTCGTGCGCCAACTCGTCGCGTAACTGCTCCCGCGATGTTGGGCGGCCGTCACTGGCACGGATCAGGTCGAAGCTTTCTGGATCGCTGATCAACAACTCAGCCACCGCTGGACTGGTTGAAAGCACCTGCAGAAGCGCTGGCAGGGCTTGGGGATCGCGATCAAACAATGCTAACAACGAGGTTGGGCTGCGAGAAACATCCACAAATCGCTCGAGTAGTTGCACCGCCCCATCGGGATCGTCAACCAAGCCCAAGTGATCATGCAGGGACGTCCACAACCCTGTCAAAAGGTCCGGCGCAACACCGCTAGCAGCAATTTTTTCCAATGCAGCGAGCACACGGGCGGAGTCAGTGAAGCGATTCTCACGCAGGGGATGGTAATCGTTGAACGAATTCACAGCGGTCGTCATCGGGGCATTCTATGGATGGGGCGGCTCGCACGACCTGCCGGCAACAGCCGTTGAAAGCCAACGCGTCGTCATACGTGTCGGGAACTTTCCCAACTTAACGGCATCTAATCCTGCTAGGGACGTATCGCCCCGAGTTTACGCCCCAGGGGCGAGTTGGTGTAGCGGAGTCGGAGGATGGGCAATTCATTCCTATTTTTAACCTTGTTGACGCAAAACCTGACCTACCTTTGAACATGCGAACGCTGGGGAACGTGGGATCGGGAAACGGTCCCACGCTGGTGGACGAGTTGATTGAAATCACCGGGCGTTGCGTGCGAGCAACATCGCGATGAGCCTCGTCCACACCCTGCGCCGCTACGCTTCTCTGACCACGGGCGTTTATTACGCCTAACCTCCTGTGCGGCAATTACTTGCGATGATTCATGCGTTACCTGAGTTCTCCGCTGGCACCAACAGTGCATGGTGTTCCTTCCCAAACAGCTTTGACGATCAACCGGGAGACGAGGAGAACCTGATGGGCAAAAAGTTTAGCAGTCGCAGTTTGCAGGATGACGCCTTTGATGCCGAAGACTCCATCTCCCGTCGCTCGCGGACCATGGGTCAAGATTTCGCCGACGCGGTGTCCGACGACTCGGAGCTGAACTCACTCTCCGACGATGATTTGGTCGTCCGCCGGGAGGAAATGCCAACGGATCCTACGGAGGATCCCGTCCGCATGTATCTGATGCAAATGGGCCAAATCCCGCTACTTACCCGAGATCAAGAGGTTTCTGCCGCTGTCCAGATCGAGGCCACACGAGAACGCTACCGTCACTGCATGATGGCGACAGATTTCATGTTGCAGGCTGCCTTGAAATTGCTGCAACAGGTGCGTGATAAACAACTGCGACTGGACCGTACGATCGAAGTCAGCGTGACGAACGCCGCCGAGAAGAAGGCGATCATGAAGCGGATCGTTCCCAACACCCGTACACTGGGGCATCTGCTGGAGAGAAATCGCAACGATTACTTGACGGCGATCAATAAATCACTGCCCATGCGGCGGCGCCGAGCGGCATGGCGAAACCTTGTCGTTCGCCGCAACAAGGCCGTGCGATTGGTCGAAGAAATGAACCTGCGGACGAACAAGTTGCAGCCCATCTTCGAAAAATTGCGTCGCAGTGCGATGCGAATGAATGAGATTCGCCAAATCTTAGACGCACCTCATCGGCTGGCGCTGGCGGGCATGCCGCCGGTCGCGGAATTGCAGAGCGAGTTACGACAACTCATGCGTCTGACGTACGAGACACCTAAAACGCTGTCCCGCCGCGTCGATCGCTGCGACACACTTCGCGATGACTACGATGCCGCCAAACGCGTGCTGTCCGCGGGAAACCTGCGTCTGGTAGTGTCGATCGCAAAAAAATATCGCAATCGCGGACTGTCTTTCTTGGACTTGATCCAAGAAGGCAACACGGGTTTGATGCGTGCGGTCGACAAGTTCGAACATGCCCGTGGTTACAAATTCAGCACCTACGCGACTTGGTGGATTCGCCAAGCCATCACGCGGGCCATCGCCGATCAAAGCCGCACCATTCGCGTGCCGGTACACATGATTGACACCATGAACAAGATTCGTCAGATCACCCGTGATCTCGTGCAGGAATTTGGTCGCGAGCCGACTCCCGAAGAAGTCTGTGCACGTAGCGGATTGTCGCTCGACGACACACGAATCATCTTAAAGATGGCCCGCCAGCCGTTGTCGTTGGATCAGCCGGTCGGCGATCACGAGGACAGTGCGTTCGGAGAGTTCTTGCAAGATCACCGCGACCAAGACCCGCTGATGGAAACCAATCGCGAGGCGTTAAAGCATCAGATTGACCTCGCGATGGAAACGCTCAATTATCGTGAGCGTGAGATCCTACGACTGCGGTACGGCTTGGCCGATGGCTATACCTACACGCTCGAAGAGGTCGGCCGGATTTTCCAAGTGACTCGAGAGCGGGTGCGTCAAATTGAGAGCAAGGCCGTTCGCAAACTGCAGCAGCCCTACCGAGCGAAATCGCTGGTCAGCTTTCTCGACGGTGCCGAATTGATCATGTTTGAAAGCAGCGAAGCGATTTAGCGGCTTCGAAGCGATTTAGCGAATGACGACCGATGGCTTCACGACATTGCCGACGCCGCGCTGGACGCCTATGCTGAACAGGCAGTCGACCGACACATCATGGCAATCCATTGCTGTGGCGTGACCGACTGCGTTCTTCGTCTTCGCACACTCCCGAGCCAGCGCCATGCCATTGTTTGAGATCGAAACCGACGCACATATCATCATCACATGGTCCGAAGACGAAGTTTCCGCGCAGACGGTCGTCGATGATGCCTATCCCGAAGATGAAGTCCTGCGAATCACTAAGCGGCCGCGGGATTCCTGGGTGATCAGCAAGGGCGCCCTGGGACTGACCGACCGCACCCTCGATCCATGCACGATCGCGCGGGACTGTCTCAGCAAATCGGCTGGCGACAAAGTCAATGCGATTCGCCTGTATCGGATGGAGACGGGTTGCGACGTCGACCAGGCCCGCCGCGCCATCGAATCGAACATGGTGATGGGATGGTAGCCTCGCTCGGTCGAGCGTGGTGGTGGTTTCTGCTCTGTTTGCCCTTGGTCGTCGGCTGCGACGGCTGCCGGTTAACCAGTGAACCTGACGAAGCGGCCCCGCAGAGTGAAACGCAGCAACCGCCCTTCACGTCTCGCGCCGCCGATGCATACCCTGCATCGCGCCCCGATATGCAGACCAGCGAGAGTCCCAACGGATCGGTAAAACCGGGTCATTGGACGAGCGCCCGACTATCCATACGCAGCAATCTCGATGACCGCCGCGGCGTGGTGCAAACTCGCAGCGAGGTTGGCGAGTCTCCAAACGGTCTGCTCGACGATGGATCGCTGGACGCACTTGAACCTGAGTTAACGAGTTCGTTTTTTGTCCGTCGCCCCGCTGTCTTGCCCAAGGGACAAATGCGGCGATTGGAGACGCGTTTCCTCGCGCCTCGTCGCGAAGGCCAGATGTTTGAAAACGTGATCATGGACGGGCAGTTTCTGGGGCGCGATTCGACTGCCCGCTTCGACCTCCGTCCCGCCCGCTTTGCGGTGATGTTGCCCCAGACGTATTTCTTGGTCATTCTCACCAACCGCCCCGAACGATTCACTCGCTGGCAAACATCAAATTGGGTACGTGCGGTTCACGGTGCTGACTCTTTCAAGCGACCACCCCAAAACTACCGTATCGTCATTCCGCCCACGCAAGGCGTGCTACCACTTGCGGAAACCGCCCTCGACTGGACCTCGACCGCCGTGTTGTTGTGGGATGATTTACCAGCGAGCTCACTGACACCGGGACAGCGAACCGCTATTTTGGACTGGCTGAATTTTGGTGGGCTGATTGTTGTCAACGGCCCGGCGGGAGTTGACTCGCTCACCGATGCTGATTTTCAGGACCTATTGCCTGTGATCCCCGGTGGCGCTGCCGAACTGCTAGCGGGCGACGCGCAAGATTTCATTCGTTCTCATAGCGTCGTCGCCGACCCCTCCACCGCGAGGGTAATCGAAGACCTCCAAGGCAATTCCTCGTTCGTCGCAGCGGCTGGCCAGCAAAGACCAGACGCCTTGGAGATCGGTGATGGGGGACTGCTGCTGGAACGCCGGGTGGGACGTGGAAGATTGGTGCAGTCCCGAATCGATCTGATGAGCCCGTGGCTCATGCCCTGGAAGTCGTACGACAGCTTCGTCAACTCCGCGATCCTGGCACGGCCGCCACGAGTATTTCGACGCGAGCAAGTTGCCGCCGACGCGACCCCATCGGCCGCGACGCCGCTCTCGCCAGAGACACCACTCGTTTCACCGGATGACGCGACAGTTCTCGGATCAGACATTACTCCGTCCCCGTCTGTGCGACAGAGTTTTGTGGGATTTCATACGGACGTGACCTCGCCAGCGATCAACACGGGGTTACGGCTGTTTTCGCGTGACGCGAAAATGCGAGTTCCTCGCAATGATGACACGGCAAGCGAGACGCCGAAATCGGAATCAACTGCGGACGCCGACGCACCATTCGCAGCGTGGAAAAGCGATGACGTGTGGCCGCACCCAGTTAGCGGTCTGGGTGCCTGGACGAACGAGAGTGATCTGCTGACCTGGGGCCAGAACCAACTCCGTCAAGAAATTGGCGTGACGATTCCCAAATCCTCCTTGGTGTTTCGTAGCTTGCTGATTTATTTAGTGATTTTGATCCCCCTGAATTACACCGTCTTTCGATTGCTCGGTCAGCTCGAATGGGCGTGGCTGGCAGTCGTGCCGTTGTCAATCGCCGGCGCGTTTTGGGTGGCCCACGCCGCCCAACTCGATGTTGGATTCGCACGGAGTCGCAATGAAGTGGCCATGCTCGAATTGCCCGTGAATTACTCTCGGGGTCACCTCACGCGAGTGGTTGGACTCTACAACTCGCTGGCGAGCCGTTACCGCATCGATTTCAACAGCCCTGATGCTGCGATCGAAGTCATTCGGAGGCGAGGCCAGGACGAACAGGACGCGAGTTTGTTTGGCACGGTCGATGCTGATTTCGAACTCGGCTTCGAAGCCGGGCCCTCCATGAATAACATCGGCGTGGGTAGCAACTCGTATGGCGTTGTGCATGCGGAGCAAATCATCGACGTCGCCGGCCCTGTACACCTGCAAACCACTGCGCAGGACGCCCCCCGCCGCTCCATCGACGGAGCATCCATCGTGAATGATTCCTCGCTAGAGCTACTCGATGCTTTCGTGATCGAACGTGACGCAGCGGGGGAGGCGAGGATGGCGACTTTGGGCACGATCGGCAGCGGTGCCCGAAAATCGATTCGCATGCAAGCGGTCGGGAGGGTGGTGGTGCCAAGGGACCTCCCCATGGGCATGACTGACGCGATGAACCAACTACTCGCTCACGACGCAATCCCTCCGGGATCGGCGCGACTGGTGGCACGCCTCGACCAAGCGATCGGCGGAATGAAGATCTCTCCTGATTGCAAACAGGTGCGAGCGCAAACACTCGTGCTCGCCCATCTCGCTCACCCTCAGCGTGCTCCTGCAATGAGCGACGAAAATCTAGTCGGCGATGCACTGCCGTAGCTGCTCGGAGCAATCCCACGGATTCTGCCCTCCCCAGGCAGTTGTGATGGAAATAGTTGCTGGCCCTGCGATACCTTCGTTCGCGGTAGGGGTTTGTTCTTTAGCAGCACAAACAACTCACTCCGCGTTGGGAGATGGAATAAATGCATCATACGGCACATCAAGACGCTTCAATTGCTAAACCACAGTCGTCGCCGCCCCGGCAACGCGACACGCTGTCGGATACAGGGGTCATGCGCATCCTTGGCGAGTATCCTCCCCCGCATGAAAAGGCGGCACATGAAGAACTGCCGGCGATGCGGCAATGTCCACTCTGCTCACGCAATGTTCCCGAGGCCTCAACCGTCTGCAAACATTGCCAATGTTACGTTGGTCCGTCACCCGACTACCTGACTTCGCTGAACGGGTCAACGCACAAGCAGCGGCCCCAGCCATGATGTTGAATTCGCATTCTCAGGAGCGTAGCTACCCGCTTGTCGCGGTAGCTTGGAGGTCCTGTTGCATGGCTCGAGCAACGCTGTCGACGAAGCGTCGTTGGTAGTAGCGAATCACGGGCGTTCCAATTCCGGCCGCAATGCTGCTCGCACGTGAGAACGAGCGAATTGAAAATCGAACCTTTTCAGTGTTCGGATCGAATGCCACGGTGAACCGTTCCTCGCCAATCATGATGTGCCGCCCCAGCGTGCCCACAGCGAATGAGAAACAGTGACCACCGTCCGTCTTGGTGGGGGACCTCACATCCACGACGCGGCAGCAATTGAGCGTCCACACTCGCATCACACGCGCGACGATGGCGGTGTCTTGGCCAACGAACAGTGGCCCGTCGCGAAACAGCGAAACCCATGGAAGTTGCAGACAGCGACCTTGCTGCAAATTTTCACACGCAGCGGCAAAGCACGCCTCTCCACGCCCCAGATCGACAGCGTGTTCGTTGTGAAAATAATTCGCCGGCATCGCACCCCAGGTTTCACCGACCTCTTGATACGACAGCGCGTCATTACTCTGATTGCGTGTGCATCTCAGCAGCTCAAGTTCGGTGGGTCGTCGCAGTGTGATCATGCCTTCGCATGTCCCGCAGCTTCTCCGGCGAGAGCCCTGGCAATGGCGGCATCAACCGACATTGCATCGATCTGAAAACGCTCGGCGGAAGAATCCGTTACGATCGTCGGATTGGCCAGTCCCGTCACCATGTCCGAACCGATGCGAGCAGTTTCGGGGGTCACCAGCGACAGCCACAATCCAGATAGCCAGGGAGTTAAAAACGGAACCGGAATGAAGACGCGTCGCAGGCCATTTTGTTGGGAATACTCAGCCAATATCTCACGGTAGGTTGTCGTGTCGGGGGTGCCGATTTCGACAATCTCCGATGCGGACAGTTCAATATCCGCTGCGGCCATCAGGTAGCGCACCAAGTCGGCAGTACCGATAGGTTGGGTCTGCGTGGAGAGCCATTGAGGACAGATCATTACTGGCAGACGGTGACAAAGATTCTTAACCATTTCGAAAGAGAGACTTCCCGCCCCAATCACCATCGCCGCGCGAAACTCAATCGTAGGAACGCGACCCTGCCGCAGAATTCGTCCGACCTCTTGGCGACTGCGCAAATGCTCCGACAGCCCATCAGCCTCCCGACCGAGGCCCCCAAGATAAATTAGCCGATCGAGTCCGGCCTCAGCGGCTGCATCACGAAAATGACCGGCCGCCCTGCGATCTCGCTGAGCAAAATCACCGTCACCCGACATCGAGTGCACCAGATAGTACGCTAGATCGCACCCCTCCATGGCCCGTCTCAACGAATCAGGCTGCAGCACGTCAGCTTCGATCACCGAAATCCGTTCGTCCTCCCTAAATTCGCTCTTCGTGCGATCGCGCGTCATGCAACGAACATAGAAACCGGCCTCGAGGAGCCGCGGCAATAACGCACCGCCCACGTGTCCAGTCGCGCCAGTCAGCAGAACATGACGTCGCTCGTCAAACATAATTGAGTCCATCGTGTACTAACCGCATAGTGTTCCCATACATAACTCGCGCACGTCCTGCAAAGCCGGCTTAATCCCTCGGACTACGCGACGAATCGCCCTGACTACTGATCACCGCAGCAACGGCTTCTTTAGGAATAATTTAAATGATGCCTCGCTCAATACCTTCATCGCTACATAGGAAATCGGGAAATCATGGCTCATCCAGCGAAAGCGTACTCTGTTTGATGGAGCGAGTAGAGCGTGAGCTCAAAATACTCACGGTCGCGGATACCGTAGGATTGCCTTTGGACAGTCTTGATTTTGTTGCTGGTGCCCTCCATCGGTCCGGATGATATCCGGTGCGCAAAATAGTTCATCAGTCCCTCTTCATGCCGCATCAACGTCTTGGCCATTGTTTTGCGGAGGGGCCAGTCCGGTCGCTATCGCTCGCTCACACCAAGACCGCAGGAACAACTGGGCCGGCCAGCGAAACGTATACCTCCAAAACATTCGCAGCTCCTCCTTGAGATAATACGCCGTGGCTAGCGGCTCATTGAGTTCCAAGGCCGCGGCCAGGTGTGCTTCCTCGTTGCGATCTGCACGTAGGTTCTCGGGATTCTTCAGCAGCAGCCATCGACTCCCCTTGAGCACCGACTTTTCAGCGGCGGTCGCTTTCTGGAAGAGTTGCCGACGGAACGTCGTCAACTTTTCGTTCATTAATTTCACGACATGGAAGCGGTCAAACACGATATCGGCGTTAGGAAGGTTCCCACGCACCGCAAGGATGTAGGCGCTGGACATGTCCATCGCAACCGCTTCGATGCGATGCCGCCGACGGCCCAGTCGTTTCCAAAAAGGTACCAGCGAATCGGCCGATTTGCCTTCTCCCACGAAGATAATCGCACCGCTGTCCAGGTCCATCACCAGCGTCACGTAGCGGTGACCTTTGCCAATGCAGATCTCATCGATGGCGATTCGCCGTACGTCTTTCAGGGAAGGATTGGCAAATCGCCGCTGGAGGTCCGTCTTTTTGATTTCTTTGATCACATCCCAGGTAACGCCAAGCAGATCAGCAACGTCCTTTCTCGTCATGCTTCGAGTTAACTGCAAAGCGTATTTCCCCCAGCCCTTGGTGTAGCTTCGGCGGGCGGCGGCAAATTCAATTTGGATTTGGCGAACGGCCCCGCAATCATTGCACTGCACGCGAGGCGAGGAGGCGACGACTACGGTCCGTTTTAGGCCGATCGGAGAAGCTCGAAATTCTCGTTGCCTGAGCTCTCGACGGATCACGTTCCGGCTATCGCACGATGGACAGTAAATCGCCTTTTCGCTTGGCTGGACATAAAATCGTGTGACGCCTTTGGAGAACTCAATCCGCGTCTGCTGGAAGCCACGGATGCCAAAGGACTGATACAACAAGGTGGTGGACATGTGCATTTTTCAAAGAAGACGTGAGAAATCTCCTCGAAAGATCGCATGTCCACGCTTTTTCTTCCATACACCACATTCTCGATCGCCCCCAGCCTCGCGCACCCGTCAGTTGGATGAGCCTACTTTCTCGACATCCTTGTCACGTTGGGAGTTCGCTGCCATCCCTTCAAAATGCACTGTTCGTGGCTATTCCTTCGCCCAGTTGAACTTTTGCTTAAGGCCATTTAGATGTTGATAGCCGATGATTTTTTCATGCTGCAATCGTCCCACCAGAATCCCCGGAGCAATCCTAAGTTCTTCCGCCAACGCCAGCACGGCACTAATGGACTTGGTTGTTTTTAGAGCAGCGTCGAACTCACGCGGAATGAGAAGCTCGCGAGCGAATTTATTGGCGGCAGCCTCTCGCGGGTCATCTGAGTACCTCACATCAATGTAAGTTTGCTTCTTACTGTCACTAAGAATATGCCCGGCTTCGTGAAACAACGTGAACCAGAAAATGTCATTCATTTTGCCTCGAAGATTGACCGCAATCATCGCTTTGTGCGGGGATAGCCATCGTGCCGCTCCGTTGATTTTCCCACCCTTGATTTCCGGCACCAAGCACAAGGCAACACCTGATGCTGCGAATGCTTCCTTCATCTTGGGAATAAAAACGCCTGGTGCTTCCATTGTCAGCTCACGAATCTCGGAAACAGCCGCTGCAAATGCTCGTCTATTGAAGTGTTGGGCTTCGATCGATTCGGACTCTTTTTCGGCGATCCTAAGCCAAGTTGCCAGCCGGCAGTCCAGACACGACGCATCTTGTGACTTCCGAAAAGAAAACTGACCTTCGCACCAACCGTCCCTCCATGCTCCAACAGTTGCCACCCGAAAGAAGCTCAGCGTTTGTTCGAGAAGAGAGATCTTGTCCTGCGTAGCTTCGAGGTACCCGCGTTTGACTAGTTCGTTGGTGGGAACCAGCTTCAGCCACTCAATATCTTTCGCAAGCTCTTCGCGAGCTTGAAGGCGAGCCAACTGCTCTTGATACTCCGCTTCCAAGTTGTTCCAGATTCTGGCGGGAACGTTGGTTACACGTTCCAGCAGCATTGCCGTTTGCTGCGTTAACGGGGCCTTGCCCTTGATGATTTGATTGAGGGTCTTGGTCGCCAGGCCTGTTCGCTCGGCGAGTTCTCGTTGGTCAATCCCCAGTTCGTCGATCGTTTCCCGGAGCGTTGCTCCAGGTGGGACGGCAAAGTCCGGTTCGTAGCGGTATCGTTTTGCGTTGGTTGCCATCGGTGCTGCCGTTTTTTATGCGTTGTGTATATTTAGGGTCGTTTCGCTCCATCGCGGCTCAGTGGTAATCCTTGATTGCCTGAATCACTACCGCCGTGACCTCCTCCAGAATCAGCCCTCCGTCTTTCTTGCGGGGAAGTGGGTCGTGATCCGGTGAGAAAATCAGGCGATATGGATGTGCGAGATCCACGGCAAACTTCCCTTTCAGGTTTCCGGTTAGGGCGTGACAACGTGCTCCTGGGACGAGGAGCAAGTCAGCAAGCGTCTCGGCAGCTTGCATTTGCCCTAGTCGCATCTGCAACTTCAGAGCCATGGGCTTGCCGAACTTCGCCTGTGACTCCGTCGCGGACGAGCAAATTTTGCAAAGTTTCTTGTTGGTAAATTCGATCTGCAACGGAGATGTCCTTGAGAAATAGTTTACCGAACTGGTAAACAAAAAGCAATAACACAAAGCATAGCGAAAGTGTAGCCAAGTGGCAAAACGGGGCATCGGGGTTGACTTTTCGGTTAAATCAGCCGGCAATCAAGACGGTCACTCGGTAAGGTGCAGCAAATGGCCTGGTGCTGATCTGTTCAATCTTTGGAGGCGACTTAGGCGTGCGAACGTGAACACTTTGGGCGGGGTTCTGTCAGCCTCCGCAGTCTCAATCGCGACGGTATGCGACAGCCTCGGGCGCAAGTCCGAGGTGTACGAGACGATCTGCATCCACCAGACGCAACGCGACGAAAGGTGTGTTGTCACGATGCCCGGCCCAGGCAGCAAACCATTTATTGGTCTCAGTGTTGTAGTTCGTGAGAAGTCGAACCTCGTCAAAATTCTGCTGACTGAGAAGGGTCTTTGTCGGCCCGAGATCATCAGGCTCTGAAGGTCCAGAGCGAATAGCCTCCAGGATCTTTTTTGCCCGAGATGCAGACGAAGCGGCGGCCAGTGCCCGCAGGTCACTATGCCCAATCCACTGCACCAATACTCGCTTTTCCGCCATCCGCACCACTCCCGTTGTGAAATCACAACGGGGAGTTGTACTTCACCGAGATTAATAGCTCAATCTGGGAAGGCTGGAGCAGCACAGGGGAGAAAGACTGCAATGATTAGAGGGTGCGGAAGAACGATCACTCAAGTCAGAGAGCTCACAACCCCGAATACTTGAGCGTCTAAGCTCAACCGCCGGCAATCATGATTTCGGTATCGTTGAGAAGCGTGCCCGTCTCGAACTGCACGTTTTTGAGCGCGACCATGTACTCGGTCACTGCGAGATAATAACGGACCTGTGCTTCACTGAGGCGTCGCTGGGTATCGAGCAGCTCGACCAGACTGATCGGCAGCCCCGCTTCGCGGTTGGCTTCGAGTGTATCGAGCGCATCCTTCGCTGCGAGATATCGATTTAAACTCGTTTCTGCCAGGGCATAGGAGCGGTCGGTTTCGGCGATAACACTTAGCAGATCATGGATAATCTGGCGCTCCTGCTCGCGCAGTAATGCTTGGTCCCTCGCGATCTGCAGCTTTGCGTGCTGGACGGCCGCGTGTGCTTGTCGAAATCCAACAGGCATTCGGAATTCCAGGCCACCCTGATACTCTTGAAATCGTGTGTCGCCGATCTCTTCAAACGCGGATCCCGTCCCAGCGAGATCGGATCCCAATCCACGAATTCGATATGTCGATGTCAGGTCGAGTGTGGGCAGTAGGAAGTTCTTTGCAGCAAGCAATTCCATTTCCCGCCGCTTGACGAGCAGTCGCTGTTCTTGCAACTCAGCTCTCATCCGGATGGCTTGAGCTGACAGGGAATCGGTATCAAAAATCACCGGGGCAGTGGTGGGTTCATCAACGGGCCGCAGCAGCACTCCATCGCTAACAGGCAGTCCGATCAGCAATCGTAAACGACGTTCGCTCGCCAGGACGCCGCCAACCCCTGAGAACGTACCGCCGGAAGTCGCGTTGTAAATTTGCGTCCGCTGCACCAATTTCCCAGCGACTGCATCTTGGTATTCGCCTTGAAATCGGTAGTACTGCTCTCGGGCGAGCGCTTCTGCAGAGCCACCACGGCGATTCGAGGTTTTCTGGGCATCATAGCTGCGCCAAGTGAGGCGACTTCGTTCGAGAGCCTCGGCCCGGGCGTCGACATCGCGATAAGCAAACGCAAGATCCCAGTAGGCGTTGGCCACGTTGCTAATGTAGTTTCGGGTATTACGGCGGAACACCGCGACCGACATGTCGTTGTTGGTTTTAGCAATCAACACGCCATTGTAGACGCCTGGCAGGGCAGCCGCCCCGGCAATGCGGTTGAACGTAAGTCCACCTCCACGCAACAACGGTTGACGGATCTCAGCTTGAAACTGAGACTGCCACGCGCTTGGAACGAGGTTTCCCGTCGCGTTGTTCGCGTCGTAATCCGTCACACTGCGAAGCGCCAACTCAGCCCCCGTGGCCGTTCGCTTGGAGGTTTGAAAAACGTAGTCGTGTAGATCTTGCTGGAAGGCGTTGGCCCCCCCGCCGAAGAATCGGTTATTGAACTGGCGATCGTTGTTCTGCCATTGTCCCATCGCATACAGCTGAGCGTCGAACGCGGAGAGAGCCGCCTCGATACCGAGCTGCGGGTTGGTTTGCACCAGAGGTAAGGTCTGCTGACTAGCGACTTGCTCGGGAGCTCGCAGCACGGTGGCGTTGAGATCTCGAAGCACCTCCGAATTGGACAGCGCGATTAAGATCGTTTCACGCAGCGTCAAGTCGCGATAGGCTGCATTTTCGAGTGAAGTGGCATCTCGGATTGTGATCGGGGGCAGCGGTGCGGTCGTCAGCGCAATCGCTTCGGCGGCTTGCCCAGGAGGAGCCCCAGCGTCAACATTGGCCATGATCGCGTCGACGCAGGCGGTATCATTGCCAACCGTTTCAGGCAAGCTCTTGACGGCGCGACACCCCAACAGCCCCGCGAAGGCCGATAATAAAGCACCGGTGACAAGGGACCATAGGACAATGGAGAACAGCGGCCAGCGATGCCGCGAATCACGCAGTCGACGGGCAGACTCGACTCCATCACCGGCCAGCATGACCGGGGGTGAATCGGACATCAGTCCGTCCCCTAGCGATTCCCGTAACCCTGTTGCTCTGCCAGGATTCGGTTGGCCGGTCGATTTCGATGATGCGATCAAAATGCTGCGTTATAGAGTCGATGTCCGACAGATGTCACAATCCGTACACCCGTCTTTATTCGACGATTCCCTACGACTGCATCCAGTGAAATCGTTACGAAACGACGCCTCACTGTGTTTCACACCGTGAAACTCGAACGCGTGTACAAGATTCAGACCCCTACCAGTTAAGATACGTCGATGAGTCACCCGCCCGACCCCAACGCCGATCGTCTCAGTGAACGTTTCGAACTCGCGTGGCTACGCGGTACCGACGCTTTAGCGGATCCCATCGTTCGCGCGCAAAGTCTGTGTGGCGAAATCTCGCGGGTGGTCGCAGCCGATCGGGTTAGCTTTGTAGTCAAGCATGGTCCTACGTCCCAAGTCGTTGCCACGTCGACGACTCCAGCGATCGATCCGCGCTCCTCGGAGGCTGGCTGGTTGAGACAACTCGCCGACGAGGTGTGCCGCACAGGCACCGACGTTCAGGTGGAACGACAGTCGATAGAGATGCCTTCGGACCTGACGGATGCGACCGAGACCTTGGCGATCCCAGTCACCGACCGTGACTCGATTGACAACATCGAGGCGGCAATCGTACTGCAACGCTACACATCCAAACCAAACTCACTCGCCGCATCACTGGCCAGCACGCGGCGCGAGATCGACGTGGCCGCGACGGAGGTTGCGTCCGCATTGCGGCAACGGGCTGCCAAATCGGAGCGGCGAGCCACGGCATGGTGGCGACACGCCCCCAATTGGAAGCGTCTCGCCGTGGTCGCTGGGATCGGCATTGGTTTCGCATTGCTACTCAGCATTCCTGTTCCGTTCCGACTGTCTGTTGAGGGGCGACTGGAGCCAGCCAAGTCGTTTGGCGTCTTCGCACCCGCCGCCGGTACGCTCGTAGAAATGCACGCGAGTGACGGTGATGTCGTTGCCCAAGGTGCCGCCTTAGCAGAACTTCGTAGTGTCGAGATCGACCTCCAGCAAGAACGTCTCGTCGGCGAACTCGCTGCTGCGGAAACTGAGCTCGCCACATTGCGATTGCGGCAATCCGACTCGGCCGCCGCTGAGTCTACCCATGCCTCATCAATGGGTCATTCACAGGATGCAGCCCAAAGCCGATCGCGCCAGATGGTACTTCGTTCCCGCATTCATTCTTTGCAAGCACAAGCCGACCTCATGAGTGAGGTCCGAGAATCCTTGACGATTCGAGCGTCAATCGATGGTCGCATCATTCTCCGCGACGAACAATCCGAGCTGGTTGGCCAAACGATCAGCCAGAGCCAGTGGTTGATGCAGCTCGCTGATTTAACTGCTGGATATGCTGCCATCATCGATCTACCTGAAAACGACGACGCTTACCTACGCCGGGTGCTCAATACCGAGCAGGCTAACCCGATCAGCGACTTGCGGTTACTGGCATCTCCCGATGTCCAGTTCAGTTGCAGGGTTGGCCGCGTTGCCGATACTGTCCAGCTGAATGAACGAGGCAAAGCCGTGATTGAAGTCATCATTCCCATCGATGTCCCTCTACCGGATGATGTGCACGTCGGAGCCACCGTGGTTGGGACGATTGAAGTGGGCCGTCGCTCGTTAGGCTTCATCTGGTTTCGCCCCTTCATTGAATTTCTCCGGAGTTACGGATGGTAAACATCAATCTAAAACGGGAATTCGTCAAGATATTCGATTCTGCGTCAATGGCGTTACGACGTATGAGCGATAAGCGCGGCTCGTGGTCTCTTCTCCCCCAAACCCGCGTTCGTATTCCAACGGCGAATCAAATGCGTGTTACGCAGCGAATTCAAGCGTGCTTGTTCCTGCTTCCACTCCTCTTCATTCACGTTCAAGCAGTCGCTCAGACTCCAGATTCCGCTGGCAGCATCGGCGGTCTCGTCGTTGTTCTGATGGACGAAGCGTCCATTGCTGCGGCGATCGAAGGATCAGTTAGTGAAGTTGTTGTTGGGGAGGGAGAGACCGTCAGTGCCGGCGACGTCATCATCCAACTTGATGATCGTAAGGCACAACTGGAGCAATCTTTGGCTCAGCAGGCTGCTGAGATCGCAACTCATCGACAGGTGGAGACAAGTGCAGTGGACGCCGCCAAGGTGGCTGTCGCCGAGCAGGAGCAAACGATCGCCGAGCATGAAATCCGGAGTGAACTTAATCGCCGCCGCGCCGCGAATGAACTCAAAATTCAAGCCGCCGAGAAAGCAGAGTTGGTCGCGAAGAATGAGTGGCAGCGGGCTGAATCCGCTCGCCAGAACTTTGTCGACGCTGTGTCTGAGTCTGAAATCGAAGGGCTACAACTCGCCTACGAGCGCTGCCAACTGGAGACTCGAGAAGCCATCTTTCAACTTGAGATGGCGGCGATCGACGTGCGGCTCGACCAAGCCATGGGCAAAACCCTGCAGTGGCAACTCGAGTCCGCCCGTGTGAGCCTGCACGCTGCGAAAGCGGCAAACGAAGTGCGAGCACTCGAAGCAAAAATCCAAGGTCTCAAATTGGACTTGGCACGCGTGGTCAGTGACGACCACCATTTGCAATCGCCCATCGACGGTACGGTTGTCTCGATCTCCGCGGGCGTGGGAGACTGGGTCCGCAGCGGACAGGTTATCGCGAGAATCATTGGTCGTGAACGCCTTCGGGCCGAAGGCTACGTGACGTCCGAACATGCCCACAGGCTGCGAAACGCGAACAGTGTGGTCGTCAGGGTCACCAACAGTGACGGCACCACAATCCAACGCGATGGTGTCCAGCGTTTCGTGAGCCCCGAGCTGGATGCCGTGACCGGGGAGGTCCGCATCTGGATTGAATTTGATAACCGCGACGGCAAAATCTATCCTGGATCGAAAGCCTCGGTGGAGGCTCGCTGATGTCCGTCCCCCGTTTGCAGTTACGCCCCGATCTCATCATGCGGCGAATCTCCCTGCGTGATCGCTGTGTGTGGGTCCTGAAAGACCCGCTGTCGAGGCGACTTCATTTCTTTGAGGAGGCCGAATTTGCGATCTTGCGTCGCCTGCGAAGCAGCGTCGCATTTGCCAACTTAGCAGCGTATTACCGCGATCGCCTGCCGCCAGCCGTCCTGGCTCAATTTCTCTCGTCTGCCACCAGGGCTGGCATTCTCGTCACAACCGATGGCGTCGCAGCATCGCCGGCATGGCGACCCGCGCCACCACCGACCCGAACCGCCTGGTGGAAAAACCCGCTGGTGATTCGATTGCCAGGCATCACCCCAGACCGCCATGCACTGTTCCAGCTGTCGGCAGGTCTTTTTACCCCCAGCGGACGCCCGCGCCGGGGCAGACCAGCGCAGCTCCATCGAGCGACAAGGGGCAGTGATGCAGCCACCGCTCGCCTCGCACCCGAACCACAACAGATCGATGACCTCCGCTCTGTAGCAGCAGTACCTGACACATTGCGAACTGAGCGTGGAACGACGGTCGCCATCATGACAGTCGTGGCAGCGATCATCTTTCTCGCTGCCCTGAGCATCATGCTGCGGCAACAGGACTTCATCGATGACTTAGCGAACGCAGGTTCGCATTTGGCGGCGCCGTTGGCGAAGTCAACCAGCCCGTGGGCGACCGGGCCCCTGGCTAGCACACTGCTAGTGTTTGCTTCCGCAATTGCCGTCACAAAAATATTTCACGAACTCGCCCACGCGTGGGTCTGCCACAGGCTCGGTGGCCGCTGCCGCGAGATCGGCGTCCTGCTGTTATTTGGAATCCCGTGCTTGTACTGCGATGTCAGTGACGCATGGCTGATGCCGCGACGCCGAGATCGAATCCTCGTGTCCGCTGCAGGGGTAATCGCCGAGTGGATGGTAGCCGCTGTTGCCGCGCTCGTGTGGGCGGCAACTCGGCCGGGATTGCTGCATGATGTCTCCACGCTGATCGTCGTGGTGGCGTCCGTCAATACGTTCTTGATCAATGCCAACCCGCTACTGCGGTATGACGGCTACTACATCCTTTCGGACGCCACTGGCGTACCGAATCTTGCTGACGAAGCAAACCTTGCGATCCGCCGCACCTGGTCAAACTGGTGCGGTACTCGGAGCGAAAGTCCTGCATCCGCATCGCCCCAGAAGTGGTTGGTTGCCTATGGTATCGCCAGTAACGCCTACCGCCTGTTCGTATTAGGCGTGATCGGTTGGGCGGTATTCTCGTTCCTGAAGGTTTCGATTGGCTACGGTGCCGCATTACCGATCGTACTCGTACTCGGGTTTACAGTATTGCGGCAGCGGTGGGCCAACCTCGTGATGAGTGGACCACGCGCGCACCAGTCTCACGACGCCCGTTGGGGAGGCGGCATTCTATCGGTCGCAATCCTGCTCGGCATACTCGTGTTGACCTTGGTCCCGCTACCCCATAGCGTGCGGGTTGGCAGTCTGATTCGTCCGCTTGGTGAGCGACCAATCTATCTCTCGACTGCGGGAATCTTGCTCCCGCAGGAAACGGAAACTCAGGTCCGCCTGGATGACTGGCGGTTACGAATAAAGGAGTTGGCGTCGCGGGGTCGCATCGCAGAACTGGAGTCAGAGTTGGCTGCCAGTCGCGTTGATCGCATCGACCACCCTTCACTATCGTTGATCCAACCGATCCTCGCCGATCAGATCGCCAGCGAGCAGGAGAATCACCGCACGCTGGTCAATCGTCTTGATCAGCTCTCCATCTCCATAGCTCCCCAGGAAAAACTTTTTGCGCCGCCGCTACGGCACGTCTCTCGACAAGAACAAATCGCAGGCCGCTGGGGTTGGACCGGTACGCCACTCCAACCAGCCAACGTCGGTGCGACGCTGGGCGAGGGCACGCTCCTCGGTCGTGTCGGCAGTCCTGATCGCCGTGTCGCCTCACTCTATGTCCCCGAACATACCATCGACGAAGTCCGGATCGGGCAATCAGTCATATTCGGATATGGCGGCTTACCCCGGGGATCGATTCGCGGGCGAGTTGCATCGATCTCAGCAGACCCCGTCGATAGTGCCCCGGAAGAAGTCTTAGCCGCAGGTTGGCTCGGCAGTGATCCGATTGACCGCGATAGCACGATGGTCGGTACGGTTCACTATGAGGTCATCGTCGCGCTGGAGAGCGTGAGCTCCAAGACCACCCTTCCGGCACGACTCGTCACACCAGCTCGAATCCGGTTCCCTGCGAGTTCATTATGGTCGCGCTGGCGACGATGGTTTCAGCAGTAAGGCCAAACGCCCCAAGTTAAGGAACGGTTGCGATTACCCCCTGTGCGTTCCGATCAACAAAACCGGCTCATCGGAAGGAAGCACGCATTCCGATTCAGGTGCCGCTGATGTAAGCATCCGCTGGTTTAAGAGTTTGTTCAGCTGCTCCACGAACTTCGGCGACGAGCGTCTCCGGTACTTCCGGGTCAGTGTTTCCCCATCGCCGTTTCCCCATCGCCGTTTCCCCATCGCCGAAGATATCCATCACGGAGTCTGGGTGCGACGCCTGGGGAATCGTCCGCGAACACCTACGTCGCGCGAGCGCGTAAACTGCCATTTTGACACACGCCATATTTGGCCGAGTTCCCTGAAAACCTAGGGCTGCCAATTTTGCTGCAAAAACTTTTTCATGGATGTCAAAACGCATTTTATTTTAACAAAAAGCCGCATTTCCAGCGGAGTGCAGGTTTGGCATGGGGCTCAATTCAGCGTAATTTCGCGGTCTGGCACAGTTCTTGCCTTTCCCCTGTCCCGTTGAAAAAGTCTGACACCCTGATCAACCAACGATCCCTGTCACCCTTGGTTCGTTGACAACCCATCACCCACATTTTCTTAAACGAACTAGCCTCGCTTGCTGCGGGGCACACTGCCCTGCGGAGAAAACATTATGGCACAAGGCGAAAAAATTATCGGCATCGACCTCGGCACCACGAACAGCGTCGTGTCGATCATGGAAGGTAGCGAACCGAAGGTAATTCCAAACGCGGAAGGCAACCGGCTCACACCGAGCGTCGTGGCCTTTACCGACAAGCAAGAAACGATCGTCGGGGAACCGGCTCGCCGGCAAGCGGTCACCAACCCTAAACGCACCGTCTATTCGGTCAAGCGATTCATGGGCCGACGGCACAGCGAAGTCGAATCGGAAGAGAAGATGGTACCGTATGGTATCACCGGCGGTGCGGGCGACTACGTAAAGATCCAAGTCGGCGACAACGAATACACGCCCCAAGAAATCTCGGCCAAGGTACTGCGCAAACTCAAAGAGTCGGCAGAATCCTACCTCGGACATAAAGTTAATAAGGCCGTCATCACCGTGCCGGCGTATTTCAATGATGCCCAGCGTCAAGCGACCAAAGATGCTGGCCAGATCGCGGGATTGGAAGTGGCGCGGATCATCAACGAGCCGACCGCTGCCGCACTCGCATACGGCCTGGACAAGAAGAAAGACGAGAGCATCATCGTGTTTGACCTCGGCGGTGGAACGTTCGACGTTTCGGTCCTGGAAGTGGCCGATAGTGGCGATGAGGAGCAAGAGAGCCGCGTCTTCCAAGTCATCTCGACCTCAGGGGATACCCACCTGGGCGGCGACGATTTTGACGAAGCCTTGATCCACTACGTTGCTGACGAATTCAAGAAAGACAACGGGATCGACCTGCGTAACGATGCCATGGCGTTGCAACGACTTCAGGAAGCCTGTGAAAAAGCCAAGAAGGAACTCAGCACGCTGCCGGAAACGGATATCAACCTGCCGTTCATCACGATGGACGCATCCGGCCCGAAACACCTGACCATGAAGATCACGCGTTCGAAGTTCGAAGAGCTGATCGACAAGCTCGTCGATCGCTGCCGTGGCCCGGTCTTGCAAGCTCTGAAAGATGCTGGCATGAGCCCGAGTGACATCGATGAAATCGTGTTGGTCGGCGGTAGTACTCGGGTGCCCAAGGTGCGACAAGCCGTGAAGGAAATCTTCGGCAAAGAGCCTCACCAAGGCGTTAACCCCGATGAAGTTGTGGCCATTGGTGCCGCGATTCAAGGTAGCGTTTTGGCTGGCGATCGTACCGATGTGCTGTTGCTCGACGTCACGCCGCTGACCCTCGGTATCGAAACCGAAGGTGGCGTCATGACCGCACTGGTGGAACGTAACACGACCGTGCCAGCGGAAAAGAAAAACGTGTTTAGCACCGCTGCAGACAATCAGACCGCCGTCACCGTCCGAGTCTTCCAGGGCGAACGCAAGATGGCGAACGCCAACCGCCTGCTCGCTGAATTCAACCTTGACGGCATCCCCCCGTCGCCACGAGGTGTACCACAGATTGAAGTCAAGTTTGACATCGACCAGAACGGTATCCTTAGCGTGTCGGCCAAGGAGCTCAAAACCGGGAAGGAAGCCCACGTCGAGATCAAGGACAGTGGTGCATTGTCAGACGATGACATCGCGCAGATGAAGAAGGATGCCGAAGCGAATGCGGAAGATGACAAACGTCAGTTCGAACTCGTCGAAGCTCGCAACAAGGTCAGCCAGCAGGTTTACCAACTTGAGAAATTGATGACCGAGAACGGCGAGAAACTCACCGATGCCGATAAGGCACCGATGAACGCCGCGATCGAAAAAGTCAAGAAGGCCGCCGAAGGCGACGACTTGGCTGCCATCAAGTCGGCTTCCGATGAGCTCGATGCCGCCTCGCAGGCGTTCAGCAAGGTCCTCTACGAAAAGACCGATGCGGCAGGCGAGTCGGCCGACGGTCCCGCCGCTGGCGCCGGTGCATCCTCCGGTGACGATGATGACGCGGTTGACGCGGAATTCGAAGTCAAGGAATAGGAATAGCATCTAGCTTTCTCTACACGGGCCACCGGCCCGTAGGTTTGGATTATTGAGTAGACGTGCCTCCTGAGGCACGTAGGGCGAGTCTCCAATAGACTCGCCTACTCCCATCACAGGCAGCCATTACCAAACACTTCCATTCATCGTCGATGTTCGCCGGGACACGCATTGGAGTCTCGGAGAGATTCGAATCCTCACTGCGGAGCAGTCTCATGGCGTTTCGATTTGATAAGCTGACCACTCAAGCGCAGAGCACGGTTGCCGAGGCGCAAGCTCAGGCAACTGCTTCAGGAAACGCGGAGATCACTCCGCTGCATTTGTTTGCGGCGGCAATGGCCCAATCCGGCGGTATCACTAAACCGCTGCTCGACAAGCTCAACGTCGACACGAAATCGCTGCAAGCGTTGATCACGAGTGAACTCGAAAAACTGCCTCGCAGCAGCGGCGGCGGCCAGCCTCGAGTGAGTGCAAAGCTGCAAGAGGTTTTTCAGTCCGCCGATGAAGCGGCCAAGTCGCTCAAGGATGAGTACGTCAGCACGGAGCATTTGCTGCTCGGATTGGTGCGGATCGAAAACACCGCCAAGAATTTGCTCGCGATGTCCGGCGTGACCGCTGACGATCTGCTCAAAGCGACCAGCGAGATCCGTGGCTCGGCGCGAGTGACGGATCCCAACGCGGAGTCGACCTACCAAGCTCTCGAAAAATACGGCATCGACCTCACCCAGCTCGCCGAGACCGGTAAACTCGACCCGGTAATCGGTCGCGACAACGAGATTCGCCGAGTCATCCAAGTACTGTCGCGGCGAACGAAGAATAATCCCGTTTTAATCGGCCAGCCCGGTGTCGGGAAAACCGCCATTGCTGAAGGGCTCGCACTGCGCATCTTTGAAGGCGATGTGCCTCAGAGCCTCAAAGGGAAACGTGTCATCTCGTTGGACATGGGCGCGTTGGTAGCTGGCGCGAAGTTCCGGGGCGATTTCGAAGAGCGACTCAAGGCAGTACTCCGCGAGGTCAAGGATTCCGATGGCGGCGTGGTGTTATTCATCGACGAACTGCACTTAGTCGTCGGGGCAGGCAACGCCGAGGGTTCCGCCGACGCGGCGAACCTACTCAAACCCGAACTGGCACGCGGCACCCTACGCTGCATCGGGGCCACCACACTCGACGAGTACCGACAACACATCGAAAAGGATGCCGCGTTGGAGCGTCGTTTTCAGCCTGTCTTCGTCGGTGAGCCAAACATTGATGATACGATCGCGATTCTGCGAGGCTTGAAATCTCGCTATGAATCACATCATGGTGTCCGCATCACCGACAGCGCGCTGGTGGCTGCCGCTAACCTATCCAGCCGTTATATCGCCGATCGATTTCTACCTGACAAAGCGATCGACTTGGTCGACGAAGCCGCCAGTCGCTTAGCGATGGAAAAGGAGTCGGTGCCTGAACCGATCGACCGCCTCCAGCGCCGCCTGCGTCAACTCGAGCTTGCCCATCGCCAACTCGTCGATGAAAGTGAAGCCTCGGCCGTTGAAAAGCGTTCCGACGTTGAGGAAGAAATGGACGAGGTGAAGGCGGAATTGGCCAGCCTGCGAGAGCAGTGGGAAGCCGAAAAGATGGGGCTCGATGATGTTCAGTCGATCCGCCAGGAAGCCGAGCAGCTGCAACATCGCTTTGCGAAACTTGACTCCGAGGCGAAAGAGAAACAACTCCGTGGTGAGAGCCCCGAAGAGCTCTATCGGGAAATGCTGCAAGTTCAATCCCGGCAGCGAGAACTGCAAACTCGCATTGAGGAAGCCGAAGCCGCTGAGTCCGCCAAGGCCGAATCTCAATCCAGTGAAATAGACCAAGATGATCGTGAGCCGCGCCGACTCTTACGCCAAGAAGTAACCGAAGAAGAGATCGCTGAAGTCGTTAGTACCTGGACCGGAGTTCCGGTCTCGCGGATGATGGAAACCGAGCGTGCGAAACTACTCGTCATGGAAGAGCGTCTGCACCGACGCGTGATCGGACAAGACGAAGCCGTCGCAGCGGTTTCAGACGCTGTCCGACGCAGTCGCAGTGGATTGCAGGACCCTCATCGCCCCATCGGATCATTCCTATTCCTCGGTCCAACCGGGGTAGGGAAAACGGAATTATGCAAGGCACTCGCCGAAGTCATGTTCGACGACGATTCAGCCATGATTCGAATCGACATGAGCGAGTTCATGGAACGACACAGCGTTTCAAGGTTGATCGGAGCACCTCCCGGATACGTCGGCTATGAGGAAGGGGGCAAACTCACCGAGGCGGTGCGCCGTCGCCCCTATGCGGTGATCTTGCTCGACGAGATGGAGAAAGCCCATCCAGACGTGTTTAACATCCTGCTGCAAGTCCTCGATGACGGCCGCCTGACCGACGGCCAAGGTCGGACGGTTGATTTCACCAACGCCGTCATCGTGATGACCAGCAATGTAGGGAGCCAAGTGATCCAACGTGTCACCGAAGAGGGTGGTGACGAAGACGAAATGCGCGCGGCAGTCCACGACGCTCTGAAGGCACGCTTTCTTCCTGAGTTCCTCAACCGCGTTGACGACATCGTGGTCTTTCATCCGCTGCAGCAGGCCCAGATTCGACACATCGTCGAACTTCAGCTCGACGAACTGCGCCGTCGTTTGGCCGTCAGCGGATTGGCACTCGAGCTCACGCCCGCCGCAGTCGACGAGATCGCGGCAGTCGGCTATGACCCAGCCTACGGCGCCCGCCCCCTCAAACGCGTCATCCAACGCGAAGTGCAAAACCCACTCGCCAGCGCACTGCTGAGGAACAGCTACCCAGAGGGTTCGACGATCAAGGTTGACTTCCGCGACGGGAGTTTTCGGTTCAGCGAGTAGGTCCGGTTCCACCGGCCCGGTTCTCGGCCAAGCGTTCCATATCTGTTCGTAGCGTGCGCATGTAGCGTCGCCATTCCATTTCGAGCTTGGTCCGATCCCCAAAACATTCATCGAAAACGGAAAGCAAATTTTCGGATCGCTCTTTCAAAATCGCAGCAGTCATGTCGCCCTCGTGTTCCTCCAACTGCCCCACTTTCTTGTAGTATTGCATGAGTTCCATGAAGTGCTCGTTGAAAAGAAAATGAGTTAGGGCCCACGCTTGACCGTACGCGGGTAGCTGGTCGCCGAGGGCCGTTTCGACCAGGAACCCCAGATCCGAGACAATGAATTCGAGGCTGCCACGATGCGGGTCGCCCTCCAGCACGCGGTAGTAACTGATCCGACTCGAATCGACCACACCCACACCGCTCCATTTGGCGAGTTTGGCGGACTCGAAATAGGACGCCATCCCTTCGTGGACCCAGCGTACGAAAGCACCGTCCCGGGGGAAGACGCCGGTATTGGCAGCGAGATGATGGATCGCTTCATGCGAAACGGTGGACACATCTTCGCTCTCGCGGGTGATGTCAATCAGCAGCTCGATCGTCTTGGCAAACCGGATCAACTGACCGGCACCGGGACCGCGAGCCTGCTTGGCAGTCTCTCGCAACTTCACGAGCTGGCGGTCGAGCTCCATCAGGACTTGAAATTCCTCGGACGTGCCGGAGTCGTAGAACATCGAGATGTTCTCTTTGGGCAGGTAAAAACCAGCTGTCTGTTTCAGCGAGCCACCGAGTCTGCGTTCCATCTGCATGAAATCGGCTTGCCGGCTAAACAGAACCACTTCCAAGGGTTGGTTTGGGGGTCGCAGAAAGACGCCTTCAAAGGCAAACGTCAATAAGTAGGATTCGTATACCTTTTCGAGTAGCTCCAGCCGCATCTCGGCCCGCGTTTTGTGGGTCACCTCGTCGGTGGCCGTGTTCGCATCATGCAGTAGCAGGAAGTGTTTGCTGCGGGTTGCGACCATGCGATCGCTACCGACAAACTGTCGAGCGTGCTGTTCGACTTCGGGATTGTCAGGGACCGAATGATTGATGTATCGCATCAAGTCCGCGAGCTTGACGAGCCGTTCGTCGCTGGAGTCAATCTTCCACGCCACGCTCAACAGGGACTTGGACTCTTCGAGCATGCCGTTCTTGAGCGCCCACTTGGCTAGCTCCAGAACCTCGTTGACATCGCCCAATTTGCGGACTTCACGAAGTCGCTTGGCATAGACGCTCTGCGGCGTCGGGCTCTTGAGAACCTGAATGTCCTGTGCACTGAAATGCAGTGAACCGCGAGGATGCTGGTGCGTCACGTTCCCGCCCGCGTGGTAAGTCACCGAGCCCTCAAGTAACAATTGCAGGGATGTGCCGGGCAATTGATAGACGGTGTAATCAGCTTGGCCGGTTGAGCTGAGCTCAGGTAACAGCAGACAAAGAACAACAGCAACGCTGCAAAAAACGGCGGGGCGCGGCATGATTCATGGCCCTTGAAAAAGAATCTTGGCAGTTATCGATTGGCGTTACAGCTTGAACGATGGCATGCACGTTTTGAACTCAATAGAGCACCCAACATCGTCAACTGGCTAGTCATATCGGATGGGGGCAGACGCTTTCGGCTCGTAGTGCCAAGCGATAATTCAGCCCTTCAGCCAATCGCTACAGCGACTCGTATCGTGCGCGGAATTCGTCCTCGCTGATGACTTCGACGCCGAGACTCTCGGCCTTGTTCCGTTTGCTGCCAGCTTTTTCTCCCGCGATCAGGAAATCAGTATTCTTGCTGACGCTGCTCGCCGCCCGCCCACCAAGTTCTTCAATCCGCGCCTTAATTTGGTCGCGGGTGTAGTGGGAGAGCGTCCCAGTGGCGACGACTATCTTGCCCGCTAGCGGTAGGTTGTCCTGGTCAACCGCCGTCACCTGCGGCTCAGGTTCACTCAGAACAACGCCGGCGGACTGCAGATCCGCGAGCACCTGCCCGCCGTGATTGCTATGCAGGAAGCCAGTGAGGCTCTCCGCGATTCGTTCACCGATTTCGTGGATGGACGCAATCTCCTCAGCCGTCGCCGCTTGCAACTGCGCGAGGGTCCAGTACTTGGCGGTGATCAACTTTGCCACTCGAGGTCCAACATGCCGAATGCTGATCGATGCCAACACCCGAGCGAGTCCGCGAGTCCGGCTGGCATCGATTCCGGCCACTAAATTCTCTGCGTTTTTACGACCGAATTGGACGTTGATCATCTCGTCGGCTTTACCTTTTCGCTGACGAGGCCATGTCAATTCCGCGAGCGTGTCGGTATCGAGGCGATACAGATCAGCGAACGAGGCCACCAGATTCCTTTGCAGCAATAGATCGACCACTTCTTCGCCCAACCCATCTATATCCATCCCTGCGCGGCTGCCGAAATAGACTAACCGTTGACGGAGTTGTGCCGGG
Organism: Allorhodopirellula heiligendammensis; assembly: GCF_007860105.1. Classification (NCBI taxonomy): domain Bacteria; kingdom Pseudomonadati; phylum Planctomycetota; class Planctomycetia; order Pirellulales; family Pirellulaceae; genus Allorhodopirellula; species Allorhodopirellula heiligendammensis. The sequence goes on from NZ_SJPU01000002.1 coordinate 2,301,507, forward strand.
CAGAGCGGATTGGTGCAGCGAATGTAGACACCGCCTTCGTCACGCGTCAGCGGTTCGGCGCACTCGGGGCATGCGGTTGGAAACTCGTACACCGGCAGTTCGTCGGTGCGGAGATGTTTCTCCACACGCACGACCTTGGGGATGATTTTACCCGCTTTTTCAACGACAACGAGATCGCCCACGCGAACATCCAGACGCTCGATCTCGTCAGCGTTATGCAGAGAGGCACGCGACACAGTCGTGCCGGCAATGTCCACCGGTGTCAGATATGCCACCGGGGTAATCGTGCCTGTCTTACCGACTTGCACCTCGATCGCTTCGAGACGCGTGGTGGCTTCGTAACGCTCAAATTTGTAGGCGATGACCCAGCGTGGACTCTTGCTGCGTACGCCCAATGTCTCCCGTTGAGCAAACGAATCGATTTTGAACACGATACCATCAACTTCGAAAGGCAGGTCGGGCATCCCTTCTTCGAGCTTTGCGACGGCGTCGAGGGCTTCCTCGATTGACTCCAGCCGCACGACATTGGGCGTGGCGGGAACGCCCATGCGCCGCACCCAGTCGAGGAACTCCATATGATTGTTGGCATCAACGCCCATCAGCTCACCGCTGCCGTGACAGAAAAATCGCAGTTTGCGGGCGGCGGCAATCTTGGGGTCGAGGAGCCGAATCGTGCCAGCGGTCACATTGCGCGTGTTCTTGTACGGCTCGGCGCCGGCCTCGGCTTGTCGCACATTCAGATCGGCGAGATCGGCATCGGTCATGTAAATCTCGCCGCGAAGTTCGGCCACGGCGGGTGGATGTTCGGTTTCGAGTCTCAGGGGCAAATCCCGAATGGTGCGGACATTGTGGGTGATGTCGTCACCCAAGACGCCGTTTCCCCGCGTCAGCGCCAGGGCGAGGTGCCCGTCTTCGTAACGAATCGACCCCGCGACCCCATCAATTTTGTACTCCATTACCCAGACCACTGCGTCACCCTCGGCGAGCGAGGGAGCTAGCGACTTTTCGATACGCTGCATGGCCGCCCGCAATTCTGTGCGGCTATAGGTATTGTCAATCGAAAGCATGGGCGCGCGATGTTCGACCGACACCAGATGCTCAACGACGTCGCCCCCCACCCGCTGGGTTGGTGAATCAGAAGCGGCAAATTCAGGGTGATCCTGCTCCAATCCGACGAGCTCTGCCAGGAGTTGGTCGTACTGCAGATCCGAAATTTCCGGCGCGGCGTCCTGGTAGTAAAGCCGGTCGTGATAGCGAATTTGCTCGACGAGCTGATCGATCCGCTGTTGAATTGAATGGTCCGTCATCGTGACTAAAATGCCCAATCTTTACGAGTACTTGACGAGAACGCTCATCGTCTGCTGGAAATCTTACCCGCGAGTGGCCAACCGCGGGGAGGTAATTCCCCACTAGGGGTAATTTAGGGACGGCAGTGGCGATACCCGCCGAAACAAGTGAATTCGTGCTCGGTTTCGTCCGCCTGTGCAGATAAGATGCGATTCTTCAGACATTTTCACTTTTCCTTCTAACAAGGAGATCGTTTCCGAGTTTTCGGATGACTTTGCTCATCCGAGCGAGGTTCCCCTGACAGTCGACCCCCACTACTGGTACCTGACGGGATCGATCATCCCCATCGAGTTGCGGGAGTGGTTTATCCGTCACGGCTCTCATGAATTACCTGGAATGAGCCGATTGCCTTATTGGAGCGCACGGTCGCCCCGCGTGCCGATTTTGCGGTATCGCCGGACGATTCTGCGGCTTTGACTGGGACCGGGTGGTAGGGTTCACCTGACGACTGGAACCTAACCGGACAGCCGGCGTGATGATTGCCAACGACACTGGGTTCGCGTGGCAAGCAGACGCGTTTGGCCGTTCCGATCTGAATGACTCAAGGAGCGATCTTTCAATGCTGATGCGACAACCGTGCCCTGAACTACAATTTGCCTACGCACCTCCATTCGGGGCGACGCCGACGGCAACCGGTACCCAATTCTCTGTGTTCAGCCGTTCGGCAACCGAAATGCGATTGTTGCTGTACAACAAAGTTAACGATCGCGAACCGGCTGAAATCATCGATTTCGATCGCGATACCGACCGCTGGGGAGACGTCTGGAGTCTGCAGGTTCCCGGAATGGAGGCCGGCGGGCTCTACCATTTCCAAGCCAGCGGCCCATGGGAGCCAGAGAACGGACATCGTTTCGACGCCTCGGCGCGTTTGATCGACCCGTATGCGCAGGCCCTGGCGGGCACCTACCAAACCGGTAAAGACGGATTGATTCGTCCGCCGAAGTGCGTCGTCGTCGACCACTCCTTCGACTGGGAGGGCGACCGGCATCTCCGTCGCGACATGAGCGAGACGATCATTTACGAGATGCACGTCAAAGGTTTCACGAAGAGTCGGACCGCCAAGGTGAAGGCGCCGGGTAGTTATCTCGGTGTCATCGAGAAGATTCCGTACCTGAAATCGCTCGGTATTACGGCCGTTGAATTGATGCCGGTACATGAATTCCCGATTCTTGAACCGCACGGAAAAAAACTCGAACGCCCGAACTACTGGGGATATGACCCCATGGCGTTCTTTGCACCTCACCGCGGGTACGCCCACGGAAAGACGCCAGCGGCGCAGGTCAACGAGTTCAAACAGATGGTCAAGGCGTTGCATCAGGCTGGCATCGAAGTCATCCTCGACGTGGTTTTCAACCATACCTGTGAAGGCAACGAAAACGGGCCGACTCTGTCGTTCAAAGGTCTGGAGAACCAGGTTTACTACATTCTCAGCGAAGGCCAGCACTACTGCAATTACAGCGGCTGCGGCAATACGCTCAATGGTAATCATCCCGTCGTCCGTGAAATGATCTTCCACTGTTTGCGGCACTGGGTGCACAACTACCATGTCGATGGATTCCGATTCGACCTAGCCAGCATCTTCAGTCGTGACCGCACCGGCAATTTGATTTCTAACCCACCCATCGTGGAATTGATCGCCGAGGACCCGATGCTAGCGGATACCAAGATCATTGCCGAAGCCTGGGATGCCGCTGGCGCCTATCAAGTCGGCAGTTTCGGCAACCATCGTTGGGCCGAATGGAACGGTCGCTATCGAGACGATGCACGCGGCTTTTGGCGCGGTGATGGTGGCACGCTTGGCCCGCTCGCAACACGCCTGGCGGGTAGTAGTGACCTTTACGAACACGCCGGTCGACCGCCTTTTTGCAGCATCAACTTCATCACCAGCCACGATGGCTTCACGATGAACGATTTGGTCTCGTATAAAGAGAAGCACAACGAGGCCAACAACGAAAACAACTGTGACGGCGACAACCATAACACGAGTGACAACTACGGCGTCGAAGGCCCGACTCGCAAGAAGGCAATCGCCACGATTCGCTCTCAGCAAATCCGAAATATGCTCGCCACGCTATTGGTCAGCCAAGGTGTCCCAATGATCGTCAGCGGTGACGAAGTGCGCCGCACGCAGAAAGGTAACAACAACGCCTACTGCCAAGACAACGACATCTCGTGGTTTGACTGGCGGCTGGTCGAACGGAATGCGGACTTAGCCCGTTTCGTCAGTGCGATGATCGAGTTCCGTAAGAACCAGCCGACGATCCGGAGAAAAGAATACCTCACTGGTCGTCCGATCGACGGCCGCAAAGTCCCCGATGTGTCATGGTATGGCATCAAAGGCAATCCGTTGCACTGGGACCAAGGCATGCTGGCGATGACCGCTTACATCGCCGCCCCCAGTCGCGCTGACGATCCCGAAGGACTTGGCCGCGATTTGATCATTATGTTCAACAGCACGGGCGACAATCTCGACTTCGAACTGCCTTCGATCGGACGCGGCGTCGTGTGGAACCTATTCGCCGACACGGCCGCGATTCCACCCAAGGATATCTTTCCGGACATTGACGGCCCGGTCGCTCCGAGCAACCGCATTATCGACATGCCACGGCACTCCATGAAGATTTACGTCTGCAACGCGCAATTGACGTGAAGCCAGACCGCAGGTGTTTCTTCATTAAGAGCGCGGATCGTCCCGGAGAGGCTGTGAGTTTCTACAATCCGGGCGCCCGTTTGGCTGGGGAGGTAGCGGAAGTCTTGAAGACTTCCGGCCTTCCTGCCGGCAATGCCGCATCGCCGCAACTCGCCATGAGTTCAACGACGACAACTCACCGCCTCTGAGGACGCGTGATCCCGCTGCAATCGCGTTTTTTTGCCCGGTTGCTACTGTTTCCGTCCTTAACCGCAAGCCGCCCTCTCGTGATCAAACCGGCCCTTGCGCACCGGTCGCATAAGATGCGACGTTGGCGTGGCAATCAGATCCCTCTATACTCCAACCGTATCCATAGGGCGGTCCATGTCCAGGGGGGACGCATCTCTCGTCTCACCCAGACCTCTTTACTTTCTCTACGAAAGCACTACGCACATGTCCAACACGCTCACCAATTCAGCTTCGGCAAAGTCGAAACCAGCCTCTAAGCAGCCACTCTCGTTGGGCGAGCTCGATCTTCCGACCGCTGTCCGCCGACATTTAACAGTCACGCTGGGCCACTTCGACGATGGCCAAACGCCCGGCAACGAATCGGATCAACGATACCTGTATCGCGCCTTAGCAATTTCAGTGCGTGACCGCTTGGTGCCGGAGTGGCAGCAGACATTGCGTCGAATGCGAGAGAGCGACGACCGCAAGGTGTACTACCTATCTCTGGAATTTTTGATCGGCCGTTCGCTCACCAACGCCGTTCAGAACCTCGATCTGGACGACGAAACACGCGCCGCCATGCATGCCTACGGGATGGAGATGGAGGACGTTGCTGACCGAGAACTCGATGCGGGCTTGGGCAATGGTGGCTTGGGACGGCTCGCTGCCTGTTTCCTTGACAGTTGTGCGAACCTGCAACTCCCTGTGGTTGGCTACGGCATCCGCTACGAATACGGCATGTTCCACCAGCGTATTGAAGATGGACGCCAAGTCGAAGATCCCGATCACTGGCTCCGCGACGGCAACCCCTGGGAAATCGTTCGCGCTGAGAGCAGTCGGCGAATCCGGTTCTATGGTCGCACCGAACAGTATCCCAACGATCAAGGGAAGATGTGCCAGCGGCTGGTTGATACGCACGATGTGCTCGCCGTGCCATTTGACATGCCCATTCCAGGTTATCGCAATGAAACCGTCAACACGCTGCGTCTATGGAAAGCGTCGACGACGGACGTGTTTGATCTCGCTGAATTCAACGCGGGCAGTTACACCGAAGCCGTCGCGACAAAAAACAATGCCGAACAGATTTCGATGGTGCTGTACCCGAACGATGCCAGCGAAAACGGAAAGGAATTGCGTCTGAAGCAACAGTACTTCCTCGTTTCAGCATCGCTCCAGGACGTCATCGACCGGTGGGTAAAGAAGTATGGCGAAGACTTCTCGCAGTTCGGCCAAAAGAACTGCTTCCAACTCAACGACACCCACCCGGCTTGCGCTGTGCCCGAATTGATGCGGTTGCTGCTCGACGAGCACGGCCTGGAGTGGGACGAAGCGTGGGACGTGACCACGCGGTGCATGGCCTACACCAACCACACGCTGCTGCCTGAGGCACTTGAGCGTTGGTCGGTGGGACTATTCAGTCGATTGCTGCCTCGATTGCTCGAGATCATTTACGAGATCAATGCTCGGTTCCTCAAACTCGTCGACCAGCAGTGGCCGGGTGATGTCGGCATGCGGCGTGAGATGTCGTTGATCGAAGAAAGCGATAACCCGCACATTCGGATGGCGTATCTGGCCATCGTCGGCAGTTTCTCCGTCAATGGTGTCGCTGGATTGCATACCCAGTTACTTGAGAGTGGCTTGTTCAAGAACTTCGCCCAACTTTGGCCACGCAAGTTCAATAACAAGACCAATGGTGTCACTCAACGACGCTGGCTCGCTCACTGCAATCCCGGTCTACGAGACCTACTCAACGAAACTATTGGTGATGGCTGGCAAACCGATCTGACCAAGATCAAAGAACTTGCGCCGCTGGCGACCGATGCGACCTTCCGCCAGCGCTGGCAGTCGATCAAGCTCGACAACAAGAAACGTTTGTCTGAACTGGTCGCTGAAACCACGGGCGTCGACTTCGATACATCGTTTATGTTTGATGTTCAAGTCAAACGGATTCACGAGTACAAACGCCAACTGCTCAACGTGTTACACGTCATCCACCTTTACGATCGCATCCAACGCGGCGAGACCACCGGCATGGCTCCGCGCTGCGTGCTGATCGGTGGAAAGGCAGCACCGGGATACCACGTAGCAAAATTGATCGTCAAATTGATCAACGACGTCGCAGGAGTAGTCAATGCGGATCCGAAGTGCCGCGATCTGCTGCGAATGGTGTTCTTCCCGAACTACCGTGTCTCGTCAATGGAGGTGATCTGCCCAGCGACGGAGTTGTCTGAACAGATTTCGACGGCAGGCAAAGAGGCATCCGGTACCGGAAACATGAAATTCATGATGAACGGAGCGCTCACAATTGGCACACTCGATGGTGCCAATATCGAGATTCGCGAGAATGCCGGCGATGAAAACTTCTTCTTGTTTGGCCTCGACGCGCCAGAAGTCGTCGAAACGAAGAAAGACTATCGGCCCAACGATATTATCGCAGCGGATCCGGATATCGCCCGGTTGATGAGTATCCTCGAAAGCGGAACATTCAATCGAAATAACCCTGGCCTGTATGATTTGCTGACCGGTGGACTGCGGAGCCCGCACGATCCGTGGGTCACGATTGCCGATTTGCGAAGCTACATTGACGCGCAGGTCGAAGTGAGTAACACCTACCAAGACACGGCAAAATGGAATGAAATGAGCATTCTCAATACCGCCGGAAGCGGATGGTTCAGTAGTGACCGTACGATCGCGCAATACGCCCAAGACATCTGGGACGTCCGCGCGTTGCCGCCACTGAAATAGGTACCGATCCAACGCACGCAGCAGGCAGAGTTTTTCAGCCACGGTGATATCACACCTGTGGCGTCAGCCTCAGGAAAACTCACGCGTTTGGGTTGTTAAGAAAACACCTGCCGCTCGCCCAAGAAATCTTCCCCCCTTGAAAAACACCCATGTCTGAAGAACACGTCCTGGTCGTGCCCGCCGACCTCATTTCCTCACTGGGACATCTCGAGGGATTCGAGGTCGATGTCGATCGGTTTCTGATGCCGATCCTCGCCAGTGACCAGCTTTCGTATCGGCCCCGAGCGGCGATGGAATTGGACCCAAGTTTCAAGCAGCTGATCCCTTACGTTGTGATGCAGTGGACCGATCCAGCGGACGGACTCGTTCGCGTCTTTACGTACACACGCGGCGGGGGCTCGGGCGAATCTCGATTGCACGCTAAGCGAAGCATCGGTGTGGGCGGCCACATCAGCCGCGAGGACGCCGCAGGCGATGAAGATCCCTATCTAACAGGCATGCGCCGCGAGCTCGATGAAGAAGTAACGATCCAGTGCGACTACGTCGACCAGCGAGAAGGCTTGCTGTACGATCCCAGCAACGAAGTCGGCCGCGTGCACCTGGGCGTGATCCATCGCTTCACACTCGATCACCCTCAGGTGACTAGCAACGAAGCGGAACTGGCGGACGGAGAGTTTCTGACGATCGCCCAGTTACGAACCCAATATGATGCGTTGGAAACATGGAGTCAGTTGTGTCTGGATGCCTTGTTCCCGGAGACCCGCTAAATGCCTACTCAACAAACGATCGACCGGCTCGTCAATTTGATGGATCCGGACGCCAACGTCCTCCTCAATGAAACCGCCACATCGGCGGCAGAGATCGTGCGAGGCGGTGACCGTGAACGCATCTCTAAAATCGAAGGTCAGTTCGCGATCTGTGAAAAAGACGGTCGCACCGTGCGGATGGTGCGGACGATCGGACGACCGATGCGTTACTTCATGGCCAAACTCAAAGCCGGACCGTGCTTGGTCGTCGCTGAACGCATCGATGAAATCGCCGCCTGGCTCCAGCGTGAAGGTTTGCGCGATCAGTTTGACCCTTCCTACACGCGCATGGTGCCGGCCCACTACTTAATCGAGCTACAACTCGTCGGATGTCCTGATCCGAATCCGGTCCATCAACGTTTCTTCACGCCCGAGCGGAACCGCTTGCCCGCGGACGTCCCCGCGATCGGTCACGAATACATCACGCGTTTAGCGCGGGTTTGCGATGCATGGCTGGATCGCATCGGTGAAACTGAGCCCATTGGTGTTTTGTTTTCCGGGGGCATTGATAGCGGTGCGGTGCTGTGCGTGCTCTATGATTTGATGCTGCGACGCGGCCAGGCCCCCACGCGTCTAAAAGCATTCTCGCTGGCCGTTGACGGCCATGCACAGGATTTCAAACAGGCCGCTGAGTTCGTCAACAAGTGCGGTTTTCCCGAACTCCTCGAAGTCGTTGAAGTACCTGAGGAGCAGGTCAGTTGGCGGCGAGCGATTGAACTGGTCGAGGACTACAAACCGCTCGACATCCAATCTGCGACCTTCGCAGCCGCACTCGTTGAAGCGATTCGGCAACGGTATCCCGACTGGCGATGGCTGGTCGATGGCGATGGCGGAGATGAAAACCTCAAGGATTACCTGATCGAGGACAACCCTGAGCTAACGATCCGTAGCGTGCTGAACAACCTGATGCTCTATCAGGAAGGCTGGGGGGTTGATTCGATCAAGCACTCACTGACCTACAGCGGCGGCCAAAGCCGAGGGCACTCCCGCTCTTCGGCAGTGCTACGGGCCTTCGGTTTCTCCGGTTTTAGTCCCTTCGCAACCCCGTCGGTAATCGAAGTCGCCGAGGCGATCCCGTTCATCGACCTAACCGACTGGGATCACGAATCCCTGTATCAGCTCAAAGGCAGTGTCGTTGCCGCCGGAGTCAAATCGGTGACAGGGATCGAGATGCCGACTTTCGAGAAGCGGCGTTTCCAACATGGTGCGGTTTCCCGAGATGCGTTCGATCGTATCTTCCCGCAATCGCCGATGGAATATCGCAAGGCGTTCCGCGAACTGTGTTCCTAGGTCCATCCGCCTATGGAGTCAGCGTGGAGCATGAAGCCATCGGTGAAAACCGCACACGCCCCACGCTGACACTGCTGCTCACCGCTCGGCGGTGCCCCGTTGAATGCGTCTTCTGCGATCTCTGGAAGCACAACCATCCCGGCGCCACACCAGTGGGATCGATCCCACACCAGATCCGTGGCGCAACAGCTTCTCTCACCTCGCCGGTAGGGACCTGGGCCATCAAACTTTACAACGGCGGCAACTTCACCGATCCGCTCAGTATCCCACCAGCCGACTGGCCGGAAATCGCCGAACTCTGCAAACCGTTTGAACGGGTGATCGTTGAGAACCACGCTACGATGTGCGGCGAACGGCTACTGCGGTTTCGCGACCTCCTCTCGCCTCAACTCGAAGTCGCCGTGGGACTGGAAACCTCCAATCCCGATGTGCTCGCACGCCAACAGAAACAGATGACGTTGGACGACTTTGCTGGTGCGGCCGAGTTCCTGCAGCGCAATGAGATTGCTCTCCGGTGCTTCGTGATGCTGCAGTTGCCACACGCCAACCCCAAAAAATGTGTCGACGATGCCGTGCAAGCCGTGATCCATGCCGCTCAGGCCGGAGCCCAGTTCGTCGCCATCATTCCAACCCGCAGCGACACCCCGGCGATGCAAAAGCTCATCGCCACCGGGGAGTTTGTCTCGCCAACCCTGATGCAACTGGAGACGGCGCTGCACGACTCACTGTCGCAGATACGCACTGACGATTCGGGCTGCGTGGTCACCGCAGACACCTGGGACATCGAGATGGTACGACACTGTCCCACGTGCCAGGATGCTCGCATCAAAAACATTCAGGCGATGAACTCCAGGCAGCAATCCCTGCCGGTGAGCCGGTGTGATCGATGCGGGAGCTAAGTTCACGTGCTCTGCTTGCTTGAGCCAATAGCCTTGAGCTACTTGTGCCCGTCGCCGAAAGCAATTTCAATCGCGCGGTCGAGCCGACTACGTAACAGCGTCATCTGATCGGCGCTAAGTTGCTGGCCAATTAAACTGGCGGCATGCAGCCCAGCGATCAACAGCAGCCCAATCGGCACCGCCACCAACGACCAGGGTGCGTACCCGAGTGACCATTGAACGTAACCAACTATCATCGCCAAACAGATCAAGATCGCGACGACAAAGTAGATCGCGATGAACATCGTCCAAACTTCTGGCCGTGGCGAGAAGCGAGCAAAGATCCTCGCCCCGTCCTCTGTCTCGCCGCACTGGGCTGACAAATGCGGTGACCAGAACCGACGTTCTGCGGGGGCGATTTTAAAGTCGATCACCATTCCGGCCGACTCTGCAAACCCGTGCAGCTCCTCGCTCGCAATTGCCGTTTTCAATCGTGCGATCGCCCTCTCTTGGTCCACCGGAACGTCGACGGTGAACGTGGGTTGGAACTGAAAGAGATTCATCTGAGTCAGGGGTTGCCGCGTTCTGCGCGTGAGGTCGAGCTGCCGGGTTCACTCCAGGGTCATATTATCGCACACTAGGCGACAGCGAGACAATAAAACGCGTTACGGCACATGTAGCTAGCCTCGCCAGAGGTTAAGTTACACTTTCTGACGAACGCAGCGACGTGATTTTAGCCAAGATCTGGCGAACGTGGCTTATTGATTCGCGATCACCATCTAGCCGTTGCACCTGATCACCGTACCTTGGGATGTCCCTTTTAATGAACTCCGCACCAATCGTTTTGCTCAGTGGTTTCGCTGACGAGTCCGCACTCTCCAAGCAAGCCAACGAACAGTTTGCAGCCCTCGCCGCCATTGGACTGGAATACTACTCGATCCGGTTCGTCGATGTCGGCAATGGCATCAAGAACGTGATGGCGCTCGACGAGACTGAAATCAAAATGCTGCAGCAAATGCATGCAGATTACGGTCTGAAGGTGTCCAGCATCGGCTCGCCTATCGGCAAAGTCAAACTGCTCGATATCGATGACGGGACGGCCAACAAGTTCGTTCCATTTGACCAATATTTACGTGAGGATGTATCGATCGCCTGCGATCGTGCGGAAGCGTTTGGCGCCAAGTTGCTGCGAGGATTCTCGTTCTATCATCCCAAAGGCACCGCTCCCGAAGATCATATCGACCGCGTTGCCGACCAGTTGAGCCAAATTGCCGAAGCCTGTGATGCCCGCGGGCTGACGTTTGGTCTCGAGGTCGAAGCCAATCTAGTCGGACAGACGGGACACCTGCTTGCCGACATCGCAGCGAAGGTGAATCATCCGGCGATGTTGACCATATTCGATGGTGCGAATATCGCCATGCAAGGCTTCACGCCAGATCAGGTTTACGCGGAATACCAAGCCATGAAACCATCGCTCGGCTGGCTACACATCAAGGATTATAGCGACCCAGGATTGCGTGGCCGCGTCGAGCACGTCGACGAGGAATCAGCTAGCCACTTTGTACCCGCCGATCGTGGCGATAGTGCCCATGAAGCGATCCTGAGAGATTTGCGTGAATTCTTGCCAACCCTGCACCAGCGGATGGTCGACCGCGGTGCCGACGGCGTATTCATGGATCTGGAACCCCATGTGCGCGGCGGCGGCCAATTCGGCGGCTTCAGCGGCCCCGACGGTTTTGGGATCGCAGCCCGTGCGTTGTGCAATCTGCTCGATTACACGCAGATCGGTTACCAGTTGCGAACGTTCGAGTCGCTCCAGGACTGAGCCGAGAAGCCAAGCGGACGAATCCGTCATACTAGTGAGCCCAGACGCGCAAGCGGCCGGGCTTGTCCGGTGCCTCGATCGAACTCGGCTCACAAATTGCAACCGAGTCGCCATGTCAATTCAATTGACTGGCTGTTAGGCAAAGCCGTCGAGAAAGCGGTCCAAGGCCATATCCATCTTCTCAGGCGTATCGTAATTGCCTTGAGCAATTTGGCGGCGAAGATCAGCCACTCGGTCAACGCGAATGTCACCACCTCCGGCGACGGCGGAACTCTCATGGAGCCGGTTGGCGGGCGAACTGGCGGCGGCTTTGGCTGTCGACGACAAATCCAATTGATCCACGGGCGCGGCCGACGTTTTTGCAGCGTTGGGCGTCGCCAGTCGATTGGTACTGCGGTTGGTCGCCGCAGTGCTCGCAGCCGATGACGTGGGCGCGGCGGTCGAAAGTCGAAATGGTCCGTAAATTTGCATCTTCACTGGCTCCCTGGGAGGAAAGCGGAACCTGACGATCTCCAATTGTCACCCGTCGTGGGTGCTTGCCCGCCAAACAGGTGGACAATTGACAACTATATGAATCTCGTCAGAAACGGTTTTGGAATTGGGCTGTGCGGCAACCGAGTCGACTCGTGAACTCACGAAAAGGTTGGTTTCCCAGCAAAATTCGTTCGTCTGAGTGACAATTCTCGGGTTCGGTTACCAGCGCCGCAATCCTTGTCCCAGGATGCATTCCGTCAGAATCAGTGGAGACTTCGCAAGCGCAGATGAGTGAGAACACAGTTAGTATCGACTCGGTCATCGCGATTTCTGAAGCGTATTTTATTCGTTCAAACAGAAAACATTCCCGGAGCATGGGTCAACGCTCAGATTAGCAACCCCGTGAGCGGCGTCGCAAGACCAGTCGCCAGCATTGCAAGACCAGTCGCCGGCATTGCAAGACCATTCGCCGGGGCTAACAGCGGTCGGCCAAGCGATCGATCGACGACTGCAAATCAACCCGGTAACCGCTTCTTCCTGCTCTCCCGCGGCAGCCCGGTTGCCCGATTCCGCTTGACAGGGGACGATTGGACACCGCAGAGTGCCAACGCACGCATTTTCGTTTCGTCCGCCCCCCACTGACCACCCCATGACTGACCCTGTCCCCGCTCCCGCCCAAACTGCCGTGGCCGTGATTTTGGCTGCTGGCAAGGGAACACGCATGAATAGCGACCTGCCCAAGGTGCTCTGTCCCGTCGTCGGCCGCCCGATGATTCACTTCGTGCTCGATGCCGCTTCTGAAGCGGGATTCAGTAAAAAAGTAGTGGTCATTGGGTACGAGAAGCAAGCCGTCCGCGACGCATTGAACGCACGCGGTGACGGCGACATCGTGTTCGCCGAGCAGAACGAACAGCTTGGCACCGGCCACGCCGTGCAGATGTGCCGCGAGCATCTTGCCGGACACGATGGCCTGACGCTGGTGATTGCTGGCGACTCGCCGCTAATCCAAGCAGACAGCCTTCAGAAATTGGTCGCCCATTTTGAAAACACCCAGCCCGCGCTACTGCTCGGAACACTCAAAAAAGACGACCCGACGGGACTGGGGCGAATTGTGCGAAATTCCGAGGGACAGTTCACCTGGATTGTCGAGCATAAGGACGCGACGCCGGAACAGTTGGAAATCAACGAAGTCAACATGAGTACGTACCTGTTCGCCACTCCGGATCTGATCTGGGCGCTCGAGCACCTCAGCAACGACAACGCCCAGGGTGAATATTATCTCACCGACTGTGCTCGACTGCTCTACGAGGCCGGACGGCCGGTCGAGGCACTGCCCGTCCTCAAGGACTGCGAATCCTTGTCGATCAACAACCCTGCTGAACTTCAACTGGTCGATCAAACAATGCGAGCGATGGGATATGCGTGAACTCAAAATCTTCAGCGGCCGTGGCAATCCCGAACTCGCTGAGAAACTCTGCCGACATCTGCACCTCAAACCGGCCCGAATTACGCTCGGACAGTTCCCTGACGGTGAGAATTACTGCAAACTCGATGAAGACGTGCGTGGTCGCGATGTCTTCTTGATGCAGCCGACATGCCCGCCGGTCAACGATAACTTGATCGAACTGTTGACGATGATCGATTGCTGTAAACGAGCCAGCGCCGAACGCATCACCGCGGTAATCCCATACTTCGGTTACGCGCGGCAAGACCGCAAGGACGAGGGACGCGTGCCCATTACGGCCAAATTGGTCGCCAATCTGATCACCCGTGCTGGTGCCGATCGGGTGCTCACGATGGATCTGCACGCAGCCCAAATCCAAGGCTTCTTTGACGTCCCGGTCGACCACCTCTATGCCGCTCCGGTAATCAACGATCACTTCGTCAGTCGTCGTTTTGACGGTGAGGAAATCGTCGTTGTCAGCCCTGATGAAGGCAGCATCAAGCGTGCCGTCGGACATGGCAAACGGCTCGGTGGGACACTTGCCATTGTTGATAAACGGCGCAGCAGCGCGCTCGAGGTTCGGCAGAGCACCATCATTGGCGGGCCCGTCAAAGGACGCATTGCATTGCTGTTTGACGACATGATCAGCACGGCGGGATCGATCTGCGGCGCCGCCAGACTCGTGCACGAGTTCGGGGCGAAAGAAATTCACATCGCTTGTACGCACGGCATCTTTTGCGGCCCTGCGATTGAGCGTCTACGTGACGCCCCGATTGATTCGATTACCGTGACCGACACGATTCCACTCTCTGAGGACAAATTACTCCCCAACCTGGTCCAGCTCTCGGTGGCCCCGTTGCTGGCAGAGGCGATTAAGCGAATCCACCACGATCAATCGATCAGCGAATTGTTCCGAGAACGTTGATTTTTGGCTCTTTGGGGAGCACTGTTGCCACACCGCCGAGCCGAATATTCCTTCGCCCCGAAACGCGTCGGCGGAACTTGAATGCCGTTCTTCACCGGCGATTTCGGTAGAAGCTCTACCGATCGCCGAAGCCCTCGATCGCTGCGTACGGGAGCGACGCCCGCCAGCCGCCCACGCGGGCCTCGCTCGGATGATCGTCATTTTTTGCGCGTCAATTTGACGCGACGACGGCATTGGGGATTAGAATAAACCGGCATTTCTTTTCCCCCCACTTGCGAGCGACCCCATGGCACTCGTTCTAACTTGCTCCAAGTGCGCTCAGCGACTGAGCATTCCCGATCAGATGAGAGGGAAACAGGTCCGCTGTCCTAAATGCCGGGAAGTCTACCTGGTCGATCGGAAATCGACGCCAAATACGACTCCGAACCTGTCGTCCAGACCAGCCCCTGCTGCCAGCAGAGCCCCCACGCGGCCCGCGGCAACTGCCCAGCCCACGCCCCGCCAAGCCCCAGCTCAGTCGACGGCATCGAGCGGTGGCTCCCAGCCACGGACGACCCGGTGCCCCAAATGCAGCGTGCCAATGCGGCTGCCCACCCAGGCGGGAACAACCACGTTCCAGTGCCCAAAGTGTGGAACGAAGTTAACCGTGCGAGCGCCGCAGGGCGGAACTGCAGCCAACGGCCCGTCGCCGAGCACCAACCCACGCGCGGCTCCACGGCCGACCGCTCCACGGGCACCAGCCCCCCGGTCTGCTGCCACACCAGCAGGTGACTCCCTGTTCGGTGACCTGCCCACCTCGCCCACGACCGGTTTCGGTGGGGGCCGCTCAGCAGCGAGCCAGCCCAGTCCGCTGGGACAAAACCCCTACGCCGCCCCCACGCCCTCGTACGCCTCCGCGGCCGGTCGCTCCTCGATATCCGGCGGTGGTAAATCGGCACTCCTGCCGCAATCGCTGTTGATTGCCATTCCGAATGCACTCGCGCTCCTATTTGTCGTCGCACAGTTTTTCATGACGCTCGCCAGCGACAACCCAGACCAGGCAGGCACGCGATCCGTGGTACTGGTGATCTTTGGCGTGGCGGCAATCAACTTTGTCGTCGTGCTCGGCGGCGCGATCTCGATGCTCCGAGGAGGCCCGCGGTGGGTGAGCATCCTAACCTGCTTGGCAGCGCTCGTCCCGACGATCTGCGTGTCCGTCGCCTGCCTCGGAATTTTGATGTATCCCATTGTGTTAGGAGGCGCGATCTGGGGGCTGATCAGCCTATTCAGCAGCTCTCCATCACCAGCGGCCTATGCGGGCGGCGGCTACGCCCACCCCAGCCCGGCAGCCACACCCGCCTATCGATCCGCCGGTGGCCACCTCGAGCAAGCTCAGCGGGAGGCCAATCAACAGCGGTCCTCAGGTGGGGAATCGGGCTCGACGGTTGGGGCCATCGCGTGCCTCGTCGGCGGCGTCGTGTTCATTGGCGTCGCAATCGCTCTGATCGTCTTACTCTGCCTTGTGCTGATGGGGAAAGTGGAAGCTCGAAAGCCGTTCAAAGCCATCGCTGGCATCATTTTCTGTGGATCGACTGGCGTCAGCTTGCTCGTCAAAGGCATCTCACATTTTCAGAATCGCCGCTGATGCTAATTTGGGCTGAATCGCCGCACCGGTGATGCTCAACATGATTAGCGGCGTTGCCGTGCCAGGCGGTACGTGGATAATGAACCGCGGCCCGACTGGGATGAACTACGAGCATTGGGCGACACCTGCACCCCGGATTTGATACCTGTGAACGAACATTTGGCGATGACCTCTCCCCCGTCCGACGAGTCTTGGGCTGTGGAGGATGCAGCGGCGATGTATGGGATCGAGCGCTGGGGTGACGGCTATTTTTCCATCTCGGAAAATGGCACGGTTCTCGTCTCACCCGACCCGAATAAACCTGAATCGATTGATCTGAAGGAGCTGGTCGATCGGTTAGTCGATCGCGGGTTGGAACTGCCGATCTTGATCCGTTTTAACGGCATTCTTCGCGATCGCCTCCATCGCTTGGCCGCGTGTTTTCACAAAGCGATTGAAGACCACGACTACGGCAATCGATACCGCTGCGTATTTCCCATCAAGGTGAACCAACAACGTGAAGTGGTGCAACAAATCGTGAGCGAAGGTGGGCAGCTGGGGTTTGGCATTGAGGCAGGCAGCAAGCCCGAACTGCTCGCGGCCGTCGCCATGGGCACTCTGGAACTGCCCATCGTATGCAATGGCTTCAAAGATGAAGAGTTCATTCGGCTGGCGCTCCACGCCCAGCGTCTCGGACGCACAGTAATCCCTGTGGTCGAAAAGGTCAGTGAACTGGATTTAATTCTGCGTGTTGCCGCCGAGGTCGGGGTGCGACCGACGTTTGGAATTCGGGTGAAACTCGCCACTCGTGGCAGTGGGCGCTGGCAGGCCAGTGGCGGCTACCGCAGCAAATTCGGTTTGACCGTTGCGGAAGTGCTGGCTCAACTCGATCGCCTGATCGAGATGGACATGGGTGACTGTTTCCAACTACTGCATTTTCACGTCGGTAGCCAGATTGGCAATATCCGCCAGCTGAAGTCCGCCATTCTCGAAGCCGCGCGCGTCTACGTGGATCTGAAGAAACGTGGTGCCGCGATGGGATATCTCGATGTCGGCGGCGGCCTCGGGGTGGACTACGACGGTTCGCAATCGGACAACGAATCAAGTATGAACTACACGATTCAGGAATACGCCAATGACGTGGTGTACCATGTCCAAAGCGTGTGCGATGAATCAGACGTACCGCATCCCCAACTGATATCCGAGAGCGGTCGAGCCGTGGCAGCGCAACACAGCATCTTGGTGATGGAAACGCTCGGTGTGACGTCTCAGGGCGGGGGGAGTTTACCCAGCTGGGCCCGCGTGCCGGCGGATGAGAAGCAAGCCGCTCGGACTGCCGAAGCCAACGAAATCGGTGACGACAACAACCTCGGCGAAGACGCACTCAGCGAAGAAATTCGCGGACGCCAGCTTCGTAGCGATGAGCCCGCAGGGCCGCCATTCGAATTCGAACAGCCCGTGCATGATCTCTGGGAACAGTACAAACTGATGACCCCTGGCAATATGCTGGAGACGTTTCACGACGCCCAAGTTGCGCTCGATCTGTGCATGAACCTGTTCAGCGGTGGGTATCTGCCGTTGGAACAACGCGTTGCCGCAGAAACGCTGTATTTTGCCATCTGTCATCGGGCTCGCGATTTCGCGGCGGAACTGGACGAAATTCCCGAAGATCTATGTGATCTCGATCGCATGCTCTCCGATATTTACTTCGCAAACTTCTCACTGTTCCAGTCCATGCCCGATTCCTGGGCGATCGACCAACTGTTTCCCATCATGCCGATTCATCGGTTGCTCGAACGGCCCACCCGCCACGCGGTGCTCGGTGACATCACCTGTGACAGCGACGGCAAAATTGACTCGTTCGTCGGTGATGGACATCGCACGCAAACGCTGATGCTGCACCCACTGCGAGTGGGCGAACCGTACCAGCTCGCCGTGTTCATGGTCGGTGCCTACCAAGAAATCCTGGGCGATCTGCATAACCTCTTCGGAGACACTCACGCCGTCCATGTCGAACTCGATGGCGACGTGACGAAGATTCGATCCATTGTCAAAGGTGACACCGTCTCGGAAGTCCTCAGCTACGTCCAGTACGAGGGACGAGAACTGGTCGAAGCAATTCAGGAGGCGGTCGAAAACGCAATTGACAGTGGACGAATCAACCACCAGCAAGCCGGACAAACCGTCGCTGCGTACGAGCAGGCTTTGGCGGGATACACGTACCTGACATCATCACGGCGGGGCAGTGGCTCCTAGGGCGTAGCTAGGGACCATTTCCCGGGGAACACGCGACGGTCACGGACGGGACAATGGTCCCATCCTACGTATCTCCGACCCTTCCGGACATTCTGGCGTTCGTTAGAATGTCCTGCTAGACTGCAGGCTCCATTCGCCTGCACTCCACACTCGCTGAGCATAACTCGCCGCATGTCAAACCCAATCAAATTTATCATGATCGGTGGATTTCTCGGCGCGGGAAAGACCACCCTGATCTCGAAACTGGCGAGGAAATTCCAAGCCGAAGGAAAGCATGTCTGCATCGTCACCAACGACCAGGCTGCGGGATTGGTCGATACGGAGTTACTCCGCAGTGAGGGGTTGGAAGTCAATGAGGTCGCCGGCTCCTGCTTCTGCTGCAACTTCAATGGTCTGACCGATGCGATGGCGGAATTTGAAACTCGCCAACGCCCAGACGTGGTGCTGGCCGAACCGGTTGGAAGCTGTACCGACCTGGTCGCGACGATCGCACTGCCGATGATGCAGCGGCTCGGTGAGCAATTCGACCACAGCCCCTACGCAGTGGTGCTCAAACCCAGCCACGCATTGCGAATTCTCTCCGGCGGGCAGGCCGGATTTTCGCCGAAGGCTGAATACATCTTTCGCAAACAACTCGAAGAATCTGAACTTGTGTTGATCAATCGGATTGATGAGCTCAGCGACGAACAAGTCCAGCTGCTCCGAAACCACATCGACGAGCAATACCCCGGTCGGACAGTAATCTGTATCTCCGCGCGCACCGGAGAAAATCTCGATCGACTCTACGCAGCCCTGCGAGCTTCGGCAGCACCTCGAAACCACCTGATGGAGGTCGACTACGACGTGTATGCCGAAGGCGAAGCGGAACTGGGCTGGCTCAACGCCACGGCCAGTTTTAACGCCCAAGAAAACATCGTGATCGATGACCTCGCGATGCTAGCACTCCAAACGATCCGTAGCGAACTAGCGGAGATCGGTGCCGAGCCCGCCCACCTGAAAATTCTCTGCTCATCAGCGAGCAGTGTGAGCGTTGTCAACCTCGTCAGCAGCGATACTGAGCCGATGTTGTCAGTGGCCAGTGAGAGCTCGGCAGACGAAGTCAAAATGGTCGTCAATGCACGCGTTTGCTTGGCCCCCGAGTCACTCCGTCCGCTCATTGAATCGGTACTCACGAAGGTCGCCGAGAAACTTGACGCGAGGATAAAAATCGAGCAGATCGAAGCTTTCCGTCCTGGACGCCCGGAACCCACCCACCGAGTTACGTCTGTTTAGGTGGACGTATTAGCGGCGACCCTGCCAGGGTAGGCGGGCACTTAAAAAACCACCGCTCCACGGTTATTCTCTAAGCTCAACTCCCCCGCCTCACGCCATCGCGAGAATGACGATTGTCGAACACCCATCTGGCCCAGCGTCCGACCACCGAGCCCGCCACGATCCTGCGTTTTCGTGATCGACAATACGCGGCCGACCTCATCGCCGCAGCAATCCTGGAGTTTGATCTCTTTAGCTATCTCGAGCAGCATCCAGAGGTTTCCTTCACGGAGCTCTGTCAGCATTTCGATTGGCAACCACGTCCTGCCGACGTGCTGATGACACTCTGCAGAGCCAGCGGCTTGATTGCAACCGCCCCCAATGGTGGCAACCACCTGACGGACGTTGGTCGGGAATACCTGACCAAGGACAGCCCTTGGTTTCTCGGACCGTACTACCGTCCCATTGCTGACTCGGCGGTACTGAAAGACTTTGTTACCGTTTTGAGAACAGGCAAACCCGCAAATTGGCAGGCTAAATCGGACGGTGCTGACTGGCACGAATCGATGAAGGACGAAACGTTCGCCAACAGTTTCACCGATCTCATGAACTGTCGTGGCATCGCGTTTGGTCAACATCTCGCCGAAGCAGTCACGCCCTATGTGAAAGATCGCACGCATGTGCTCGACGTGGGCGGTGGATCGGGAATCTACAGCTCGACGATGGTGGCGAGACATCCCCATTTGCGCGCCACTGTGCTCGAACAGGCGCCGGTGGACGCCATCGCACGCCGCGAAATTGAGCGAAATGGTTTGAGTGACAAAATCAGCGTTGCGTCGGCGGACATGTTCAGCGATCCCTGGCCAGACATTGCCGACGTAATCCTGCTATCCAATCTGCTTCATGATTGGGATATCGCCGAAGCACAGTCGATTGTCGACCGAGCGGTCGCGGTGCTGCCACCAGGCGGGTTGATCATCATTCATGGGGCCATCATCAACGCTGAAAAAACTGGTCCGCTCCCCGTCGCAGAGTATTCATCGCTGTTGATGAATATTACTCAGGGCAAATGCTACAGCGTGACAGAATATCGCGATTTCCTACGCCCTCACGGCTTTGAGATGCATCCCTACCAAGACACGGTAGGTGACCGCGGTTTCCTTGCAGCCACGAAGCCATCATGATTCAGTTTGCACGCACGATGGTTTTCGCATCGCTCACCATGCTCGCAGCATGCGGGACCGTGGCGAATGGCAACGACGATGCTCTCCAGTGGGATATCACGTTGCCCGTTGACGGCGACACGGCCGAAGTGACCTCGAACGGCAAACGCGCGGTTGTCGCGATTCGCAGCACACGGGGCATCGGCCGAGCGACGATTGAGCGGCGCGATGAGTCATGGCCAGACCAGATCGTCATTCAGTTGCACGTCAGTGGCCTTGAGAGCTGGCGGGTCTCCAACGGCACCGACACGCTCCACGCCTCCGTTTCCAGCCATCCCGCAACACCACGTATCCGGAGTTGGAAGAACGATCAGGAAGACGTCCAACTCAACACAGAGAGTCGATACTGGATGCCCATTAAACGACGAGATTCCCAGGGGAAGCAGACGAAAGAAATCCCCAACAAGCAGGGATACTTTGAAATCCGGCTTCCCAAAGCTCTATTTGAGGGCAATCCGCCAGAACTCTCACTGCACTGGATCGACTTTTACCGCGGTTAAAAACTTGGCAGCTCGAGAGCTTTGTCACCGCCAAGCAGGCGAGTTCGCGATGGTGAGAACATTCCTGGGGCTGATGACACTCAGAGAAACGCAACTTCCAACTTACCGCTTGGAACGAGTGAGTCGACAGCCCGTCAAACATCGTCTCTCCATTTGAATTCGCTCAGGTCATCCGAAACCGGGACGCCAGCAGACGCGATGGGATGAGCAGGGCAAAGATCAGCACAGCAATGTTTGCTCCCACCGCAAGCATCGTGATCGTCGCCGCCAGTGGGATGATGGCCATTAATCCCGAACCAATCGTTGCACCGATCCGCTGAGGCGAGGGATTTCTCGCGGCGGCGAATCCGCGTAGCAGCGCCGTTGCGAGCATCAATAGAATGGCCGCGGGAAAGATAACGACAGGGTCGATGCGCCACGCGTCTTCCCAAGCATTGCCCTCTCCGATCGACGACCAGGCCGCCGTCCGTGGCGCGAAAGCGAGCATGACCGCCCCGACGGCCATCATCACCAATCCGACTGGTAGATGGATCGTGCGATCCCCCACCGCCTCACGGCGACCGAATGTAGTCAGACCAGCGATATACATTCCCATCCCCATCGCGAACGCACAGACCACGGGCGTGAATCCCCAGGCCAGTGGATCCCCCAATGCTATGCTTTGGAGTGAGGCCAACGTCTCTTCACTGACAAATTTCGACAACACCGCGCTCGCTGACGCCGCACCAAGTGAAAAACTCAGCGTCCGACAGGCGCCCATTAACAGCGGTGCCAATGGCGTTCGCTTCAACGGCCCGTCGTACAAAACGATGCAGATGCTCAGGATCACCGCAACGACCGCAGGCACCCAGCCGATGCGGCTATCACAGCAAATCCCCACAGCAATTGGGGGTATCACCCCGCAGACGAGCAGCCCCCATCCGGCACACTGTGCGCTGCGTACCGAGATCGCGCGGCGGGCAAGTGGTCGTCCACGGCGGGCTCGCACGTCACGCCGCAAATCGAAGACGTCGTTGAGAATCATGCCTGCCCAGTACAGCGAAACCGCCGATACTAAGGTCAGTCCCAGCACGATCCAAATATCTCGCTGATCACTGTCGCTTGCAACACGCCCCAGCGCACCGGTGTACCAACCGCTGCCCCCGAGAACGAGTAGAAAAGCAGCTGAGATGTCGGCGATGATCGTGAACGTATTAGGCAGACGCACCAATTCAGCCCACGACATCCAATTCACTTTGCTCATGTTTGATCGCTTCTTTTGAACGTCGAAAAGTCTTTCGGCATCAGGCATGGGATCGCGTGGACAACGAACATCCTTCGTCAGGCCTACTTAGCGCCGCAGCATGCGACTTTGACGTTCGGTGATATGAATTCCATACCGCGATAAGTAGCGACTGGTATCGTTGGTGAAATTCACTTCCATGTCTTGGTTTTCGAATCGAAACCGGCCGATCGGTGGCGACGAAATAGGACGAATGGAATATAGCTCAATCACACTGATGAGATGAGCGGGAACAGTGGAAGCAGCAACTGCAGTATCTTCTGCTTCTGCTGTAGTGGTGACATCCAAATCGTCATCCGAATCAGCGAGCGTAGTAGTCGCATGGGCGGGATCGCTCCAGAATTCGATGCGGAGCGGCAGTCCGCGACCGAAGCCGTTTTCGACCGAGGCCGACTTGGCGATCGCCACAACTACTTCGGTGGGACATAGCTCGGGCCAGGTCTCTGTGCCAAAATCCGTGAGTCGCTGCTCCCGAATATCGGCTCGTAATTTCCCACGGACAATCCAAACCTCTCGTTGTTCGAGTCTGCCCGAAGCCAGCGTGAGATCATGGTCGGTTGCGATTCGTTCGAGCATTTCCGTCCAGGCACCCACTCGTACGCTGGGGGGTAGATGATTCGCGATGGGTTCGTCTGCCGCAGTGTCTTGATGGTAGACGGGAGCCACCGCGCCTTGGACCCATTGATCCAAACGCCCCACGTCGACGCGTTGCAGGGTGACTTCTTCGCCAATCTGTTCGCGGGTCCACGCCAGCCGCCCGTCGCTGATCTGTTGCAAGGTATGTTTGCCGTCTCCATCGTGCATGGCGACTTGGAGATTGAACCAACCGCTGCCGTCGCCGGCCTGCTCATAGGTCCCCACGCCGATGACTTCGCGATCACCTACGCGGACTCGTTGACGAATTTTCGCGTCAAAAGCGGGACCGAGAGCAATTTGCTCGATCACCCGCGCCAGCAGGCGGCGGGCGGGCTCGGTCGCCTGCGGAGGCTCAGGGCGATGAGATGCCGATGGATTTTGAAGAGTTGGCGGCGTTTGGCCAACTGCCGAGGGAGCCACTCCGCCGACCAACACGCTCGCCCACACCAAGGCCAGCAGCACCGCTGGGTAAGTCGTGCAAGGAATGCCTGACGTGAGCGACAAACCGTCGAAACAGCGCCGCAAAAAGGCGATGCGGTGGTAGGAATCAATCTTCATATGCAGGTTGTGACGATTTTAGCAAAGATTCGGGGCTCGAATTGCCGATGCAACCCCATAGCGACGGGTCCGAGAGCGGATTCAGAGCGAGTGGCGACGTGATCGTAAAGATCGTCCGTCGTCCAAGTCCATCCCATTCGATCCCGATTCGTCTTCAGGCGAATCACCACCCGTTCGACTTCCGCAGAGCAATTCACGATCGAATTGCCGGAAACTCGAACCCAGCGACCCATGACGGGGGAAAACATGAAACGAATCGTCACTCATTTGGCGCTCACGGCGACCACGGCGTTCATCGCCACCGGGTGTGTGCCGGTTCGCCACAACATGCCACCGGAGCAGCGTATGATGCAGCCCGGACCTGGCGTGGGCGGCCCCGGACCCGGCGTACTCGGGCCTCAAGCCTACAATCCCATGATGGGAGCCGCAGAAACAGCGGCCCCCGCTGCTGCGGCACTCGCCAGCAGTGAGAAGGCCAGCGGCAAGCTCATCGCGGAAACATCCGCCGAAAAGACGAATCCGGAAATCTCGCAGGTTGGCTACGATCAAGTCGACGTCCAAACCGCTGGATTCCGCAGAATGCTCCAGGACGGGCCTTCGCCCGGCAGCGGAGCTGATTGTGCTTGTGGCGGTCACGGAGCAGTGGGTGGTCCCGCCGGCTCGAACTGCTTGACTGGCGGCGGCAGCGGGCAATTCATTCCGCCGGGTGGCGGCGTGATGATGACCTCCGGAATGTCCGGTATGATCAGCACCGCCCAGGTCACCTTCGGCAGCCCAGACGGGATGCACGTCCGCTACGACGTGAGCGGATCGGGATTGTTCGACAGCGAGCCGCTCGTCGTGCCTGCCCGCCAAAACTTCCCACAAGGTGGCTTGTACCGTCTGAAATTGACGAATATCCCCAGCCGCCCCGGCGTGGAACTGTATCCAACCGTCGAATTGGCCTATGCCAATCCACGCACCGGTGCCTACCTGGCACATAACTCAGTGCCACTCCAGTTCAGTGAAGAGGATTTTGACCAAGTCCTCACAGGCAACTTCGTCACCAAAGTCATCTACCTTCCCGATCCCGAATTCCAAGGACCGGCGATTGCAGGCATCGATACGCTCGTCAGCACGCGGCTTGATCCAGGCATCGATCCGATCGTGGAAGCCGATCGTCGTGGTAGCATCCTGGCAATTATCCGCCTCGGCGACAAAGACATCGAGATGGCAGGCGGCAACATGGTCGGCGTCGCAAACAGCGGCATGATGGGACCACCGATCACCGGACTACCCTCACCATTCGCTCCGGCTATGACCGATGGTTGTGGCGGCGGACCGGGTGCTGGCAAAGTCGGTGCCCCACCGAGCCTGCCAGGCATGGTCGCTGGCGTCAACGCACCCCAATACGGCATGCCCTACACCGGCACGCCCATTGGATTGCCTGGACCACCCCACATCCCATTGGGTGCTCCCGCGGGTCTGAAGAGTCACACGATTCGCAACCACACTGCGATGCACATGCCTCAACCTGTCAGCAACGTGAAAATCGATGTTCGTCAGCAACCTGGTATGAGCTATCCCAACCCGGTCAGTCGGATCAAGGTCACCGAGCAGAACATCCATCCCGGTGTCCCCAACGCTCGACCGCTGTACGACCAAAAAAGCCAACGCGTCTACTAGTCGCGGTGACTAACAACCGAGCGAAGCGGACTCCTACAGTCCGCTTCGCTTTTGTGTAGCTGGGGACAATAGTCCCGAGCGAGCCAATGGGTCTCCGACGGGACAAAGGTCCCATCCTACGGCCAGACTTTCGGATGAATTTGAATCGGTACCCGACACGAAACGATCTAGCAATGACCATTCGATCCGTCCTCCCGTTGTTGATCATCTCCTTGGTCGCGTCCCTCTTGCAGGCCGCTGATCCGCAGGACTTCCTCGGTCCTCCCGGCGGACATCCGCTGTTAACCGGAGACATGCCCGCCGGCGTGATTGCATCGACCCGCCAGCACATGGGTCGTCAACAACCGCCTCCCACCTACTATCAACCTGTCGAATTCCACGGCCCCCGGGGCGTGCGTTTTTCGCTAGCTCAGTATGGATCTTTCGGCGAGGGCGAATCCAACTTGATGGCCGGCCTGATGATTGGCCAAGTCTATCGTTTTCGAGTCACAGGCATCCCGTTTCAAGCGGGCGCCGAACTGTATCCAACGATCGAGATGGTGGATCGGACGTATCCACCGCCAGGATTAGCGACCTCCTATCCGATTCCGATCAACCTCGACGAAGATGACATCCTGGCGGCACTCGAAGGTCGCTTGGTCACCCGCGTGATTTACTTGGAAGACCCTCAAACCGCCACTCCTCTTCCGCAAGGTCCCAACGGACCGACCGCAATGGATGTGCCGGAATATCAAGATCCATTGGAAATCGCGGATTTGCGTGGGCGTACGGTCGCGATTCTGCGAATCGGTTCCCTCGCGCCCCCACGGGCCGAGATCCTGCAAGCTCAATTCTTCTTCGGTCACCCTTCCTGGGCACCTATTTTCAAGCCACAGCCATGATCGACATCGCCGAAACATTGAAGTCCTCCCAAGCGACTCACTCATCCACGCACTTCCTCGCACTGCTGTGTTTGGCCTGCCTTGCCAGCGGCTGCACCGGAGTGCCCACGGGAAACCTAGCGTCTGCACCCGGTAGCAAGGCGCCGGTCGCCAGGGGGACTCCTGTCGCCAGCCCAGCTGTCACAGCGGTTCAACCACACCCGCAGGCGAGCAGCGAAATCGCTCAGGTAGGCTTTCGCAAATCCGTCCACGTGGGTGACGACGTCTGCGCAAGCAATGATTGCGGCTGCACCTATGGTCCCTGCGCCGGAGGATGCAATGCGACACCCTACGGCTATGTGATGCCACTTGTCCCGCAACCATGGCAGTATGATCCGCAAGAGTTCCTGTGCGATGGCGGCGATCAACCACCCCACGCCGTGCTGACTCGCGATGATCAAATCCGCGGCTTGCAGCCCCAAGATACCGTGACGCACTACACCACTGAGGCTGGCGACATTGAATTCACAGCATCGAATCAAGTTTGTGTGTACGCACCTCGATTTGGTAATGTGCGGCGAATCACTGGCGCGATCCAAGGCGACGGCGCCATCGCTGTCGCTGGCACCACGCGTCCCGTCGGACCGCAAGACGTCAATTACGATCTTCCCGGTCTGGTCATGACCGATTCGATTGAGGTCGGCCAGGAAGAATTCACCCGCCGGATCGACTCGATGCGCGATCGCAATCGCGGCATTCGGATCGAAAATATCCAACAACCGGTTCAATCCATCGATGTACGTACGGTGCTCGCGGGCATTCAGAACGTTGGCATCTCGGAACTTGACGAATCGTTATTGGCTCTGCTGGAGCGGTACGCGGTCGCCGCCACGATCTGGACGTTGGACGAAAGTGTCGAGGTCGCGATTGAAGATCTCGCACCACCCGTGCTGACACGCGATCAAAAGGTCGATGCCTTGGTCGTCTACGACTTCCCAGGCCCTGGACGGCTCAACCTGATCAAACTCGCCGACAAGAAAGATGCTCCGATTGGAGACACTGTGACATTCACGTTGCGATTGCAGAACGTGGGCGACTCGGCGGTCTCGGGTGTCGTCGTGACCGACAATCTCGTCACACGGCTCGAATACGTAGCCGACAGTCAATCGGCGAGCGTCGATGCTGAGTTCGAAACCAAACGCAACCAAGCCGAGTCATCGCAATTGATCTGGCGTTTGCAGGAAGAGCTCGCCGTCGGCGACAGCGTCACGATCGAGTTCCAATGCCGCGTGCTTTGATCTACCGCATCTTTCACCCTCTCGCCCGCTTGCTGTGTCTCCCTTGCCTCTCTCTGCATCACTCATTTCGCGCCGCGTCGTAGGCCTCTTCGGTTTCTTGTACGCCGCTGGCGGTGAATTCGACACCGTCGTAGGCGTCACTCATCGGTAAGGTGCAGTTAATGAACGGGAAGTCAATCTTGGTGTCGATCCCCTCGTAGGTTTCTCGCAAGAAACCGTCTTTGGTTCGCCGCATGACGATGGCGAACGGGATGTGCTGTTCCAGGATGACGTAGCATTCCAGTGACGAGATCCTCAGGTAGGCATTGAGTTTTTCATCCAAGTCGTAGGCACGGGTCGATGGTGACAAGACTTCGATGATCAAAATGGGTTCGTCCTGGAATATATCGGTAGGAGCGTTGCTTTTACAAATGACCTGAAGATCAGGGTAATAGAACCGCTTCGAATTCCGATGCGTGATGCGGAGTTTCATGTCGGAGTCAAAGGGTCGGCAAGGCTTGCCTTTGAGTAAACTGCCAATGGTTAGCCCACAATTCATCTTCACTACATTATGACGCACCGTCGCTCCCGATATCGCGCGCACCCAGCCGTCAATGTACTCGCTCTTGGTGTCCGATAATTCCTCAGCTGCCAGATACTCGTCGACGGTGGTGAATTCAGAGCGCTCAGCAGTACTCATCATTGGTCCTCCTGCGTTGACTGGAGTCTCAGTTGTTTCTGTTCTCGTGATTTCGATCAACAACTCATTGTACAGCGAGGCATGGCGAGTTCACACCTAGTTTGCCAAGATGAATCGCGGAAACCTCGAGTGAAGTGATCCCATGTCCTCGCATCGGAAGATCGATATTATTCTTTCAGATAGCAGTCATGCTGGGTTACAATTCCGACGCAAACAACCGCACGGCGGTAGCCATGGCGGCTCGGAAGGTTGATTGATCCGTGACACCTTCATCGCACTTATCCATCAAGTCCGCGTACCAGTCGCTCAGTCGCTCGATTGTGGGTTGGTCGTGGACGACGACGGAAAGCTCATAATTGAGAAAGAAAGAGCGGACGTCGAAATTCGCTGAGCCGACCAGCGCTGTCATGTCATCGACGATACCAAGCTTGGCATGCACCATGCCTCCGCCATAGCGGAAAACCCGGCCGCCCATCTCCACCAAGTCGCGGAAATAGTCGTACCGGGCATAGTCCACGGGCCTCAAATCGCTGACTTGGGGCACCATAATGCGAACATCAACACCGCGGCCGCAGGCGAGCTCGAGAGCTCGCATGGCGGCTGGCGGTGGAACACAATACGGCGTGCAGATCCAAATCCGTTGTTCCGCATGGTGAATCACGAACTGCCAGAAATCATCCAGGATTTCGTCTGGGCCGTCCGGACCGATAGGCATCACCGTTAGTCGCGAAGTCTGCTCGTCTTCGATTGCCTCGGCATCCTCCAACTTCGCCGGCGGTAGCTGTTCCTCAGTTTCAAAGTTCCAATCGCTGCAGAACACGGCTTGCAACTGTGGCACCGCTGGCCCTTCGATCCACAAACTCAGATCAATCCATGTACCCTCGTCGTCGCCATCAGTCATTTCATCTTCGACAATATTAGCACCCCCGAGGATCGCTCGCTGGCCATCGCAAACGGCGAGCTTGCGGTGGTTGCGAAAATTCAGATAGGCCAATCTCGAGAGCTGCGACATGGCTTTGAACCGGACCGCTCGTCCGCCGGCATCTCGCAACTTTTGTAAGAGTTCTTCGGGCAGAATAAACGACCCAAAGCCGTCGACGAGCAACCGCACCTGCACACCCGAACGAGCCTTTTCACACAGACGATCAATGATCAGGTCGCTGGTTTGCTTGTCATCGAGTATGAACGTTGTGATGTAGATCGCCTCCTTGCCACTCTCGATCAGGTCCAGGAACGCCTGACGGACATCTCGCACGTCAGTCAATATGCGGACACGGTTCTTCTCTGTGGGAGGACAGAGTTGACGCGACAGCAGCATCCGCTCGAGCGGTGTGTCCGGCTGGTCGTCCGATTCAGGCTGGCGCGGCATGTCGACGATATCTCGCGACTCATGCTCAGCCGAAATTTTGCGACCACCGAGCCACAAAAATAAAATCAGACCGACCGGTGGTGACAGCAGAACCAGACCCATCCAGCCGACTTTGCCGACGCTATGCCGGTCGCGGTGGCGAATGATCGTCATCGCGATGATTGTCAAGAACGCGCCAACCACCGAGCTGATGTAAGCGACGATCCAAATCATACTGGGCTTCGCATTGAACTCATTCGAATGAGCGGCATTCTAGAAATCGCCCTTGCGGTGTTTTTTTCCCTCAGCTCGCTCGCGATTGTCGAGACTGAAGGCTCCCGATCCGTTGCCGATCACGAACAACATCGTGCCCATCAGCGCCAGGTTTTTCATGAACTGGATCGTCTGTGCCTGTCGCTCCGCACCTTCCAAGGTCCAAAAATCGTGAAAGTAATAGGAGGCCAGAATCAGGAAGACGAGCAACAGCGTCGCTCCCCACCGGGCTTTGTATCCAGCGATTAGCGACAGAGAACCGGCGATCAGAAACACGATCGCGCCCGCCAGCAGGACTCTGGGACTCGGGACGCCTTCAGCCGCCATGTGCTCAGCGACCTTGTTGAAATTAGGGACTTTATTCCCCACCGCACTCAGCAAAAAAATTGCAGCGATCAGGATGCGACCGAGAACCGAGACAATACCTTGCATGAGTGCGTTCTGGGTGATGTGGAAGAGGGAGACGACTTCGACATCCGCCATGATAGCCGTTTTAGCAATCCCACCAACCCGGCAAATTGTCGCTCGGCGTTTACGCAGGACAGGCTTCCAGCCGGTCATGGTCGTATAAGCAGGCAGGAAGCCTGTCTTACATGTTCAATCACCTCGCCACTCGAAAGTGGCGATTGGCTTGGACGGCGAGCGGCCCGGCAAACCAAACCGACAGCGGGATGGCGAGCAACGTCGCCATCAATACCGTCACGAACTGTATACCGCCAAGTGGCCAGAGGGCATACCAAATAAGCGAGCAAGCAACGACTACGGAACTCCACCCCACGAGCACTGCTGAGATCTCACGCCAAGAAAACATGCACTTGCTTGCCACCCAGACCACGCCTGAGTTAAAAATCAGTTTAGTGACGATGGCGACGTAAAAAAGTTGGTAAGTTCGCTGAAACCAATCCTCCGCTACGCTACTGACATACGCCCAGTCCCTTTGCTGCAGAAACCAGCCCAAGAAACCAAGCAGGGGACTGATCAGGGCGACGCAGCACGCAACCATCAGCAACACAACGATCATTTGTCGTCCGCGCAGTTGAACGCACACATGGCGCAGAGAGGATCCCAGCATGGTCACTAAAATGGCAAGATAGAGCGCCGCGATAATTCGCAATGGCGTTAGTGGTGCAGCGTCTGCTGCAGCGAAACTCGACCACCACTGAGACGCTGTCTCTCGGTTGCTCTGCCAGACAAAGCAGGATAGGCACAAAAGCGTCATAACGAACATCAGGCCAATGTATTCGGTCGCATACGCACGGAGACGGACGAAGGCCATCGTCCGCGACGGAAGCGGGCTGACAATCAGATAACTCGGCAGCGAGCTGCGGGCTCCCCACACGGTCGGCTCAATCCTCGCCAACACCACGCCACCGAGAATTGCAGCCACAAAGACCAGCGTTATGATCGCACTTGCCGCAGAGAGCGGAACAACCCAAATCAGAATAACAACGATGGGCGAAATCGCCAAAAATTGCCGCAGCTTGCTCACCTGTGAACGTCTGCCATCGTACCATTTCAGTGCGTCGGGCCAGCCTGCGAATGATCGCACGACCGACGCCGCTGCGGGTTGGCTCGCTGCGACCGCCGGGTCCAACGTGGTTTGCTGAAATCTCGACATCCGCGCGAACTTCACACTGTAGAACGCAAAGGCGAGCGAGGCGATGTAGCAGCTCACGATGCCAGCGACCGCCCAAGGCGTCCATGTCGGAGATTCAATAGATACGACGATCGCTCCCAGGCCGACGAAGCATAACAATGGCAGACAGACGATAACCAGCGCAATTCGCAGCCAGCCGGTGTGAAAGGGCATCCACACCAGAGAACAGCCGAAGATTGCACACGCAGACATACCAAGCGACTGCGTGAGAATTGGGATATGCAGGCCACCGAGTAAACGAATGACAATGACCGTGCATGTCCAGATCGTCATAATCCAACATGTCATCAATCCTGCCGGGATGATCGCGAGTTTCCAATTGGAAATTGGCAGGCGCATCAACCACTCGTCGTAATTGCTCCGCGGATCGAGCAAGCTGGCCTGACGAGAGAATCCGAATAGCACGATCGAGCCTATCAGTGCGATCAGTACCGCAAGGTAGCCACCACCTACGACCGTTCCGGAAAGCCACTGGGGGGCACCGCTCACCATTAGCAGCGGCGTGGCAATGGCGGACAGGACCAGCACGGGAACCAGGATCAGCAAAAAGATCCGATACCGCGTCCAAACGTACATCGTCAGTGCATGGATTTCGTTCATGCGACCACCTCTTCGGCAGCAAACCGTGATTGTAGCGACGACTCTTGATTCATCACCCGCGCAGCAAACCAGCGTTCGAGACTGAGGGGGCGGATCTCACAGATCGCTCGTCCACCGATGGCTGTCCGCACCGCGTCCTCGTCGTGATAAACCGACCGATCAACAGCCACAGACCATTCGCGACCACGGTTCTGCCAGCCGAAGAATCCCGGCAGCTCAACCTTGGAACGTTCCTCCACAGTCAGTTCGCAAACTACTTCCGAGTATCGGTGCGACAAATCCTCCGTGGGGATCACTTCGAGTAGCCGCCCACCGCCGATCACACCAACCGTGTCGCAAACCCGCGAAACTTCGTCGAGCAAGTGACTGGAAAACAACACCGTACGACCTTCGTCCGACGCCGTCCGCACGACCGCCTCCAAAATGTCCTGACGGGCAATCGGATCCAGCCCATAACTCGGCTCGTCGAGAATCAGCAGGGCAGGGTGATGAGCCAGGGCCACTAACAGCCCAGCCCTAGCGCGGCCACCCTTGGACAAATCTGCGAGCTTGGCCGATCGGTCGAGCGAGAATTGTTGTAACAGCTCGTTGCACAGGTGCGTGTCCCAGTTGCGATACAAAGCACGCATGAATTCAATTAGCTCGCCGACCCGCATCCAACGCGGCAAGACATCCTCTTCGGCGACGTATCCGATACGCTGCATCACGCTTTCCGGTGTCCGCGTTGGGTCTTCGCCAAGCACGCGAACACGCCCGGACTGCGGTCGCAAACCGCCGATAAGATGGCGGATCAAGGTCGTTTTGCCGGCCCCATTGAGGCCGACCATGCCGAACACACATCCGGTCGGAATCGTGAGCGTGATGTCATGGAGAGCCTCACTGCGTCGGAATGCACAACTCAACTGATCAATTTCGATCGCAGGCTGAAGATTACTCATTTGGATTCCTTGGCAGGAGTAGAAACGGGGGCATCGTGGAGCTTCGCATTACGCTGCGTCATCTGGTTCAATAAGTCATCGAGCGGCATCCCAAGCTGTTTGGCTTGAACCAGCACACGATCAATGTGCGGAGCAAGCAACCGTCGCCGCTCCGCCGCTGTCACCTTTGCCTCGCGGGCAGCGACAAAGGTTCCGACCGTCCGGCGTTTCTCGACCAGCCCCTCGTTCTCTAGTTCCCGGTAGGCACGCGCGATGGTATTCGGGTTCACGCGACTGCTCTCGGCAAGTCCGCGGATGGTCGGCAATTCATCACCAACTGCGAGCTGACCGGAAATGATTCGAAACCGGATCTGTTCAACAATCTGTTGATAGATTGGCGGGCCATCGGTGGTAATGTGCAGCAGCATCTTGTTCCCTTGTGTTAACTCAACGATACAAGATGACGAAAGCGGAGTCAAGCATCTTTTTCAGAGGTGATCGCCCGCTTGCTCTGCGCGAGCCTGCTATTCTGAACCGATATGGCTCTCGTCCACGCGTCACCACAAGAGAATTGAGCGTTGAACACTCGGTTGAGAAATCTTCTTGATTGCATGGTTGATCTGCGGTAGCCTGTCTGACAGGCCACTCGGCAGTGGGGGTCGCTGCGCGCCAGCTTGAGTTTCATTCCAACGCGGCGAAATGATGATTTCAGAATCACGGAAAACTCTCGCACAACCACCTCGACATGTGGCTGCGACTCTCGTGGGGCGGTCGACTTGGGCCACTCGTACTCGGGCACAAATCAGGGTCGCCGCGCCGTCGCGCAGCACCGTCCTCGTCACCGGGCCGACCGGTTCAGGCAAGGAACTGATAGCGAGACAGTTACATGAGGAGAGCTCACGCGGTGATCGTCCGTTTGTCCCGATTGACTGCGCATCGATCGCCGGTCCGCTGTGTCCCAGCCAACTGTTTGGGCACGTTCGAGGCGCGTTCACGGGCGCCGACCGCGAATCGCTAGGCTGCTTTCGCGCCGCCCAGGGCGGAACGATTTTTCTGGATGAAATCGGCGAACTTGATTCCCATTGCCAAGCGATGCTGTTGCGCGTCCTGCAGGAACGCTGCGTGGTTCCGGTCGGCAGTCACCGTGAAATACCCGTCGACGTCCGAGTGATCGCAGCAACCAATCGAGATCTCGACCGCGAAACGGCACGACAACGTTTTCGGATTGATCTGCTATACCGGTTGCGAGTGATTTCGCTGGAGGCGTTACCTCTCCGCGATCACAAGGAAGACATTGAGGTTCTCTCCTCCCACATACTCGCCAAACTGGCCGATGACAGCGGTTGTTCCATCAAACCACTCACCGCTGAGAGCCTCGCGAAACTCCACGCTCATGACTGGCCTGGAAACGTGCGCGAACTGCAGAACGTTTTGGAAAGAGCAACCGTTTTCTCGAGCGATACCTTGATTCGACCTGAGTCACTCCGCATCGATCCCATGCTGTCCGGCGTCGATCATCCCCGCGTACCGCAACCGATCGCTCCGATCGCTCCGATCGCTCCGGTCGATGCCGACGACGACGTGTCATGGTCAACCTTGGCAGAGGTGGAATCTGAGCACATCGTCAAGACGTTGAGAATGGTTGGCTTCAACCAAAGTGCTGCCGCGAGATTACTGAACGTTGATCGCCACCTGCTGGCGAGAAAGATGAAGAAGTACGGACTTCTCAAACCAGATGGACTTTTTTAGACCTATCTCGATTGGCTCTTAAAGCACCAGTTTCGGGACATTTTGTGCCGTTGCAACAGCAGTTGTCATGCGCGTTGCGACATCGATCTTGCTTACTAAGTATAAGCGCCGTCCCGGGTTAGCCCTGCAGGGCGCCCCACTCTCCTCGGCGGCCCAGTGGTTGCTAGGTCCCGTTTCACTCAGAGCGTCAATGACTGAATGAGGCAATCCGATGACGGAGCCAGTCGGCTGCGCTGAGCCAACTCACCTTGGAGCGACACAATGATGGCAGCAAGACGGCAAAATCGCAGGGTGACCTTGCTTATTCGGAACCGAGGCATGCAGCGACGCCAACTCATGTTGGAGTCCCTAGAAGAAAGGCGTCTCTTAGCTGTCGATTTTGCGGGATTGGTTGATTGGACTCCTCAAGGTCCCTCGCCAAGTATCAATGGTCAGGTCGAGCAAATTGCGAGCACCGGTCCAGGAGATGATCCCGTCGTGGGAGCGATACATACGGTCGCGTTGCACCCCACCGATTCCGACATCGCTTTCTTGGGCGGGACGAATGGGGGAGTCTGGCGCACCAATAACTTCACGGCAGCAAACCCAACCTATGAACCGATGATCGATCAGTTTCGGTCGCTTTCAACCGGTGCTCTCGAGTTTGATCCGACCGATCCGACCAACGATACGATTGTGGTAGGCGTGGGCCGCTACAGTAGCTTCTTGGGCAATGGCGGTGATCGAACGGGGTTGATTCGCACGACCGATGGCGGGGATTCCTGGGAATCGCTCGGCGGCACCGCCGCGGCAAGTTTACAAGGTGCCAACGTCTCGGGAGTTGGGCCACGGGGTTCCACCATTTTGGTGAGTTCCAACAACAACGGTGTCTACCGCAGTGAGGATGACGGAGTCTCGTTTCAACTGCTCTCTGGAACAAACGGACTTCCTGTTGGCTCGACCTTTGATTTAGTCGGCGATCCATCGGACGCCAATCAATTCTATGTCTCGGTATCGGGAGTTGGACTGTACCGAACGCCCGATCTTGGAGACACATGGATCGATGTTTCCACGGACGCATCCCTATCATCCGCCTTCACCGGTGGTGGCAATAATAATGCGGAGATGACGGTTGCGGCGACAGGACGCGTCTTTGTCGGTGTGCTTCAGAATGGTCGTTCCAACTACATCGGCTTCAGTGACGACGAAGGTGCAACGTGGACCGAAATGGATTTACCAGTCTATTTGCTGGGCTCTGAAAACATCGACAATGCAACCAATGCCAGTCCGATTGTGGTAACAACGGCAACCGGCAATGCCTTCCGAACAGGTGACTTGGTCCGCATCACGGGCGTACAGGGCAACACAGCTGCCAATGGCGAATTCACTGTCACGCAAATCAACTCCACCACATTTTCGCTCAACGGCAGCGTAGGCAATGGAGCGTACTCTGCAAGTGCTGGTGACACCGCCCGCGAATTGTCGCGTCTGAACCCATCCGAAAAAGCTGGTACTCAAGGTGGCACGCACTTTTCGATCATGGTCGATCCGAGCGATGATGATGTGATCTATGTGGGCGGTGATCGGCAGGACTCACCCTTTCCCAACCCGGTCGGCGCCACCGATTTTTCAGGGAACCTATTTCGTGGTGATGCCGGCGTCGCGGCCGTCGCTCCAGGTGCTCTGAACAATGAATTCTCACCTCAATGGGAACACCTCACCCACACGCAAGACATGGGTTTTGTCGGTGGCGGGACCTCGGATATGAGCGCTCCTCATGCGGATTCGCGTGAGATCCGGTTTCGTGCCGATGGCGTGTTGATCGAGGGTGATGACGGTGGTATCTATGCGCGTACGAGCCCTGACGACAACACGGGTGGGTGGTTTTCGAAAATGAGTGATGCCGCTGGCGGACTGCAAGTCACAGAGATGCACGATGTCGCCTACGACAACAATGCCAAAATCATCATCAGCGGGAATCAAGACACGGGCACGACGGAACAAATCGTCACGGGCGGCCTTGTCTACCGCAGCGTTTCAACGGCCGATGGCGGAGATGTAGCCGTCGACAACTTGATCGGCGGCGGAAACTCGCTGCGTTACTCGAGCACTCAAAATTTTGGTAACGCGAGGGTCCGAGTGATGGACGCTGCCAATGGCCAGGTATCGGACACACCATTGGCGTTGGCCTCGGGAGCGGATCCCGCACTTGTGCCGATGTTCGTCACCCCGATCGCAGTCAACCAGGGCGCGCCAAATCGACTGATCGTGGGCGGCCTCAATGGTATCTACGAATCCACCGATCGAGGTGCCAACATTTCGTTGATCGACTCCGGCGTGATCAATGGAACCAATCCAGGATCGCTGAATGACGGCGATCCGATCGCCTACGGAACCGTTGGCAACCCGGAGGCCCTGTACGTTGGCACTGGAAGTGTCGTACGTGTGCGGACCGCTGCGGCTGCGCCCCTGGTGGTCGCCTCGCCCGCCGGCATCGGGACCGTGCGTGATGTCGAAATGGATCCCAACGATTTCATGCATGCCTTTGCGATCGATGCCAATCGGGTCTTTGAAACACCCGACGCGGGCGCGACTTGGACGGAGATTACCGGGAACCTGTCGGATCCTGATCTACGCAACATCGAGTTCGTCGAACTACCGAGCGGAAACAACGCAATCTTGATTGGCGGTCGCTATGGCGTGCACCGGATGCTGAGTACCTCGTCGGGGACCTGGACCGAATTGGGGGCCAACCTGCCCAACGCGCCCGTGTGGGACATGGACTACGATGCCGCCGATGATGTGCTCGTCGTCGGCACGCTAGGGCGCGGAGCTTGGACAGTGGAGAACGCATCGGATCTGCTCGACGAAGCCCCCGTGCTCACGATCTGCGGTGATGAGGATCACATCAATCAAGACGATGTAATTCGTTTAGTCCGCAACGCAGGCAATTCATTGTTGCTGGATGTATTTTTGAACTCGGTCGTCCCTGTCGCGACCGTGCCGCTGGCGGCGCTGATGCAGATCAATGTTTTCGGCGTCGGCGGCAATGACGAGTTGATTATCGACGCGTCCAATGGCTTGATCGATATCGCTGATGCGATTCGTTTTGATGGAGACGGCACCTGCAGTGTTGAGGGGGCTGGCCACGCTGACGATGTCGGGGTTGATCGCGGGTTCGATCGTCTGACAATCACGACGGATGATACCGTCACGGTTTATGACGACGAAGAACTTGCCGTGGGGCAGTTACCCGGCTCGGGACGGCATACGATTACTGACGGTTCAGGAACACAAACGGTATGGTTTGAAGAACTCGAACCAGTGACCACGATTGTTGGTGCCGCCTCGTTCACCATCGGCAGCATTCCGGGACTGGCAAGTTTGCTACAGGACAGCAACCACGTCACCTATGGCGAAGCCGAACTGGTTGCTGCGGCGTCGCGAGTCACCATTGATAACTTTGAACCGATCGAGTTCGTCAATAAGATCAGTACGGTCGTCCAACTCGGCAGTGGCGACGATACATTCGATCTGATCTCGCTACGTCTCAATAACCAAGATCTCACTGTTCAAGGTGAGGCGGGGGAAGACGAGATTCGGTTTTATCCAACGGGCGGGCTCCTGGGCTCGAACAATAACGTCGTGCTCGATGGGGGAGTGGGTAACGACTACATCGACGCCCGTGGTGCCGCAACGCTACCGGTTAGTTTGTTAGGGGGCGATGGAAACGACACTCTCATTGGTGGTAGCGGGGATGACTCTCTTAACGGCGGCCAGGGCGATGACCTGATGATGGGCGGCGATCCCTCGGTATCGAATCCAGGCAGCAACTCATATTCGGGTGGCGCAGGATACGACACCATCGGCATCCTCGGCACGCACGGCGACGATCAGATGTCCGTAAACCAAACCGGCGTGGGCGGATTGAATTCATCCGTCGACGCGTTCGCTTCGACCGAGACGTTTTTCGGCATCGAGCAAGTTCGAGTGGAGCCCGGCGAAGGCGGTGATAGCATCACTATCAATATTTCCGACTCGCTATTCACTCTGGCTGGCAACCCCGATGCGAACGTTCTTCGTTTCCATATAATTGGCGGGTCTCCCAACGCGACTGATCTGTTGAACATTGTCGACGACGGCCTCGGCGACACGATCATTCACCGGATCGACCAGGATCGTCGCAGTGGCACGTTCAGCATCGCTCCCAACCACACAGGCGGTGCAGCACCACCCATCGTGTACGAGGGAATTGAGAAAGCAATCGTGACGCCGCTGAACTCGGCAACCGACGGCACGGGCGGGGACGGCCTGGGACGGTATTTTGTGTTCAAGCCGGATCCCTATGAAACCAATGACAACCGCGGGAATGCAACTTTTCTTGGCGCGGGGGCTACGATCAATGTGGATCCCACGATTGATCCTGGATTGCAGGCATCGGGATTTCCAGCAGATGAGGATTGGTACCGATTCATCGCTGCCGAGACCGGAACGCTGGATATCCAAACTTATGCGAATGAACTCTCGACATTGGCCAACGGTCGCAGTGGATTGCCAGGCCAGGGACTGCTCGACATGATTGTCATGGACGAGAACGGTGGCGTCTCGATCGTCGAATCACTCGGACTCGGCGACAATCGCATCGTCATCCCTGTCGTTCGCAATGAGACATACTACCTCGGCATCCGCGGCTTCACCGGAGATTCGATCAATGTCTACAGTTTCACCGCCATCAACGTACCCGCTCCAGTGCCGTCGATCGTAGACCTGCACGCGACGTCGGACTCCGGTCGCCACGACAGCGACGACGTCACCAATCTTGCGAATTCCACATTCGACATCATCCTGGACGATGACCGATTGGATGAATTCGCACTGATTGATCTCATCCCCGATAGCACGAACGATGACATTCAAACCGCCAGTACGGACTACGGGATTGAGGTTTTTAACAACAAGGTCTCCATCGGCTTTGCGTATTATACCGGGATAGGAAACACGTGGCAGTTCACTGCAACGGCGGGTGACCTATTGGAAGGTCACAACAATTTTGTCGAAGCCGCTGTTTGGATCCGCGATCGCGCCACTCCAGACCAGATTGGCCGTGGTGATCTGGGGGGCACGCTGCAGATGACGCTGGACACATTGGCCCCAAACCCACCGAGCTTGTGGATCGACCCTTCCACGACCGATACCGGTGTGACCCCGCAACCGTTGACCACCGTCGATCGCATCACCAGCCAAACAACACCTGGATTCAAGGGATACAGTGAAGCGGATTCCATCGTGAGAATGTGGGCCGACGGACCAACCGTTTCGAACGCGGTTGTCAATGCATCGGATGTTGCTCAAGGATTGACGGTCGCAAATCCGCTTGATGGTGATGAGGCGTTCCCCGCCGGTTTCTGGTCGCTCACTGGAGCTCATGACTTGAATGACCCTGTGGTCGGATTCCCACTCGATGGTCTACGTCAGGTCTCCGTCGACGCAGAGGATCTTGCGGGTAATCGTTCGGACTTGAGCACGCTGGATATTTTCATTGATACCCAGGGACCGCAGGTTACCGATGTTCAGATTACGGACGATCCCGCGTTTAACTTATTTGATATCAAACCGAGTCAGGGCCCGACTCCACTGGTTCAATCGATCACAATAACGATTCAGGATTTCACTGCCCGCGAGATAGGTTTTCTGTACGAGGCATTGCAATCAGGTGCCGACACGAACCCAGCGCAGAATGATGGGCACTATAGTGTGATCGGGGATCACAATGGGCGTGTCGTGATCGCGTCCGTGGTTTTCGCATCCGACATCATCGCTCCTGGCGCCCCTGCCACAGGCAGCGTCACATTGTTTTTTGCCGAACCGCTGCCCGACGATCGCTTCACGTTGACCATTTCTGACACCGTTGTCGATCCCGCTGGAAATCGTCTTGACGGAGAATCCAATGCGGATGAACCTAATCAAGCACCGAGTTTTGCCAGTGGTGATGGACAACCCGGCGGTGATTTTGTCGCTCGATTCACCGTCGATTCGCGGGCCGAGCTCGGTGTCTATGCCAATGGTAGTGCGTTCATCGACACCAATGGCAATAACCTGCTTGACCCCGAAGCGACGGGCAGCGACGACACCAACGAGGACATCGTCTATAAACTAGGCAATCAAACCTCGCTGACAATCGCCGGAAACTTTGCTCCCGGTGCTGCCGATATCGCTGACGGTTACGACAAACTCGCCGTTTACGGATACTTCGCCGGTGCATTCCGCTGGTTAATCGATACGAATAACAATGGCGTGCCCGATATTGTTACGACCACCGTGCCTCAAGTGAGCGGTGTGCCCCTAGCGGGGAATTTTGATGGCAATCCGGTCAACGGTGACGAGGTCGGGCTCAAATCCGGGACGACGTGGCGTCTCGATACCAACCATGACTTTCAGGTAGACACAACGCTCGCCGGAAATATGGTTGGATTGCCTTTCGTTGGAGACTTCGATGGCGATGGCGTTGATGATCTGGGCGCGTGGTCCAACGACCTGTTCGTCCTCGATCTGGGCAGCGATGGCATTGATGGATTGACCGATGTCTCCTTCAAGTTTGGCTTTCCTGGTGTCCGCGAAATTCCTTTTGCTGCGGATTTCAACGGAGACGGCTTGGATGACATCGGATTGTGGCAACCCGACGGAGCTGGCGTGTCGCCGGAGGAGCAGGCCGAGTTCTATGTGTTGATGAGCGAACTGATTCCCAAGGCCTTGCTCAGCAAAGCGGTCTTTTCCGGAAACAGCCTTGTACAAACAACACTGCCGTTCCAGGTGAGAGTAGCCGATGATATCGTTCCGATTGACCCCAGCAAAGACTATGTCCTCTCGGGGCACGCGAAGTCCGGAGACGGAGCCGGTGGTTTGTATGACCCCACCAATCGCCAGTACTTTGGTTTCGCTAGCTACGACATCGACCAACTGAGCATCAACAGCTGGCACGTACTCAAGCACGCCGGTGCGACCGACACCGTCCTGACCGCTGATTTGAACCCAGGCGATACCCAGGTGTTCGTGCAGAATGCCGCCGGATGGGCGAATGCAGGACTTGGTTACCAACGCAGCCTGGCGTGGTACGGATACACCGATAGCCAAGGGCGTACCTACGACGACTACACCTACACCCGCAATGTTGCAATCGATCCCGCCAGTGGAATTTGGAGCGCGGGTGGAATCACTGGGAATGTGATCACACTAAATGCGCCTTGGGCGGGGCCCGCCGTCTCGGCAGGCACCGCAGTCCGCAATGCCACCGCGGGTTCCACCTATCAATACGCCGCGTTGTCCTACCAGCCGGTACCAGACAATTGGACTTCGTACCAAGCGACGCTGAACGGTACTGGGGTCGGCGCGACTCAATTCCGCCCGGGTACAGCGTTCATCAGACCCGTCGTACTGACTAACTATCAAGGAAATGCTAACAATCAAATTGCATGGCGAAATATTCAGGTTCATGCCGCCGCATCAGTGACTCCGGTGACCGATCGAATCGTACCAACGATCGATGGTTCCGGGGGCAACGAAATTCCGTTCACGCCAGACCCTTTTGGACCTGACCTCTTTGCAACCTTTGCGGATTTGTTTGCGTTGCCCGTCGTCGGCAACTTCGATCCGCCCGCGGCTGGTTCAACGGAAAACTCCATTCCATTGACAACCCTTGAAACGACGAATCTCGGCAATCCCTATGATGCTAACCGCGACGGATTGGTCTCCGCATTGGATGCACTACTGATCATCAACCACCTCAATCGCGAGCCGGTAACATCTGGAGAAGCGATCGTGGTCGAACCGGGCAGCATGGTGCTGGATCTGGGACCGATGCTCGACGTCAACGGAGATGAGTTCATCACAGCCTTAGATGCTCTCAACGTCATCAACTATCTCAACGAATTCAACACGACTGGTGTCAGTGCCGAGCCCGACCCATCAGTGATTGCGCCATTGGCCTCAACGACCGAAAGGCGAGACTGGCAGCGTGAAGACGCAGCAGAGCTCGGGAATGTCATTCGTGACGTTGCCGAGGGACGGGTCAAATTCACTGGGGTTTCTGCAAGCAGCCATTCACAGGATCGAGTGTTCTCAAAATGGAATCGCGAAAACGACGAGTACGGATCGGTGGACGAGGAGTATGACCGAACATCGGAAATCGAACTGCTAGCAATGATCGATGGCCAAGAAACCTGAACAC
Organism: Allorhodopirellula heiligendammensis; assembly: GCF_007860105.1. Lineage (NCBI taxonomy): Bacteria > Pseudomonadati > Planctomycetota > Planctomycetia > Pirellulales > Pirellulaceae > Allorhodopirellula > Allorhodopirellula heiligendammensis. The sequence goes on from NZ_SJPU01000002.1 coordinate 2,344,656, forward strand.
TCAAGGTTCAAGACAACTTCTACCTGGCTTAGAACCGAATTTCCACGCGGGCGTTGAAACCGTCAAATGTGATCGCCTGGCTCATGTCCGCGAAGTGATTGTTGTTGTCACGAACACCGTCAATCCAGTCAGCAGTGGTGATACTGTTGAACCATCCACTGACCGAATACCCTGTCGAGACGCGAAAATTCTCGCTCGCCTGCCACCCCGCACCGACCTCCAAATCAAGGATCGTTACCAAGCGTGCGGCGGTGAAATTGCTCGATGATACATACGCACCATCTCGAGTATTGAGATAACTGGCATCAAACTCACCGGCGAGGAAACTGGCGTTTGCCTTTCCATATCCGTACAGCCCGTGCCCAACAAAGTGCTGGGCATCAAGGCCTAAACGAAGGCCAGCTCCATCGAAATCAACGTCCGAAGAAACAGCATCAACGATACCGACCGGTTGATAGATCGCGCCGATCTCTTGTTCCATGTGAGCGTAGCGTGCCCCGATAATCATGTTGATGGCACTGCTATCGCTGCCATGCAGCAAAAAGCGATAATCCAGATCAAAGACATGGAAGTCCAACTCCGTGCGACCCGATGCCGTCAGCGCGTTCGACGCAGCGTTGATCGCGTCGGGGTGAATCAATAACTTACTCAGGGCTGCACCGGCAATCTGGTCATCATTCTCACTGATGAACCCCGTGTAAGTCGCGACAATACTATGACAGCGGTCGAGCGCTTTGATCAGTCCAACACGGTACCCAAAATCAAACTCGCTACTGAGGACGCCGGTGCTGCCCGCTGGAACTGTCCCATCAACGGGCGCTGCGTATGCGGTGTCGGCATTGCGAGCGCGCATCACGAGAACCTCGCCAAACGCGACAGACTGATGCACCCAGGGCGGAACGCAGCAACGGTTGATTGACGTGCGATACTCAACTCCCGACTCGCTGGCAATACGGACGCCAGACTGGGACTGGTAGCCCACCAGCGATGCAGGAACATCCAAATCCTGATCTGGAAAAAAGCTAAATCGGGGAGGCCTCTCGCTGCACGAGACACTACCAGCTTTGGCACCGCCCTCGTCGGTCAGTTCCGATCTCGGAATCGAGCCATTCGCTGGAGCGGATTGATCTGAACGAATGCTGCCATACGAAGCGCCTGCCACGTTTTCAGCAAGGACTGAACCACAGCACGTTAAGAGCGCGCCGGCGGCCAGCCAACGACGTAGGCGAATGGGCATCGTTCGATCCTGAAAATGAAGTATGAGCAGTCGATCCATGATCGGACCCACAATCTCGTTTTCGGCACCATCGGGGGGTTCGCAGCAATAAAGGCGGAACCGTCGGAGCAATCACCGCAACCCGCACACTCCACCTTTCTTGCCTCCATGCCCATTTACCTCCCTGGGTGCGACGAACCACGGTCGGATTCACGGCATCGGTCACACCCACAACCACACGCAATCCACCTGTCGGTCCCGTCGACCAAAATGGAAGCGTCAATTTTTCCGCTCACTCCGAGCGAAACATCAAAATGCCCCGTCGAAAGTTCTATTCGTGAATCGGCTGGCGACGCGCCCGCCAGGCTGCTACTCGGAGCGGGGGCGCTCGTACCAAACGTCATCCACGAGAGCATGTTGTCGTAGCGCTGCCAACAAGCACCCGCATCGGAGCTAGCAATCACTAACTAGGAACATGAAATCGACCGCGATCACGCCGGTAATACGAAGAACTCATCCAGGCACTGAGATTTGTCAGGAAGGTGAGGGTCGAGGTATTTCTCGCAATGACTTCAGACGAACGCCTCGTGCCAGCGTTACACTAGTGACGTGCAAATTGCCGGAAATCGATTCCACACCGCGTTCACCAAATTCCAAAATGACCAAGCATCTTTTTTTTCCCCTCATTCATCGCGGCACTGCTCTCCTCGCAATTGGCCTGGCCATGGCAGCGGGGAGCGATATCGGCGCTGCGCCACCTCACCCGACCCCGGCCAGCGAGGTGAGCGGTGCTGCTGTAGCGACCGATGGCCAGCGCCCCAATGTGTTGTTCATTGCCATTGATGACATGAACGATTGGACGGGATTTCTGGGTGGACACCCCCAAGCCCACACGCCCAACATGGACGCGTTGGCCCGTCGCGGCGTGAACTTCACCAACGCGCACTGCGTTGCCCCGGCATGTTCACCCTGTCGCCTGGGACTGCTCTATGGTGTTGAACCATTTCACTCGGGGCTATATCCGTTTTATAACCACGACAAGATCCAGCCCTGGATCACTGAGCACTACACGAGCTTACCCAAAACGCTGCGTGACCAAGGCTACCAGACATATGGTGCCGGCAAGATCTTTCACTCCAGCACGCACTACGACATCGACTGGTCGGACTATCACCAGGTCCAGAAAACGAAACTCGTTTACGCACCCGAACAGGGATATCAGATCGGAAAGTCCGACAAAATGGCTTTCTGTCCCACTACCAACCCGCTCACCGAGCATCCCGATTATCAAGTTGCCGACTATGGTATTGAGGTTCTCAGCGACAAGCACGACCAACCATTCTTTCTGGCGGTGGGAATTGTCAAGCCGCACTTGGCGTTCGTATGCCCGGAGCAGTTCTTTGAGATGATTGAGCAACCGGTCCAAGCCCCCCTGATTCACAACGGCGATCTGGCCGACGTGCCTTGGGCAGGCCGCTCGATGGCCAATTTAGGAGACGATTTCAAATTCCGAAACGATGAAGCGTGGCAGCGAGTTCGCCATGCTTACTTGGCCTGCATCACCTGGGCGGACTTCAACATCGGTCGGGTTCTCGATGCGTTGGCTGCCAGCCCGCACGCTAAAAACACCGTCGTCGTGGTGTGGTCTGACCATGGCTATCATCTCGGTGAAAAACGTAGCTTTCGCAAGTTTTCACTGTGGGAGGAAGCGACGCGCGTACCGCTTATCATCTACGACCCCCGTCGACATGTCGGTGAACCGGAGAACTGCGTTGAGCCGGTCTCGCTCATTGACCTGTACCGAACGATCACCGAACTGGCGGGCGTCGAAGCGCCCCAATACGTTGATGGTGACAGCTTGGTTCCGCAGCTGGACAACCCCTCCGAAGCAATCCCAGAACCAGCAATCACAACCTGGGGACGTGGCAACTATAGCCTGCGTGATGGCCGCTACCGCTACACGCGATACTTTGATGGCGGCGAAGAACTATACGACCATCAAACCGATCCGCAGGAGTGGACGAATCTGGCTGACAACCCTGATCACCAGATCATCAAGCAGCGACTCGCGAAAGCACTCCCACAAAACGAGGCGCCATTAGTTCGCAACGGCGTCGCTCTATGGAACGTGATCGACGCCGACCGACCGCAGAAACTAGAGAGCTTCCAACAAAAAACTTGGCCTAGCTTTGTTAAAAAGCTCCGCCCCAAAATCGAGTAGCCGGACCCCAGGATCAACCTGTGATTGTAGCGGAGGAGCAATCGTCGAACAGTCATTGCTACTATAATGAGTCGTGAATTGCACGACAGCGCCCCCAGAGTGCCGGGACGAAATCCTCGGTAGTTTCCGTTCTTACAATGCGAACTTGAGTCCTTTTTAAATGAACGCCTATTTTTTATGCCCAAAATGTGGATACACTCAAACTGCACCGGAGGCGTTTATTGGACGCAAGAGCCGCTGCCCGAAATGCGAGGCGGCTGGCGAAATCATTGCCGGAGAGCCTAGAGCACAGAAGAAGCCTCAAACGTCTGTTCCGGTGAATGTCGACATCAGCCCGAACGAGTCATCACCCGCTCCTACGGAAACTGAAACTCCCAAGGCGCGAGGCAAGGCGAACGCACCTCGTCCAGACGACACAATCGAGATTGACACAACTCGATCTAAGAACCCTACCGTGGCGGCCACCCCAGTCAATGCGTTTGAACCATCGAGTAACGTCGGTAGCGAGATTGCGACCGAGCGATACCCGAATCTAACACTCTATCTCAAGATTGCGGCGACCGTCACCAGAATCCTTGCCGTGATCGCTGCCGGTTTTTTTGTATTAAGCGGACTCATGGCATGTGCCCAGACGCTCTTTTTCAGCGACGCTGAGATACTCTTCAAGGTCGCGAGGACTTCGGTGACGCTGTTAGGTCTCGCGTTCGGCTTGCTGCTGATCTACCTCTACTATGTTGCTTTCATGGCGATCATCGAGTTGATTCGTGTGGTCATGGATATCGAACGCAATACGCGGCGACCCTGAAAAATTTCGGGCTCGTTCGAAGGAAGTGTGCGCCGGAGGTTTTCGGGGGATAACTCAAGTATCAATTGATGCTTTGTGTGTGCGTTGCACTGACAGAAGGCTGGCAGGGCCGTGAGAAACGGCGTCAAGCTCGAATGGCTCGTACTTCGTGAGCCGAGCCCTGTAAGCGGACGGGCTAGCCGTGTCGCCTGGTGCCTGACGGCACTCGACTCACGTCATTGTCAGCGTGAGCCCACGACATGCGCGTCAAGCTCTGCAGAGGTGTAACTTGACATAGGATATCAAGGTCGCCCGCTCGTGTTATGCCGGAAAAAAAGCTGCCGTCACCACGAAGTACGCGTCCGTCGGATGGGCCAATTTCAGGGATCTTGATGTCGGTACCGTTGACATTCCCGCCCCGAAGATGGGCCGAGGGCGGTTTGCGGGTAAATAGGAAGATTAGAGATGGCACGCTAGATGCGTTAGCGTCGGTACATTACCAGCGGATCGGGGGGTGATTAAGTAATACTTCCGCAATCACCGCCCGTTTGGTCCACGTCAGCAATTCAGAACCCTCTCGTTGTCGTGGCGACGCATCCTTTTTTTTCTCACTTATCTGCACTCTGGAGCCCCACATGCTTGGTCTCAAACGACTCACCCTGATCGCCAACCGACCAAAGCAAGGGCACCCCAGCCCCCGAAAATCAAGATTAATGTCGCAGAAACGCTCCACAATTCGCCGGTTGCTCGGGGAGCCGCTGGAGGATCGCCGGCTACTAGCTGCCTATGTCGTGGACACCGCTATCGACGCGATCGATGCGACTGACGGCGTTGTTAGCCTGCGTGAAGCGGTACAAGCCGCCAATACCAACACCGTCGTCGGCGACGCGGCCGCCGGTGATGCAGGCGTCACCGATACGATTACATTTGCGGACGGACTTTCGACGATCACTCTCAACAGTCAATTGTCGATAACGGAATCTCTCGGGATCTCCCTCGGTTCCGCTACAGGCGTGACACTGAGCGGCGGCAACGCATCGCGAATTTTCTCCGTCGATGCAGGTGGAGACCCGGGAGTCCCGACAGGCGTCGCGATCTCCGGGTTGACTCTGACCGGCGGTACTGCCGAATCGGGCGGCGCGATCTTCGTTTCCGCGGGCCAGTCACTAACGCTTGACGGCGTAACATTGACGGGCAATGTGGCTACAGGGAGCGATGTGGGACAGGGTGGAGGAGCAATTTACAATGCGGGTTCACTCAGCATCTCCGCGGGCATCATCAGCGACAACGACGCCAATGGGACGTCCGGTAGCGGTGGCGGCATCCTTAATATGGCTGGGACGCTTGATGTCAGTGGAACGATAATCTCGGCCAACACGGCCAATCGGGCCGGCGGTGGGATCGAAACGGCAGGTGGCAGCGTCACGCTGACCAATGTAACCCTGGGCAGCGATGGCGATGGGACGGATGACGAGACCGAAGGCAACTCGGTTGCTGAAAATGCTGCACCAGGTAATGGCGGGGGCTTGCACATCGGCGGCGATGGGACCGTCGCCGTAACAGGCGGTAGCGTGCGTGGTAACTCGGCCGTCGAAGGCGGTGGATTGTGGAATTCCGGGGCCGGCACACTGACCATTGACGGCACCACCATCGCCGATAATACCGCCGTTCGTGGAGGTGGTGTTTATCAAGACGAAGCATCAACCACGCAGACCTTCACGGTCGATCTACAAACACTCAACTCTGCCTACGGCTCCACCGCAACCGGAACCGCCACGATCACGCTCGATACCTCAGGCGTGACGGGACCCAATAGCGGCACCGCCAGCATCCGAGTCCAGATCGATGCCAGCGGTCTACCCGACTTAACGGAGGTCAGTGGTGGTATCCATGTCGCCCACATCCACGGCCAATTCGCGGGCAACGCCCAGCGACCCTCCGCTGAGCAGGGCGACGGTCCGTTCTTTGATGGCGAAGGCGGAGCCGCGAATGGGTTCGCGCCGAGTGACTCGATCACCCCAACGACCGAGGACGATGGGGCCAAGAACATTGACGAGTCCGCTCAATTCGGCCAGCCCACCGACTTCTTAGACTTCTTTGAGGGACGGCCTGATTACGGTCCGGTCGTGCTAAACCTCTCTGCCAACCAACTCGCAGCTGCCCCCGATGGCACACCGCCACTGACCTTCTTCTTTCAGCAACTCGCCGCTGGCAACATCAACCCAGCTGACGAATTCCCCGTCGGCACGACATTCAATCGCGATACGACCTACACCTTTGACCTCAGTGATGCCGATCAACGCCGCCAGTACAACAACCTCGCGCCGTTAGAAACCCGTGAGATTGTGCTGCACGGCTTGGTCATTCCCAAGGATATTTCCGACGCGATCGATGCAGCCACCGGCGCGGCGCCCGGTACCCCCACTGCCGGCGTCGACCAGGGTGACGGCACTTCGTTCCGTCGCACCGCACCGATCGCCGCGGGCACGATCGCACGCGTCTCAGGCATCACAACCATTGCCAACGCCACCATCAGCGGCAATACGGCAACGGGCGACATGGCCACCGATGGCGGTGGTGGAGTTTACAACGCCGGTGGAGTGCTCGGTATTAGCGGATCGACGATCACCGCCAACGCTGCCAATGGCACTGCCGGTAGCGGAGGCGGGGTCTTCAGCGCCGATGGTCAGACAACGATCAGCTCAACGGCCATCGGCGGCCCGACCGCCGCATCGGGAAACACCGCTAACCGCGCCGGTGGCGGGATCGAAGTCGTCGAGGGAAATGTATCGATCGAAGGTGCCAGCAGTCTTGCGAACAACTTCGCGGGTATCAACGGTGGGGGTGTGCATATCACCGGCGCAGCCACGGTGGATTCGGCTCAATCCACCTATACCAATAACACCGCGGCGAGTGAGGGCGGTGGGCTTTGGAACTCCGCCACGGGAACCATCAATATCGATGGTGGAATTATCTCCGGGAACACTGCCAGCGGCGACGCAGCGGACAACGGTGGCGGCGGGATCTATAACGACGGTGGTTTGATCACAGCCTTCGGTGGAGTGATCAGTGACAATGTGGCCGATGGCACCAGCGGTAGCGGGGGCGGTGTGCTGAACAACGGCGGCACACTGACGATCGACGACGGCACCAGCATCTCGGGTAACCGGGCGAATCGGGCCGGCGGCGGCATCGAGACAGCTGGCGGTAGCGTCACCCTCGACAACACCAACCTCACCGGAAACACGGTCAATACCGAAGGTGCCACTGGCAACCCCGGTAACGGTGGCGGGCTGCATATCGGTGGTGACGGCGTGGTCGTGATCAACGGCGGCGAGGTGACCGGCAACTCAGCCGTCGAAGGCGGTGGGTTGTGGAACTCCGGGGCCGGCACGCTGACAATTGATGGCACCACGATCGCCGATAATACTGCGGTTCGTGGCGGTGGTGTTTATCAAGATGAAACGTCCACGACCCAGACCTTCACGGTGGATCTACAAACGCTCAATTCGGCATACGGCTCAACGGCGACCGGCACCGCCACGATCACGCTCGATACCTCAGGCGTGACAGGACCCAATAGCGGCACTGCCAGTATCCGCGTCCAGATCGATGCCAGCGGTTTGCAAGACTTAACCACGACCACGGGCGGGATCCACGTCGCTCATATCCACGGCCAGTTCACGGGCAATGCAGCCCGTCCGATGGCCGATCAAGGCGATGGTCCCTTCTTCGATGGTGAAGGTGGTCAAACCGCGGACTCGGTACTGCCCACGACCGACGACGATGGCGCGTTGAACATCGATGAATCAGCAGACTTTGGGCAAGCGACCGACTTCCTCGACTTTTTTGAGGGCCGCCCTGATTACGGACCAGTCGTCCTGAATCTGACCAATGAGCAGCTCGCATCGGCTCCCGATGGCACCCCGCCATTAACGTTTTTCTTCCAGCAACTCGCTGCTGGGAATATTCCCTCGGACGCGTTCCCCAACGGTACGTCCTTCAATCGAGACACGACGTACACATTTGATTTAAGTGACCCCGATGCCCGGCGCCAGTACCACAATTTGACTCCGCTGGAATCACGGGAGATCGTACTACACGGATTGACAGTGCCCACGAACATCAGTGATGCAATTGATGCTGCAACTGGAGCGACTCCGGGCAGCCCCACGGCGGGCGTGCCGTTGGATAACGGCATGTCATTCCGCCGCACCGCGCCGGTTGCAGCGGGAGAGATCGTACGCACGTCGGGCACAACTTCCATCACGGGAGCTACGATCACTGGCAATATCGCCACCGGTGGCAATCCGGATGAAGGCGGCGGCGGGGCTTTTAATGCTGGTTCCATGACCGTGGACAATTCGAGCATCTTCAACAACCTGGCCACGGGAGAACGTGGCAGTGGTGGTGGAATTCTGAACGTCAATCAAGGCGTGCTCGACGTCAGCGGAACGGCGATCACGGACAACGCGGCATTGGGCTCGATGATGGGCGACGGCGGGGGCGGGATCCTGAACATCGACGGCACAGTCTCGGTGACCGGTTCGACGATCAGTGATAACGACGCCACGGGCACCTCAGGCAGTGGCGGTGGCATCCTATCGCGTGCGGGAACCCTAACGGTCTCCGATACAACGATCAGCGGCAACGTCGCCAACCGGGCGGGCGGTGGAATCGAAGTGGGTCGCGCGACGGTGATGCTCAATGAGGTTGTACTGGGCGGCGCGTCGGCGACAGAGGGGAACTCGGTAAGTGGCACGGGAGCGAATCCAGGAAACGGTGGCGGATTGCATGTGACGTTCGATTCCACGGTGACGATCCAGGGCGGCAGTGTTCTCAACAACTCAGCTGTTGAGGGCGGTGGTCTATGGAACTCCAGTACCGGCACACTCACTGTCACTGACGCAACCATTTCGGGCAACACCGCCGGCGGTGACGCAGCTGACAACGGGGGCGGAGGCATCTACAACGACGGCGGAACGACTTCTGTCGTCGGTGGTATCATTAGCAACAACGTCGCCGATGGCACTAGCGGCAGCGGAGGCGGTGTGCTGAACAACGGCGGCACGCTGACGATTGGCAACGGCACCATCATCTCAGGTAACCGAGCGAATCGGGCCGGGGGCGGCATCGAGACCGCTGGCGGCAGCGTCACTCTCGACAACACCAACCTCACCGGTAACACGGTCAATACCGAAGGTGCCACTGGCAACCCCGGTAACGGTGGCGGGCTGCATATCGGTGGTAACGGCATGGTCGTGATCAACGGCGGCGAGGTGACCGGCAACTCGGCCGTCGAAGGCGGTGGGTTGTGGAACTCGGGGGCCGGCACGCTGACAATTGATGGCACCACGATCGCCGATAATACCGCCGTTCGTGGAGGTGGTGTTTATCAAGACGAAGCATCAACCACGCAGACCTTCACGGTCGATCTACAAACACTCAACTCTGCCTACGGCTCCACCGCAACCGGAACCGCCACGATCACGCTCGATACCTCAGGCGTGACGGGACCCAATAGCGGCACTGCCAGCATCCGAGTCCAGATCGATGCCAGCGGTCTACCCGACCTAACGGAGGTCAGTGGTGGTATCCATGTCGCCCACATCCACGGCCAATTCGCGGGCAACGCCCAGCGACCCTCCGCTGAGCAGGGCGACGGTCCGTTCTTTGATGGCGAAGGCGGAGCCGCGAATGGGTTCGCGCCGAGTGACTCGATCACCCCAACGACCGAGGACGATGGGGCCAAGAACATTGACGAGTCCGCTCAATTCGGCCAGCCCACCGACTTCTTAGACTTCTTTGAGGGACGGCCTGATTACGGTCCGGTCGTGCTAAACCTCTCTGCCAACCAACTCGCAGCTGCCCCCGATGGCACACCGCCACTGACCTTCTTCTTTCAGCAACTCGCCGCTGGCAACATCAACCCAGCTGACGAATTCCCCGTCGGCACGACATTCAATCGCGATACGACCTACACCTTTGACCTCAGTGATGCCGATCAACGCCGCCAGTACAACAACCTCGCGCCGCTGGAAACCCGTGAAATTGTGCTGCACGGCTTGGTCATTCCCAAGGATATTTCCGACGCGATCGATGCAGCCACCGGCGCGGCGCCCGGTACCCCCACTGCCGGCGTCGACCAGGGTGACGGCACTTCGTTCCGTCGCACCGCACCGATCGCCGCGGGCACGATCGCACGCGTCTCAGGCATCACAACCATTGCCAACGCCACCATCAGCGGCAATACGGCAACGGGCGACATGGCCACCGATGGCGGTGGTGGAGTTTACAACGCCGGTGGAGTGCTCGGTATTAGCGGATCGACGATCACCGCCAACGCTGCCAATGGCACTGCCGGTAGCGGAGGCGGGGTCTTCAGCGCCGATGGTCAGACAACGATCAGCTCAACGGCCATCGGCGGCCCGACCGCCGCATCGGGAAACACCGCTAACCGCGCCGGTGGCGGGATCGAAGTCGTCGAGGGAAATGTATCGATCGAAGGTGCCAGCAGTCTTGCGAACAACTTCGCGGGTATCAACGGTGGGGGTGTGCATATCACCGGCGCAGCCACGGTGGATTCGGCTCAATCCACCTATACCAATAACACCGCGGCGAGTGAGGGCGGTGGGCTTTGGAACTCCGCCACGGGAACCATCAATATCGATGGTGGAATTATCTCCGGGAACACTGCCAGCGGCGACGCAGCGGACAACGGTGGCGGCGGGATCTATAACGACGGTGGTTTGATCACAGCCTTCGGTGGAGTGATCAGTGACAATGTGGCCGATGGCACCAGCGGTAGCGGGGGCGGTGTGCTGAACAACGGCGGCACACTGACGATCGACGACGGCACCAGCATCTCGGGTAACCGGGCGAATCGGGCCGGCGGCGGCATCGAGACAGCTGGCGGTAGCGTCACCCTCGACAACACCAACCTCACCGGAAACACGGTCAATACCGAAGGTGCCACTGGCAACCCCGGTAACGGCGGCGGGCTGCATATCGGTGGTGACGGCGTGGTCGTGATCAACGGCGGCGAGGTGACCGGCAACTCAGCCGTCGAAGGCGGTGGGTTGTGGAACTCGGGGGCCGGCACACTGACTGTTAATGACGTGACGATTTCGGGCAACACCGCCAGCGGTGACGCAGCTGACAACGGTGGCGGCGGCATCTACAACGATGGGGGAACAACCTCAGTCTTCGGCGGCGTGATCAGTGACAATGTGGCCGATGGCACCAGCGGTAGCGGGGGCGGTGTGCTGAACAACGGCGGCACGCTGACGATCGACAACGGCACCAGCATCTCGGGTAACCGGGCGAATCGGGCCGGCGGCGGCATCGAGACAGCCGGCGGTAGCGTGATGCTCAATAACCTTCGCATCGTCAACAACACCGTCAGCGCTGGCGGAGCGGTCGCCAACCCCGGCAACGGTGGTGGGCTGCATATCGGCGGCGACGCCGAAGTCACGATTTTCGGCAGCACGATCCTTGGCAACTCTGCCGTAGAGGGCGGCGGATTATGGAACGGTCCCGCCAGTGAACTCACCGTCGACGCCTCCACCATTGCCGGAAACACGTCAGACGATGGGGGTGGCGTGTACAACTCGGGAACGAGTGGTGACATCACCCTGATCAACTCGACAATTTCAGGAAACACCGCGACGGGCGACGGCGGTGGAATTGCCAGCGAGGGTGCGAACGTGACATTGTTGAATGTCACGATCGCTACGAACTCTGCAGCCAACGGCGGCGGTGTCCAATCCGATGCCGGCACCGTCTCGGCGATCAACACGATTATCGCGTCCAATACCGCGACCTCGGCTCCGGACGTCGCTGGCACACTGATGAGTAACGGGAACAACCTGATCGGCGACACGACCGACACAAATTTGGTCGGTGCCGCGGCGTCGGATATTCTGGACGTTGACGCTGGACTGGCGGCGCTCGCCGACAACGGCGGCCCCACGCAAACGATCGCCTTGTTGGCCAGCAGTCCAGCACTCAATGCAGGCGTGGCAACGGGAGTGCCAGTAGATCAGCGCGGCATAGCTCGCCCACAGGGCGCTGGCATCGATATTGGTGCCTTTGAATCCGACTTAAACCCGATAGCCACACCGGAACTTGCGATTGCTGCCGCCAACGCGGATCGAAATGAAGGTAACTCCGGACTGACCCCGTTCACCTTCACTGTTACCCGCAGCGGCACGACCACGGGAACAACCAGCGTGAGCTATACCGTCAGCGGCAGTGGTACCAACGTAGCCGACGGCAATGATTTTCAAAACGGTGGTTTCCCCAGCGGCACGGTCAACTTTGCCGACGGAGAAACAGCGAAAACCATTACCGTCAACGTAGCTGGCGACGGTGACTTTGAATCCGATGAGACGTTTACCGTCACGCTGGGCAACGCCACCGGTGGTGCCACCGTGACGACAGACGAAGCAACGGGGACGATTCGCAATGACGATGCCGTCGTTGTCCCCACGCTGTCGATCGCCGCAGCCAACGCCGATCGATTGGAAGGCAACTCGGGTGCAACGCCGTTTACCTTTACGGTCACACGCGGCGGTGACACATCCGCTGCGACAACGGTCCAATACACCATTGCGGGATCGGGAGCGAATCCCACCAATGCCAACGACTTTGCCAGCGGCTTCCCCTCGGGCACGATCAGCTTCGCGGCGGGCGAGACAACTCAGACACTCACGATTGGTGTGTCGGGCGATACGTTTGCCGAACAGGACGAGACATTCACAGTGACGTTAAGCAACGCGACAGGTGGGGCTTCCATCACGAGTGACGAGGCTTCAGGCGTGATTCGAAATGATGACCGCTTGGGTGGTGACACCCGCATTCTGACACCGCCCCAAGTTGTGCGGCCGCATGTGATCCCAGGCGACGGAATCCCCACTGCCATCATCTTCCAAGCAGTCACTGACGCTACCGTCACTGTCTTTCCCGTCGGAGTCGCGTCGTTTACCGAAAACGTCTACATCGTCGACGGTAACACGCAGCAGATCAGCCAGTACGTTAACGGCGTCACCACGGCCCAGGTGACCGCTGGCAACCTGTACTCCGTCATTTTTGAGCCGCAATCGGAAGATCGAATCTTCTCCATTCGCTCATCCGCCGGATCCGATTCGTTATCCAACGAACCGTCGACTAACATCCTACAGCCAACCGATACCACGGCCGACGGAAAAACGACCGCTCTGGATGCATTGCGAATCGTCAATGCGCTCAATCAACGCGACGCAGCAGGCGGCGAGCCATTGCCTGACACCGCGGCATCGAATGCGTTTCTGGACGTCAATCGCGACAATTCCGTGACGGCGCTGGACGCACTGATTGTGATTAATTTTCTCAATCGCCAAGACGCGAGCCTGGCGGGGAATCCGGCGGGTGAAAGTTTTGCGGCTGCTCCTCAGCAGGCTGGCCGGGTCGCGTCGGCAACACCCATCAGTCATGCGGACGATGCCGCTATCGATCAGGTATTCGCGGCCGACACCGCGCAGCCAAATTGGCTAGCGAGCGACCCTTCAGCGGATCTCGCTGCAGACGCTGGCGCCACGATGACTGCCGCCAATGTCGACGTGGCACTGGATTCCGATTCTGACGATGACGAGCTTGAGCTATTCGCGGATTCACGCCTGCTGGCAGGCATCAACTGATGCGGCAGGATATCCCGGCGGCTCCGTCTGTCTGAGCTGCGATGCAGTGCGTTCACGAGCCCTTCGACCGGCGGAGCCACCGGTCGACAACGGGCTCAACCGGTGGTTCTCACTCGCAGTCGCGGATCTGCTTTAGCAGCGCCATGAAGACCATTTCATTGGCGTCAAAATCTCGGCTCTCGGCTTGGAATTGCACGAGAATCCGACCGGCGATCGGCATCTGGTCGCGGGTCGAGGGGGGCGCGTCGAGCAAAACGACTCGGGAAAAGACCACCAGATCGAGGTGGTAGAAACTCAGATCGACTGCACGCTCGCTGTCGTCAGCGCCGGGAAGCTGAATCTCGTCAAACTCAACATCGTTGTACTGCACACGCAGCATGTCGGCAATTTCATCGATCAGTTCGTCATCGCCACGTGTGATCGGCAACGTTTCGATGGAAACAAAACCACCGCTGGGTAAATCAAAGGTGGCGCCCTGGTCGCCTTCGTCGTCACCGCGGGGAACCAGGGTCCAGTTTTCCGGATAGAGAAGCTTGAGACCGAATCCCTCAAAGGTGGCAGGCATGAGTAAGAGTGTTCGAGAGCGAGTCAGGGGAATCAGGAAGGGCTCAACGTGGTCAGCGAGTAACGCATCGCTTCGGGCACGGGCATTTTGACGAGCTTGCCACCGGGAGCCAAACGACAGCAAACAACTGAAATCCGCCCGATCGCCACCGCCTTGGAGGCACACTCGATGCGGTACTGGTAATGGATGCTACTCGTTCCCACGCGTTCGACGAACAACGAAATATCGAGAATGTCCTCGAAACGAGCAGGCCCCAGATAATCGCAAGCCGCAGAAACCCGGGGCCAAGTCAGCGAATCCGGAGTATCATGCGGCGGCAGGATCGAGACCCCTATCGACCGCAAAAACTCATGCTCAACGGATTCCATGATGGGAAAAAACGCTGAAAAATGAACGATTCCGGCCGCGTCGGTGTCACGAAACTCGACGCGGCGTGTCGTCTGAAAACGGGCTACGGGATTGCCTGCAGCTTCAGAATCGTTCACAAGCGGCTGTCTACTCGCCCACGTAGGGCAGTAGAGCCATGAAGCGAGCCCGTTTAACCGCAGCGGTCACAGCGTGCTGGCTGACGGCAGTACATCCGCTCTTCCGCCGACCCATGATGCGACCTTGACGATTGACCATTTTGGACAGCAGATCAATGTCTTTGTAATCGACGTACATCGGCCGAGGACGATGACCATCGACGAAAATCGGGTCTTTCTTGCGAGTTCGGCTGCGGACGCGTGAGCGTTTGCGGGCACGGCTACGCGTGCTCATCGGACGTGGGGGCATGGTTTTCCTGTAAATGGAAGGCGAATGGTCTATATCGGTCGGCTATTGGGAACGAAAATCTCCAGCCGACTCGCCGAAGGGCCGCACAGTGTGACGATCTCAGCACAGTTTTGCAATGCGTGTTGCTCACAATCTCGCGGGAAAGTGCTAGGCAGTGCCCTCGCCAGCAGGTCGATACGCCGGCATTCTAGACCCCACTCGTACCAGCGGGAACTCGCCGGCAGGCCCCCCGGATCTCGGAGCGTCGATTTACGCCGTCTGACTCGGTGCGACCGGACCCAATTTTGCCGTGCTCTGCCCACCACGGGATTACTGTCGGAAGGCTCGCCCTCGGCCGCTGGCGGAACGCCGCGACGAATCCCACAAGACACCGCGTCTGCCTAGCAGCCACATCATTTGAGGGAAACCGCGACGTGCTCAACGATGCCGTGGACGCGACCCGTCGTCCGAGAGACGTCCCCCGCTGCCTATGCCGTCTGCTGGGCGTGCTTTCCTTCAGCGAACTCCTCAACGGCTTTTTCGCAGAATGCCTTCAGGTCATCCGGTTTGCGGCTGGTCACCAGCCCCTCATCGACGACGCATGCCTGATCAACCCACTCGGCACCCGCATTGATGAGGTCTGTCTTCAGGCTGGGCCAGGATGTAACTTTCCGCCCTCGCACGACGTCAGCTTCAATGAGCGTCCACGGCCCATGGCAGATCGCAGCCACGGGTTTGTGCTGCTTAAAAAAGTCACGGACGAAGCTCACCGAATCCTCGCACATCCGGAGAGAATCGGGATTGGCCACACCGCCCGGCAGAACCAGCCCATCAAAATCCTCAGCCGATACCGAGCCGACCAGTTCATCCACCTTGAACTGGTCGGCCTTTTCGTCGTGATTCATGCCTTGGATCAGGCCGGACTTCGGAGACACCAGCACGACTGCCGCTCCTGCAGCTTTGATCTCGTTCCACGGTTGCGTCAATTCGATCTGCTCAAACCCGTCAGTCGCCAAGAACGCGATACGTTTACCATTGAGTGTGTGACTCATCTTGAAATCTCCTGTGATTCATACGGACACTGACGACAACCGTAGGACGGTGCCGTCTTAACAACGGATACCAGATGCAAGCACCATGCCGAATTGAGATTCCTCAACGATCGTCACGGTAGGCGCTCTGGGAGCCTAAGCCGTCTCGGCGATCGGCTGGTCTTCTTGTACCGGCTCACTCTCCTCTTGCACGCCGCGCGGTTCTTCTCCCAAAACCACCGCGACCGCGTAGGTGGCTTCAAAACTCGAGAAGACTTTACGCTGCACAATCAACAGGGGCACCGCGAGAAACACGCCGGGAAGTCCCCAAAGAAATCCCCAGAAGGCGACCGCAACCAACACCACGACAGGACCAACCTTCAAAGTCTTTCCGAGTACCGCTGGTGTGACAAACTGCCCTTCGACAGCAGTTGTCAACCAAAACGCGAATGCCGTCGCGGCGGCACGGTAGGTCGTATCGAAGGTACTTGCTGCTGCAAGAAAGACGATCGCAGTGCCCGCCAATGCTCCAACGTAGGGAACATAATTAAATAAAGTCGCCATCACTCCCCACAACACCGGCGTGGGCATGCCAATCAGCCACATCACCAACGTGACGACGACTCCCAAACCCACGTTGATACACGTGATCTGCGTTAAGTACGTACCAACACCTCGCTGGATCTCGCCAATCCTTTCCAGGACACCGTCACGGTCCACTCCGCTCGGCAATAAGGTGAGAATGCGGTTAAGCAGATCGTCTCCCGTCGACAGCATGAAGAACGTCAACACCGCGATGGCAGCCACGAATCCCAACCATCGACCCGTTTGATTTATCAGCGTCGACTCGTCGACCATTGAAGGCTTCTCGAGAGATACCTTCACCTCCTGCGGAGATTTATCAACCGCCGAGGTGGCAGACTCGATCGTACTATCAGCTCGATCGATTGTCGTCAGCGGCTTAGCGATCGATTGGATGTTCTCACGGACCCTCGCGAGGCTGCGGGGCGCAGCATCTATCCACCGCTGGGCTGGGGAATAGAGCAGACTGATGATCAACGCGAGTGTCGCGAAGAGCGTGAAGATCACCGTGCCGCTGGCCACGACCCGAGGCATACCGAATCGGCAGAGCCTCGTTTCGGTCGGCCGCAAAGTCAAATAGGCAATTGCTGCGATGACGATGGGAACCAGCAGGTCCGCAGCCACGAACATCACGCCCAGGCACAGAATCACAGCAATGGTGGTTACCATCGCCCTCAGCCAGCGATCAGTGACACCGCGTGACACAGGTTCCGCAGAACCGGGAGGATAACGATCAGAACCGGTGCTGTACGAATCGCCCGGGGGAGGAGGACAAATGATTGCCCGCGGCCCAGCGGGATGTGGCTCGTTCTCGCTCATCCAATTCCCTCACGTTGCGATTGACTGAGTTCGGATGGATCGCGTGCCCATCAAACTGCGCCCCCATAGGCTGGGCGAGCCGAAACCTGGATAGAGCCCAAAGACGCAAGCACAACGAAGATTTCTCTGCGCTGTGCATGCGAGAAAATCACATATCCGCCAATTATTAAATTAGTTTTACAGTGATTCTAAATCAGCAACCAAGATAACACGATCGCCGATCTTGACAGGGACTCCCTTAACGCTCACATGGTCGCCTTCCTTATACTTGTCTTTCTCTATGAGTGTGCCCATATCCACCGTCAAGCGTTTACCCTCGTCAGTTTTGAGTTTGGCAACGGTGTGTTCTTCGCCGCGTACATTGGCAACCTTCGTCGATTCGATTGTCCCGCTGTACTGACGACCTTCACGCTTAACGGGCACTTGCTTACCACGGGTCTCGATCGAAGTGGCCATCAACACCTGCTTGTCCCCTGCTTTGACAATCGGCCCCAATGCGGTAATCGGGTCGTCCTTGAAAAGCCCGTAAGTCCGGTCATCTCCCAAATCCACCCACATGGAGTCACCCTCTGCCGGTTTGACATGGAGCAATCGAACCAGCCCACCAACGCGCCTAACAAACTTAATGTCCGCAATCGTGCCAGAGAGTCGCACTCGCTTTCCGCTGAGGCCATTTACAGTGGTCTGAGCAACCTTGCTGCTGGGAAGATCATGCTTCGAATTACCCGTGAGTTCGCTGAACTTATACCCATCGTACAACCCATCACCGTCACTGTCGTTATAGGCCGCATGACTATCGCTGAGCCCATCTCCGTCGGTATCGTGATAGCGAGAAAATGACTCATATCGTCCATCCCCATCCTGGTCAGCATACCTCCCGTATCCATCATCCCAATCCTCTCCATAGAAGTCTCCTGCTTCCATAACCTCGACATCATTATCGCTGTCCGAGCTTGTTTGTTTGTCATAGAAATCAAATTTCTCGTCATCCCAGCGACCAATTGCCTCGTCGGTCGGATTGTAGTCGTTTCCGTCAAACCATTCCGAGACATCGTACCAAGCATCGTCTTCATAACGTGGCCCGGCATCGGCAGGTTCATCGGCACGAACGGGCGTTGCTATCGATGAGAGTGCAAAGAGAGGTGCTACGGCAAAAGCCATTTTTACATTTCGATACATGGTTCATCTCCTCAGTGGGGTGAAAGAAATTCGCTTAGTAGGCCAAACTATTCGCGGGCCTGTCTACGTGAGTAGGGGGCCGCAAATGCCATTCCATAAGTTGCAGTGGCGTGCCCGATAGAAACTGCCTTCTTCCAAAACTGCCGTGACTTCTCGCCGGCACCGCGTCCTGGAGATATCCTCAGGCGATCAAGTTTGCTTCGCCATCTACCGTCGCATCGTTGGCTGTAGCCCGCATGACCTCACTTTGCTCCGAACTGAGATCACCCTCGCCGACGCTGGTATCTGACTCCCCGATCACCGCGGCGGGCTGACGAGCCGGCGGCCGCTCAGGCTGAATTTCCAGAGAGCGATCGTGGTGCTGCTCGTCGGCCGATTCGACCATTCGCACAGGCACGCCCTGCGGAAAGACTAATTCGCGTGCTTCGTCGGGCATGGTGATCTTCGCCTTTGTCAACTCTTGTTTGGTGAGACGAATCACACTACTACTGACCTTCAACGGTGAGTGCTTTGTCTGATCAAACCAATAGAAGACTCGCATATTGACGGTAGCGGCGCCCAGTGACTGCACAATCGCGAGCGGCGCGGGGTCCTCCACTATGGCTACATGCTCACACAGCACCCTCATGATGATCTCCTGAGCCTCCGTCGCTGAATCATCGAAACCAATACCAACCGCAAAATCCTGTCGACTGAGAGGTGTCGCCGTGTAGTTGGTAATTTTTCCTTTGTAGACAGTGCTGTTAGGCATTTGGATTTGATTGCCTTCGAGCGTGTTCAGCACAGTGCCTCGCGTCGTGACTTTCCTGACATATCCCTTCTCACCTTCGACTTCAATCAGATCTCCCACGCGAAAAGGATGGTTTAGCGAAATGAGGATGCTCGCTAAATAATTCTCCGCGATGTCGCGAAACGCGAATCCCAGAGCCAACCCAATCAAACCCGTCCCACCAAGCAACGTGACCGCCAGTCGCGTCAGCCCCGATACCCGCAATGCGATGTACAGCCCGACAATGAACACCAGCACAGCAACAACGTTGCCAGCAACCTGACGGAGCAGACCACTCTCAATGCGGCGATGGGCGAACCAGCGAACGAACCATGCACTTGCGATGGCGACGTAATACGACAACACCACGACCACGATCGCGATTAGGATCAACGGCAGGATGCTGGTGAATTCCCGCCCCAATTGTTTAAGCGATACGATCGCGGGGGCAAAATTCCAAAGCGGCAATTCCTCCACTTGGATGCGATTAACCACCGCCACCACGTCGGAGGTGCGCATCGCCGTCGCCTCCGCCCACTGCTGATGCTTGATTGAGTCAGCTTCGCCGGAGAGGAACGCGACACCGCGATCGACTCGCACCTGAGGCGATTTGAACCACCCTGTCGCTTGCAGGATATTGGTGAGACGATGCTCGATTTTCGTGTCGCTGTTAACGGGATCGACTTGCACCGCGTCCGCAACGACCACTGACTTTCCGTCGGCCTGAGCATCGCTGGTCACCGCAGCGGCGACGTCGTCCGCCGTCGGACTCTGATCTTGGGCCAGTATTAGTGACGGCGTGATGAACAACCACAGAAGTGCAAGAATCGGATACATGGAGCCGTCTCTGCCGCAACTGCTGTGCCACGAACCGCGACTGCTGTGCGACGCTGCATCCATGACCATGAATTCTGACCTGGGAACGCCCATCATGAGCCGATATCGTCCAAGCCCGATTCGGGAGGCCCATATAAGCGGCTTCCATCGGCAGCGAACCGCCCGCCATGAACAGGGCAGTCCCAAGTTTGCTCCAGCGGATTCCAGCGGACGACGCCGCCCATGTGAGTGCAAATGGGATCAAGTCGATGAAGACAGCCTTCGCGATCACGGCAGACTGCCATTTGGACGCCATCGCACGTCCCGACAGCCCCTTCGCCGGGTGCCAATGAATCAGCATCGACCTGGTTCTTGGGCAATACGCGCTCGGCATAGTTGGCCGCGGTAGTCACCCCTTCACTGACGACATCCCCTAACGAAGATAGGCTCACGCGACTCGGGCAGAGCACGTCAGCAAGTTCAACGTCATTGCCGCTGATCAAATCTGCGATGACCCAGCCTGCCGCTGTGCCGAGGGTAAGACCGACGCCACTCAGGCCAGTCGCGATCCACACGTTCTCCATTCCCGGAGCGCGGCCAATGAAGGGCAGCCCATCGGTCGGTTCAAACAACTCGGCGCTCCACTGGGACACGATCTCTTCAACGTCAAAACGATCCTGCAGCCACTTCCGCAGTGCCGCCATTGCCGCCAATTCATCACCCGCACCCGTCCGATGATCACAACCGCCGGCTAAAATCGTCATGCCGTCGTTGGTCGCCCGTCGGACATAAAAGTAGGGTTCACTGTCGTCCCAAAACAACGCATCAGGCAACGACTCTTTGATCCGTGCGGCGATCACATAGGATTGGTAGGCGGGAGTTTGTAGATAGAGCTGCTGTGCACTCGTGTCGTTGCAATGCACCGCGCAAACGACGTCGCCAAACGTTACTTTGCCGGTCACTCGCTCCGCTCCCACCGTACACGTGCTGGTCGTCTCCAGCTCTGCTGGATGCTTCTCAACCGGCCCACTCACCATGGTGTTCTCATAAATCACGCCGCCCGCGGCCTCCACCGCATCCGCCAGTTCATGAAGATACTGCTGGATGTCGATCCGCGCCATGTTCGCAATGGCGTACCCGCAAACCGCTGACGCGATTGGCACCGAGTCGCACCACTGAACATCCAACCCAAGCTGACCAGCCGCCTGGGACGCATCCCGCAAGCGTTTCTCGTGTGCCGGATTTTCACTGTAGAAATACGCGGGAACACGCTGGAATGCGCATCCCGCGGTGGCGCGATGTTCGATGACATCGATTGCTCGCAACCGCATGCTGGTATATTTCGCGGCGTCCTCGATGCCGAGTCTTGAAATCAGTTTAACCGGCCCGATCTCGGGATGCGCGTCCAGGTGGGCGCTGCTACCGCCTGTCGTACCGGCCCCGATCGTCATGGCCTCACAGACAATGACACGTTTGCCACGCTCCAGCAGTTCTAACGCTGTACTGAGCCCGGTAATGCCGCCGCCCATAACCAACACGTCGGTGACCTGATCACCTTGGAGCGTTGGGCGCGACGAGCGCAAAGCGCGTCGTCGCAGCCAGTACGAATCATGAATTGCCAGTGAGGTGACTTCACTGATATCCCGCTTCGCTACTTTTTTTTGGCGCTACCAGCGTCCATCGCCTCGCGATTAACCGTTTCCGCTACTTTGGAAAGCTTCTTATCGGCGGCCTCCTCCTCACCCATGTTCAGCTTGAGTTGTTCTGTCGCAGTCTTGTAGCCGAGCATCTCCGCCCACGTGCACAAGGTTCCATAGGTCGCGATTTCATAGTGCTCCACTTTCTGGCCGCACGCGATGATAACAGCATCCTTCACGGCAGGCTCGGCGTCCGTTTTGAGCATCTCGCTCGCTTCCTCAATCAGCCCCTTCATCGCCTCACATGACTTGGCGCGGGCTGCCTTTCCAGTGTCCTCGAACGCCTGCTCGACGCGGTCAACCTGTTTCTCGGTCTCTTTCAAGTGATCCTCCAAGGCCTTCTTCAAATCGGCATTGGTGGCATGCTTAATCATTTTCGGCAGTGCTTTGGTTAATTGCTTTTCGGCACTGTAGACATCGCGAAGCTCATCATAAAACGCATCGGCAAGGGAATCGAGAGACATGTTGAGAGTCCAGTTTGAGTTTAGTAACAGTTTCAGTGAATCCAGGCTAAGACGCCGTCTCATCCTCAACGGTCATCTAGCACGACATGTACCTCCAAGCAAGACGTGTACCAAACCATCAAAACGCACACCTAAAAGGTCAGCCATCATCTTGTCACAGCAAACTGGTTCTATTCGCATATCCTGCGTTCCCGATCTTCGGGAGACTTCGACCGACAAATGGCCTCCTGCAAGACAGGCAGTCGTTGCTCGGGACGACTTCATAGGTGGATGCAACAATTCTTCTTGGCCGCTCCACGCTAAGTCTGCTTCCATTACCCGCGTCAGTTTACCGCCTGCGCAAGAAGGCTCCCGCAGCAAATGATCGATTCACGATCAACAACTGAGGTGCCACGCATCATTGGACAACTCAAAATCAATCGATCTACAGGTACGTTGCAGATGCCCGTGCTTCCGGACTCTGGAAATGCGGCTCCACCGAACGGACCAACGATGAGAGACCAATGATCATTAAAACAGTTCGAACACTAACCAGATTGGCCCACGAATTGCATCTGGTTTTATTCAGGCTGCCCATGGTTCCTGAAGACTTCAGAAATTACGGCAACTCGGACCGTGGCCAAGAAGACTTGGCTATCTCCAGAACGAATTCACTCTACTTTTGATCAAGGATACGAAGATGGCCAATACAACCAACAAACCCGCATGGCAAACCGATGAAGAGATGAGCACCTGGGAACGTGTCAAGAAAGCGTTTGCCAATGACTGGGAGCAGACCAAGGCTGATTTTGGTTCAGACGAAGCCCGCGACATGGATCAAGACGTTGACGACACCATCAAACAGATGGCTGGCAGCGACGATGCCTTCGAGAATCGAGAACAAGCGTTCCGGTTTGGATATGCCGCCCAGCGCCGGTATCATTCAGATTACCCCACCTGGAATGACGACCTGGATGAACGATTGAGAGCAGATTACGGGGGCGACTACGCCCGCGATCGTCGATACATCCAGCACGCGTACGAATACCAGCATGTGGACTGAGAAAGGTTGGGAGGGAGCGAACAGTTTTTGTTCGCTCATCCGAATTGTTGAAAAGCCAATAGATGTCATCGGTCGCGAGAACAACAGCCTGACCTGTTGCAATGCAGAAGTGTCCACGTTGCTCTCGCGCAGCGTCCGTCGCCGCTCACCTGACCACGGTTTATGCTAGATAAATGGATCACCACTGATACACGCGACCTAGCCATGGTGCTGCTATCAGCAGTGGTAACTTACGTAGCAATCCTAGTTTTCACACGGCTGGCGGGACTGCGAAGCTTTTCGAAGATGTCTGCCGCCGATTTTGCGATGACGGTCGCGGTGGGGTCGCTTTTCGCGTCAACAGTGTCCTCCGCAAATCCAACGCTGCTGCTTGGATTGTTCGCCCTGGCATGTCTCTATCTCGGGCAATGGTCGCTGGCGTTTCTTCGCAGGCGAGTCCGCTGGTTCAGCCGAATGGTGGATAACGAACCTCTTTTACTGATGGCAGGTGGGAGGTTCATCGAAGAGAACTTGCGAAAAGCAAACGTGACTCGCTCCGATATATTCGCCAAACTACGGGAGGCGAACGCTATCAATTACGACCAGGTGCTCGCAGTGATCTTTGAAACAACCGGTGACATTTCGGTTTTGCATTCAACCGAAACCGATGCACAGGTGGAGCCAGATTTCATGCAGGATGTCGTCGGGTTCGAACACCTCAAAACGCGGCCGTTGACTGCTTCAACGGACCTTGGACCAGAATCATAAGATGCAGTCGCCTGCGTCAGGCGTCTTTACCTCGTCTCGTTTTGAATTTGGCAATGCTGTCGGTGAGCCACTTCAGCAGCACCAAGACGATGGTGGCGAACAGCGTCAATGCCACTCCCAAACCGACGCGATCGACCGCGATCGCGACACCGATGCCAGCGGTGAGATAAATTGTTGCGGCAGTCGTTAGGCCTTCGACGCCCTCATGTTTTTGACGCACGATGGTTCCCGCACCGAGAAAGCTGATCCCGACTACAATCGCTTGCAGGGTGCGAATGGGATCCGGACTGAGCATGGCGTCGGGAAATCCCTCTTGAAACTGATCAACAATCTCTTGGCTCAAAATCATCAACAAGGCCGAGCCCGCGCAAACAAAAATGTGCGTACGAACTCCCGCAGGCTTGTCAGCGACTTCTCTTTCGAGGCCCAACACGCCTCCACAAACTGCGGCGATAGCAATCGTAATAAAATCAGAAACGTCGTGAGGGGAAAACATATTCAAGCAGCCACGCTGTACTCAGAGGAAAGAATAGAGGTTATCGCAAATTCGTTTAATCAATAACGCCAGCCTGTTGACGCCACGACCGCGGAGGCCGCGATGCGTCATTGGGAATGATGGCGATCATCAGCAAGAACAATCCCACGACGATGTGGTTTTGATGAATCGGCGGCGGAGGGGCGATTGCGAACCTTCCCCACAGTATCAAGCCGATACTCACCAATACGATTAATAAATGAGCGTGTCGAGTGGGATGCCAATACGACAACCCTGACAGTGTCCAAACCACCAAGGCAATACCGAGATCAGCCCACAGGAGTGTTAAGTTGGATTGCACATCGAACACAAATGGACTAACGGCCAACCAAACCGCAGTCATGATTTCGACAATTCTTCCCCACATTACTTCACCTCTCGCGACAAGAGCTTTTCAGCAGCGGCGTCGAGCTGCTCATTTTGAAGTCCCCAAAACGCCTGCCAAAGCAAACCCTTGTCTTGATGCTCAGTCCACACGATTTTAAGGTAAGTCAGCGACACCCGAACTTCGTCCCAAGCCCAGTAGACCAGCAGCAGCGATAGCGACGCGGTGACCAAGCACAGGAAGCACCACGATCCGACCACAAAGGCTTGGCATAGCACTAATACGACACTAACAATTCCCAGCGGGATCACGTCGATGCCGAACAGAATGACTAACCAAGGGCGGTATTGCCATCGCCGTGTCGATCCCGCGAACCCAAGAATAGCGTCGCCCAGGTACGCAAGTACCCCCAGTGACGCGTCATGAATCCCGAGAATGCTGTACATGGTTTTCGCGGTATCTGATTTCAACACCTTCGCACTTCCGTCCCCAAATACAGGGTCGAAAACACTGTCAATCAACCCCCATTGATAGAGTGACAGATGCACTGAAATTCCCGCGGCGACAAACGCCACGAGGCAGATTGGAATTCGCTGACTCCACGCCGACGGGTTATAGTCGTAGGGAGGCACCGCTGGATCGGACTCGCGTGCGAGTGTTACGTTATCTGACATCTATTTCAGCCCGTTTTTGCGGTACCACACCTCGGGTTGCGACTTGAGCAGGTCCGTCATCTTAGGGATCGTCGACCTGAGACTGTGTCGCGGCTCCCAACCCAGGAGCTGCTTGGCGCGCGAGATATCCAACGCATAGTGATCATCTGCCATGCTGACCATGAAGGGTTTAATAAAGGCGTCGCCGCCTTGAACTAGGTCGGTGACGGCAGCACCTATCTTTGCCAACGACGGCGGGACATACAGCGTCGTCCACTCCTTACCCCACAGTTGCTCGCCAATCAGGTCCTGCAGGGACCGGTAAGAGAGCGGGTCCTCCTCACCGATCAGGATCGCCGTCTTGGGCGCAATCGAATGCCGACGCTCAACCGTCCGGACGATGGCGTCGACGGCATCGTCGAGATGCACAGCGGATTGGCCCGCGTCCGTGTCACCAGGGAAAAAGTGCCCCTGAAAGTCTTTCTCATAAATGCGTTTGAATTGCTGCACGATGGTCGGTTGGCGACCATAATCCGTGTACACCCCCGCAATACGCAGGAAGACGCTCCGCACATCAGGATGGCCGTCGCGAATCAGTCTTTCGGTCTCGATCTTGCTGCGGGGATATGGCCACTTCGCTTCCTGCGGATCATCTTCGGCAATATGATCGCCAATCTCGCAGGGGGCGTGAACCAGCATGGTGCTGGTAAATACAAACTGTTCACAGTCAAAGTCTTCCAGCTCGTTGAGCAAGCGATCTGTTCCGTTGACGGTGACTGCTTCGTACAGGTCACTGTCCTCTCCAGAAAAGTCATAGTAAGCCGCCAAATGAACGACGCTGGCGAGTTGATTGCCGGCCACCTCTCGTACCTTTTCCATTGCCGCTCGCACCGAGACTGAATCCGTCATGTCGCACTCAATGTCTCGCACGTAGCGATGCTGTTTCGGCGGCTCAGGCATGCCCACACGATCAAACCCGAAGACTTGATAGCCCGCATCAGCGAGCTGTTGGCTCACGGCGTTACCGAGCAATCCGGAGCTGCCGGTCACGATGACAGCGGGTCGGTCGTTATTCATTGCGATCCCATTGATGAAAGTTTTTGGGCAGGACCGTCCCCTGGTGGGTCGGTTCATCGGGTTGTGATCAGCAATGCAATTGGCATGCCGATCGCCTCTGCCTGGCGCGGGAGGTGCACGTCCAGAACCGGGCAGGGCAGCCTCACGAACCGGTGAAAGTACGTGTCCACCACCACCCACTCTACTGGCACTGTCCTGGCGCGACTTTGACGCCTTTGCAGGCCATGCCGGTTTTTTCGATTTCTTAGCGGGAATCGGTTATCACACCTGCCCGGCCACGCCGATGAATGCAGTAACGCTACTTTCAACACGCGCAAGACTCCTGACACTCGGAACCCAGCCATGCGGATTGACACTCATCGCTTCGGCACGCTCGAACTGAACGCCGATCAATTGTTCGTCTTCCCACAGGGCCTCGTCGGAATGGAGTCGCTGCACCAATGGGCGCTCATTCCCGACCCCGACAATGAATCGGTGGCCTGGCTCCAGTCTGCGGCGAAAGGAGATCGGGCGTTGGCCGTGGTCAGCCCACGAGCCTTCTTTCCCGACTACCGCGTCCACGTGGGCCGTCGCGATCTGGCAGGTTTGCATATGGGCAGCGGCGCGGAAGTCTACATCATGACGACCGTTGCCGGCCATGTTGGGAAGCTGACGACGAACCTGCGAGCTCCGCTATTAATTAATCTGGATCGCCGACTGGGATGCCAAGTCATCACCAACGACGACCGGCCTCTTCGTCAACCGCTACCAACCTTGCTCAAATCATGTGGTGCGCCTTTGCCGGTTTCGCAGGTCCGCGCCGCCTAAGACGCTGCGAGCTTCCTCGCGGACGCACGATCTGTCCCCACGAGAGAGCAAGGGGTTCTCCGGGTAGGCTCCGTGTCGCTACATACGCGCGGATCAGCAAATTCACGTAAATATGCAGACAGTTGAATCTCCGCAGCATCGCTGGAAGTTAAAAAAGCTAACACCTAGTACCGGCACGACCGGTAAGTGCGGACCTTCCAGGCAGAACATGGACAAAAGGGAGCAGGGGAGACGATCAATCTTGTAACGAGGCGGTGGCAATCAGTTTTGCCGCCAGTTTGACCTCGTTGGATTGTTGCGATGGAATGCAGATCACGGCAAGGATTGCCGAACCGAACGCATCAAGATTCCAACCAATTTGGTCCCATAGATTCTCCCCCTAGAAATAGCAAACCGAGGACATCATGCTCGTCCTTTCCAGACACCGCGACGAAAGCATCATGATTGGTGATGACGTGGTTGTGACCATCGTTGACATTCGTGGCGACAAGGTTCGCCTCGGTATCGAGGCGCCTCAGGCGATCCCGGTGCACCGTCAGGAGGTCTACGACGCCATCCAGCGTGAGAACCGCCGAGCTTCGCAAACCGGAGCCGGCGCGACGAAGGACGTCCGTCCGCCGAAGTCTTGAGCTACGGCTGCTAAGAGTCGTTTCGCAACTCCGGTCGAGGCAGTCGCCCGTACGCATGGGCGAGCAGTTTCAATGGATGCACGGCGGTATAATCGCCCCCGTGCTCCATTTGCAGCTTGCATGCGCTGCACTCAGTTGACGGCGCCGCATCAGCCACCTTGCGAACGGCAGAAATCATCGGCCACCCGATTCGCAAACTATTGCGAAAATTCTTTCGATGCAGCCCCCAGGTGCCCGCCATCCCGCTGCACCCCTTGCCGACCACATCAACTTGGATCCCGGGGATCAGCCGCATCAGACTCGCCGCCGTCGGCTCGCGATCGAGCACCCGGCTGTGACAGGGCTGGTGATAGACGATGCGATGATCTATCGGCGAAAATTCGAGTTCGAGACGATCTTCCTCATGCAACGACCACAGGTACTGACAGGCCTCATGAGAGTGCCGGGCGACCAGGTGAGCGTCTTCACTATCGAGCAAATTGGGATATTCGTGCTGGAGGCATAATGCCGCCGCCGGCTCGCTGGCCAAGACCGTGTAACCCTGCCGCACGGCGTCTGCGAGCACGCGGACGTTCCGCCGTGCTACCCGGCGTGCGCCTTTGAGGTCTCCCGCCGTGATCCGTCCCATGCCACTGAGGCCCTGACCGACGGGCACGTAGAACCCAATGCGGTTGTGCTGCAATATTTCCGCCAACGCGCGTCCGATTTCAGGATCGTGATAGTTTGCGTAGTGGTCGACAAAATACACGACTTTCAGACCGCCGTGCGGTGACGCCTTGTGCCAGCGGCGACGGATTGCGTACCGCAGGAAGGTTTCACTCACCAAAGGCGGGATGTCGCGGGCCGCTGACAAACCGAACAGGTTCTCGCCGAGCCACCGCATCGAACGCCGGCGCAGCAGAAAGTTGGACAACCAGGCCACCCGCGACGCCACAGACGCAACCACATCGATGCGGCTGATCAGCCAATCGGATAACGCCAATCCATTGGTAGCAACATACTGCGCTTTGATTTCGCCGACGATTTTGGGAATATTTACCGAAGCGGGGCAATCGATGCGGCAGGAGTGACAATTGAAACACAGATCGGCGACCGCCTTCGCACGCTCGCCGGTCAACTCATTCACCCCCAGCTCACCACTGAGGACTCCCCGCAGCAAATTCGCTTTCGCGCGAGGCGATGCCTCTTCGGTCGCCGTGATGCGAAACATCGGGCATTGCCGCTCGTCAGCGCTGTGCGAGCGGCACCGCCCGCAACCGTTACAGGCGCGGGTCGTCGTCGTGATCGGCGCGGTACCCGACCACTGCTGCAACACCTCGAGCTGCGGCGGCGGTTCGTGCGGCATCAAAGAGTTCACCAACTTCGATGCCGCGGACTCCACCAAACGTGTTTCAGCCATTGCCGCGGGTGCCGATGCCCCGTCGTCAACGCCCGTGCCCTGACCAGCGGCCCTGCCCTGACCAGCGGCCCTGGCCTGACCAGCGGCCCTGGCCTGAGTAGCGGCCCTGGCGTGAGCAGCGGCCGCGCCCTGACCAGCGGCCGAACGGGTGTCGCCGGCGGGATCGGCAGACGTCGCACGGGAATGCTCACGTATCGCCAGTGCGATCTTCTCGTCAGGGGCGATCAGGGGCTCGCCTTCGTCGGACCGGCGTCGCGGCAGGACACTCCGACCCGACTCCACGATCTCGATCGTATGATTGAACGGCCGCAGGTTATCGTCGGGTTTTTGTAGAACCGCCCCAAATAGCTTCCCGCCATTGAACCGGTGTTGCGGGTCAAAGAGTCGTTTCACTTGGCCCATCGCCGGCCATAAGTCACCAAGCTGAGTCGGCATCAGATAGGACCGGCTGAGTCCCGCCGCATGCTCCACGCCAATTTGCCCACCCATTCGCCAAACCACTTCGGCGATCGCTTCACTGAGCGGGTGAACGCGATCTCGATCCTCTGAATTTGCCAGATCCAGCATGGGGCGAATGTGCAATTGCCCGTGTCCTGCATGGGCAAATACGGTCGCCGTCACGTGGTGCCGCTTGAGCACATCTTGGACGGCAAACAGCATTTCGGGAAGCCGCTCCGGAGGGGCGTAGATATCTTCGACAAACGGCAGCGGCATGGCCTGGCCGCGCACTCGATACTGACGCTGAATCACCCGCCGAAATAGAATCCAGAACAAGTCTCGCTGTTCATTTTGGACGGTATCCTGCGATGTGAACGCAGCATCGGGACCGCTGGCGAGCGTTTTTCGGAGGATGCCCAAGCGGTGATAGAGATCCCCGAGCGACTCGCCTTGGATTTCAACCAACATCCCTGCCTCAGCTTCGCGGGGAACGAGATCCGCAAAACGTCTCTCTCCCTCTCGAGCAATCTGCAACAACCGGCGATCCATCACGTCACAGGCGATCGGTCCGTGGTCGAGGGCCATCACGGCTGCCCGCATGGCTGAATCCAGGCGGCGGAAGAATAACAGCACCACGCCGCGATGCGCCGGGATCAATTCGGTACGGAGCGTGGCATCGACCATCACCGCCAGCGTACCTTGGGTGCCCGCATAAAATTTTGCTAGATCGACCACCCCAGCAGCGTCGACAACATCGTCGATCCGATAGCCATTGCTCGCCGGTGAGCGAAACGGACTGGTTTGCAGCTGCGTGCGGAACTGGTTTTGAATCTCACTCAGGCCACTGGCTACCCGATTTCGAAAGCCCACACCACCCTCATCGCCAGCGGCGCTCGATGGCGGCAAGTAATCATCGGGGGCGTGCTGGGAAAGTTCCACCAATTCGCCCTGGGCATTGATCACACGTACCGATTCGATCGTGTCCCGTGCCGAGCCGCTGCGTAGATAATGGCTGCCCGATGCGTTGGTCGCGATGACGCCGCCCATCGTATTGATCGCACGGGTTGCGGGGTCGGGTCCGTACCACCGCCCCGCATGAGCGAGCAATCGATTGACGCTCGCCAGCGTCGCACCACTCTGAACGGTGATCCGGGTAGCGTCCTCTTGCAGCGCCACCCGCCGCAAATGGCATGACATATCCAGGACGATTCCTGGACCGAGGGATTCCCCCGCCACACCACTGCCGCTGCCCCGGGGGTGGATGGTCAAACCGTGATCACGGGCGTAAATCACCGTGGCCGAGATATCTGCCGCCGATCGTGGACGGACCACTCCCATCGGCCGAATCTGATAGATGCTGGCGTCGGAGGCGTAGAGCTGCAGCGAAACGTCATCGCACAAAACCTCCCCATCGACTAAGCCGCGGAGGTCGTCGTGCAATCGTTGGCGGTCGAGATCAGTGCGCATCAACGCCATTACGACTCAGACGGGTAGGTTTCGTCAAGACCCAGCGTGATCGACCTGGGGGCGTTCCTAACGGTCCAATACCAAATCAAGCAGACTGTCGATTCCCATCTTGTTGTCTTTTCCGATTACCAATCGGTCGCCAGGACGCAAGGCGTAGTCCGACTCGGGACGCACTTGTTCGGCATCATGAGGCGAGAACAGCACATCCATGCGAACGCCATCCAAACTATTCGGCGACGGTCGATACAACGCCGCTTGGACTTTTCCTAGCTTGCGCAGCACGCCGGTTTGCTTTAACAAGGTGCTGACATACACGCTCGGCGGCGCTGAGCCACCTGTACCGGCATCACAGCCGGGCCCGGCGGCGCCTGCGGGCGGCAAGGGCAACACGCGAATGGGGACGTCATCATCGAGAATCTGCAGCACGATGGAGTTATTGGCTTTGGCATTCCGCACGCTCTCGTAGGCCTCCTGCGTGAACGTGGTCGAAGGCAGCGTCGTGTCAGCGCCAACGGGTACGTAGTTTTTCTGCTCCTGCGATGAGCTCGGCAGCATGCTGGGCATCATTCCCGGCAGACTCGAAAATCGAATCGGCGAGCCCGAAAACACCGAACATCCCGTCGCCATGATCGGCACCAGCCCCATTGCGATCCCGAGCACTCGCAGTTTCCAGTCAGACCCAACTTTTTGGCGGGGCGGAGTTCCACATGCATCGGGGATATGGGCAGGTTGCATGGATCTATACTTTGCGAACGTGGGAGGAATGGGGGGAGATGCCGGTTGCCCTGGCCAGGAGGATTAGGCAGACTTTACCATCACCTGTTGGATCGACGCGGTGCCGGCATTTTCTTGACGAAATTTCTAGATTTTCCTCATCTTGCTACCGTCTCATCCGCTCGGGTTGCCTCGCCTCGTTCGAATTGGTAGAAGCGTCTGCATGTCCATTTCAAATAGTGTTCGTCCCCCGATTGCCCCCCGCCAGAACCGCAAACGCGGTGTCATTGGCGTCATCTTTCGCGATGATCGGTTGCTGATCATCCGTCGCTCGTTGACGGTCAATGCCCCCGGGAAACTGTGTTTACCCGGCGGCGGTATTGAATCGGGCGAGAGCGAGGAAGAAGCCCTCGTGCGTGAAATGCAGGAAGAGATCGCGGTCGATGTTGAACCGGTCCGACTCTGTCATCGCAGCGTCACACCCTGGGGCACTCGCTTAGCTTGGTGGATTTCCGAGATCCAGGGCGATGTCGAACCGGTCGCCAACCCCGATGAAGTTGCCGAAATCCACTGGATGACTCCGCGTGACATCGCCACAGCCAGAAATGTTCTGCCGAGTCTGCCGGAGTTTATCGCCCAGTGGCGGGCCGGCCACATTGACCTGCCGTGGAACGCGCCGAGCGAATAGTCTGCGTTCTGAGCAAATCGCCTCCGCTTTCCACCTTGCCTCAGAAGCCTGGTCTGCTACGCTAAGGGGCCCTGTATGACGTGGAAACCGTTATTTCCACGCCATTTCAATACAACAGATTTTTAAATTTCCAGCAGAATCGATGAGGAGAATGAACTAGGTGGGTACTAAGAGAACTGGCAAAGGCCGACGCAAGGTAGGACGAAAAAAACGACGAATGCGAGCAAAGATTCGTCACCGTAAGAAATAAATTCGCGACGGCCATTCTTTGGATCGGTTGTTGATCATCCATGAATAATTGTTTTCAAGTGCCCACGCGATGCCCGGTCCTTCGATTCAACAGCTGCTAGGATTACCATCCGACATCACTCAGCCCAATGCGTACCAAGTATTTGGGTTGGCGTTGGGTGAATCGGATCAAGCCGTCATCAGCACGGCTATCGAGCGGCGAATCAAGACCATCAAGCAAGCCAAATCGGCAAGCGAGCCCGATACGTGGATGCAAGCGGTGCGGGCCGTTCAGGCCGCCCAAAAAGTACTGGTCGATCCAGAGCAAAAGGCCGCTCTCGATGCCAAATATGGCATTCTTAACGAGCCCGCCCCTACGCCCACCGCGCCTGTAGCGGCCACCGATCCACTGGCGGCGCTGCTCCCCGGCACCCACGCCGCCAGCACTCGGGGAGACACCACGCCGGTGCCGCAGCCGATGGGAATTCCGCAGTCAACGGGCAACCCGCAGACGAAAGACACCTCCCAGGCAACAGGCACCCCGCCAGGGTCCGCCCCGCACCCCGCCGCCACTCCGATGGTTGCACAGCCCCAACCGTTGCGTGTCACCGACCAGCGCCGCACACGCCGGCGACGTGGTTCAGGCGGACTAATTGTCGGCTCGATGGTGCTGACGAGCTTGGGGCTCATCGTGGCAGGACTCGCCTACATGTACTTCAACGGTGGTAGCGTCCAGGTCGTTAAAAACAGTAATGGATTCCAGGTCAATACGGGATCGGCAACTGCTCAGCCCGATGGCTCCCGCGTGGCGGCTCCCCAGCCAGCGTCGGCGGAACCGCGCGGTGACGGGATCTTGAATCCACCACCTCCTGCTCAGCAACGCCCCCCGCAGCAGGCAGCGGCACCTGAGAACGCCCCGTCAACCGACAACGACGATGCGCCCGCAATGCCCCCCGCCATGCCGATGCAGGACGCGCCGACAACGACTACGACTACGGGAATGGCAAGCACGGAGCAGACGCCGGCGCCACCCACGCCACCCACATCGACTCCACCTGGCCCCGAGCAAATGGCCGCTGCAGAAGCTGCGATCGCAGCGGCACGCGACGCGATCACCACCCCCGACTGGGCACAGATGAAATCGCTCGCCGAAACAGCTGAAAAACAAGCGGTTTCAGCGGAGCAGAAGCAGACCGCACAAACCCTCTACCAATTCGCTGATCTAGCGACCCACTATCGCTCCGCTGTGCAAAAAGCGATGTCAGAACTCGTTGCTGGCAATGAATTCAACCTCACCGAGTCGCTGACATTTCTGGTCCAGAAATCCAGTGCGCAGCAGATCACCCTCTACCGCAACAAGCGAGAGTACTCCTACACGCTCGACGAACTGCCCTTGAGCGTCGCCGATGCCCTGGCCCCCTTTGGAATGAACGTCTCCACGCCCGAGGGCCAGGCTGCCCAAGCGGTGTACCAAGTGATCTCGCCCAAAACGACACCCGGACATCGCGCTCAATCCATTGAAATCCTACGCGGCCTGTCCGCCGTGCCGGGCGCCGACCCACAAAAGCTCGCAGATTTCATCGCCTCGCTAGAGACACCGTGAGCGGCGAGATGGACTTCGAATCTGGGATTCTGATTGGAGGCTGCACGGATTTCCGCTACGATTCGTCACTATGAGCACCGCAAGAAATTTTGATTCGTTATCCGTCGAGGAATATCTCGCAGGCGAGCTGGAGTCCGACATCAAGTACGAGTACGTCAACGGGCGTGTTTACGCAATGGCGGGCGGCAAGAATCTTCATCATCGTATTGCATCGCGTGCGCTCGTTGCTTTGGCGGTGAAACTGGGTGACTCGGAATGCGAAGCTTACAACTCCGACGCGAAAGTGCGAGTGCAGATTCAGGCGAAGACCTACTTCTATTACCCTGACGCAATGGTGGTGTGCGAGTCGAATCCTGACGATGACACCTACCAAGATCGTCCAGTGGTCATTGTGGAAGTCATTTCAGAAAGCACACGGCGAATCGACGAAGGTGAAAAGGCGGATCACTACCTTTCGATCCCCTCGCTCCAGGCCTACGTGCTTTTGGAGCAATCCGTCGCAGCCGCTCGCGTGTTACAGCGCAACGACAACGGGCAGTTTGAGGAATCCGTCTTCACCCAGCCCGATTCGGTGATCACCATTGATGCCTTGGACTTGCAATTGCCACTTCGTGAAATCTATGCCGGCATCGCGTTCGCAACCGAGCCTGGATCAGCCTAGGATTGAGAAGTCAGGCTCATCCGACTAAAGCGTACTTTTTCTGATGGAGCGAATAAAGCAGTAGTTCGAAGTATTCGCGATCACGAATGCCGTAGGATTGTCGTTGGAGCGTCTTGATTTTGTTATTGGTGCCCTCCATCGGTCCAGAAGAAATCCGGTGTTTGAAATAACTCAACAGCCCTTCCTCAAGCCGCGTCAGGGTTTTGGCCATCGTCTTCAATGGTGAGAGTCCCGTCGCGGTCGCTCGCCTGCACCATGACCGCAAGAACAACTGCGCAGGCCATCGAAAGTTGTGCCCCCAAAACAATCGCAACTCCTCTTTGAGATAGTATCCCGTGGCCAGCGGTTCATTGAGCTTCAGCGCCGCAGCCAAGTGAGCCTCTTCGTCCCGATCCTCGCTCAGATTCTCGGGGTTCTTCAGCAGCAACCAGCGGCTCCCCTTGAGCACCGATTTCTCGTCGGCCGTCGCCTCTTGGTACAGTTGTCGACGCAGCGTGGTCAGCTTCTCGTTCATCAACTTCACCACATTAAAGCGGTCAAAGACGATGTCGGCCTTGGGGAGGTTGCCTCGCACCGCCGAGATGTAGGCCGAGGACATGTCCATTGCCACCGCTTCGATTCGATGCCGCCGACGCCCCAAGCGTTTCCAAAAGGGAACCAGCGATTCAGCCGATTTCCCGTCTCCCACGAAGATAATCGCTCCATTATCCAAGTTCATTACCAGTGTCACGTAGCGATGCCCTTTGCCGACGCAGATCTCGTCGATCGCAATCCGGCGCACATCTTTCAGGGAAGGATTGGCGAATCGTCGCCTGAGATCGTCTTTTTTGATTTCCTTGATCACATTCCATGTGACACCGAGAAGATCGGCAACGTCTTTGATTGTCATGCTGCGAGTGAGCTGCAATGCGTAGTTGGCCCAGTCCTTGGTGTAGCTTCGACGAGCATCGGCAAAGCCGACCTTGATCTGACGAACGACCCCGCAATCGCGGCACTGCAGACGTGGCAAAGTGGCGACAATGACGGTCTGCTTCAATCCGATCGGCGAGCACCTGAATTCGCGTTGCGTGACGCCTCGTTTGATCACGTTGCTGCTCTGGCACGAGGAACAGCAGATCGACTTCTCATTTGGATGAACATGGAACCGTGTAACGCCTCCGGTGGGCTCGATTCGAGTCTGCCGGTAGCCACGAATGCCGAAAGAGTGATACAACAAGGAGGTGGACATGTACGTTCCTGCAAAGAAGATGTGAGAATTCTCTTTGAAGGATGGCATGTCCACACTTTTTTATCCATCCGTCGTAACTTCCGCGACTTCAAACCCGGCGCACGCTTTAGTCGGATGAGCCAGATTCAGCGACTTTTTCCGCAGGCAAAATTGCTATGCTCAACTCCAACACCACTTGAGTTGGATCAAAGACGTTCCAGCCGGCCTCTGCTAGCCGTTTGTCGATGATCTCTTTGCGAGTGGCTGACTCATCGCTCATTGTTGGCAGTATTTGTCACTGTTTCAATTGCCGCATTCATACATTGTAAGTGTACACGTACACTACCCTCGCCTGGGGGTCTTCACAATCAGAGGAACGCCGATGGGAATTGCACAAACGGCTATTCCAAGTGACGCTGTCACTCAAATATAAAACATCGGCTGATCGCTCTCTTGGACGCTACGGATCACGTCGCCCAGTCGGACGCGACTGAGCTGGATGCGGGATTGTTCATCGGCGGCGCGCCAGTGTTTCTTTAGGGCCGCTTGGGCGGACGGCTCGTCGTCTTGGGCGGGCGAGATGGAATCGTGGCAGCCGATGGTCTCGGCGATATCTAGCAGCGTGATCGCATCTGGCTGGACGATGAGTTGATACCCGCCCTGGCTGCCTCGGATTGCCTTGACCCACCCGGCTGATTTCAGCGTTCGCAAAATCTGGGCAAGGTACGGGCCTGGAATCTCATTGCGACGAATGATCTCCCCCGATCGCACGGGCGCACCATCGACACCGTGGATCGCGAGATCCATCATTGCCAAACAGGCGTAATGCACCGCGGCGTTGACTACCATGACCCATCAGCGATCAGTTCGTGCAGGTGGATGAACGACTTGCCCAGCCGGCCACCGTAATTCCCCGCACTAATACGCTTCAATCCCGGGACTTCTGCTGCCGCAAGAATTGCCTCGCGGATTGCCGTTTTCAGGCAGTCTAAATCGGCACCGTTAAGGATGATCTCCATGATGCAGCGGACGCCGTCGGGAACTTTGGAATCCTCGCCGAGCTTTTCCTTGAGGGTGGGGCAATACTCCGCATACGTTGATGCGATCGTGAAATCATAGCTGCTGCCTGCTTTGGACCCACTCGCGGCCACGCCGCCTGGGAAGGTGGTGATGCAGCCTGGGACTGACTCGCTCGCGACTGCTGCTCGCTCGGCGGCATCGATCGCAGTATCTTCGTCACCCGCATAGAACCAAAGGTTTCCACCCATCACGCCATCGGCGTATCCAAACCGCCGCGAGAGAAAAAACTCGCCACCGAGGATCGGGATCACCCATCCTTTCTCGCCATATCGCTCGTCACGAAACTGATGCCGATCGCCGAAGAATGCGATCTTGCGACCAAGCTTGAAATAGTCCTCGCTATCGATGCGGTTGAAACAGCGAGCGGTCGGGCAGGTGAGCACATTCTGACTGATTCGTGCCAGCATCACGCGTTCCAGATGCTCGCGGCGGTCCTTGCGAAATCGCGGCACATGAAATTGCACAACCGCACCGATGCGACCGTCGGGCGTTTGACTGGGATCCATGATCTGCGCCACTCCCGCTTCGCAATCACACAGAATCGTGCTGCTGGCGTGGCCCGTCGCCGCGGCGGTGGCCCGGTCGAGCCAACGACGATCGCGCGCCGTGATCAGGATTTCTCCATAGATACTACGGAAGCCCTCGGCGTAGGTGTCTTCGACGAGTTTGTTGAGCGGCAGGCGATCGGCCGTCGAATTCGTCATGACGCCCGTCCCTTGCCGGTATACACACTGGATTCCGTGACGACTTTGTCCATGTAGATATCGTGTGATTGCATGGGGATCTCGTCAAAAATCTGGCACTCGAAGGCGAGCGAAACGAGCGGGGTATCGGGACGCGCGTTTTCGAGCAGTTTATCGTAGTAACCTTTCCCGTGTCCCGTCCGACCGCCCTGTTTATCGAAGGCCACCCCCGGCACGAGAATCAGATCAAGTCCCTCAACGGGGACCCGCTTCGCCGCAACGTCACGCAGTTCCTCGCGTGGCTCGAGGATGCCATACATCCCTTCGGCGAGCTCATCCATCGATTCGAGATGAAACAGTTCCAGTTCACCGTCGACACAAAACGGGATCACAATTTTTTTGTCGCTGGCAACAGCCGCAGGCAAGGCCTGGCGTGTGCGTGCCTCCGCCCGCACATCGACATACCACATCACACAATCCGCTTGCTGATATTCCGGTAGCCCAATAACGGTATCGGTGATGCGTTGACTGACGCTCTCCTTATCGGGCTGGGCCTTCCGCGCTGCGTGAGCGGCAGTGCGAATTTCTTGCTTGCGGCGTCCGAGTTCGTCTTGATCGATGGTGGTCATGAACGTGGAATTTTGTGCGATCGGGAAAAGGTGAAGGAAGTGCGTGGCGAACGGTACTGAGTCAACGAAGTTAGCTCATTCGCCGAAGCGTGGCGGTCACTCACAGCGTAGCGAATCGTGCGGCGGGTTCGTCCCAAACATGCGTGTTTTGTGGCGTGTATGTTTTCGTCGGGAAACTCTTGCGAATCAGCTCACGCGCCTCCTCAATCAAATGCAAGTGCCCGGTACCAATCATTTGCATGACGACGTTACCGATCGCCGTGGCTTCGACCGGGCCAGCAACAACCGTGCGATTACACGCATCGGCAGTCATCTGGCACAACAGCTCGTTGAGTGACCCACCCCCGACAATATGAATGGTGCTAATGGAGGACTCTGTCAATCGCTCAAGCGAACCGAGGGTGTGGCGGTACCGCAGTGCCAATCCTTCCAGTGCCGCACGAAACAGGACGCCGTTGTCAGTGGGGACAGGCTGCCCCGTCCGCTCGGCCAGCGCGCCGATCTCGTCAATCATATCCGTGGGGGCCAGCAACGCGCCGTCGTCAGGATTGACCAACAGCGAAAAGGCGGGAGCGAGGGCGGCCTGTTCGACCATCTCAGCCCAGGACGGTGCGGTGCCACGACGCTGCAACGCGGCGCGGATCTGCTGGAAAACCCATAGCCCGCCAATATTCTTTAGCAGTCGAGTACTGCCGTGAACGCCACCCTCATTGGTGAAATTCAATTCCGCGCACAGCGGTGTGATCTTCGGCTCAGGTAATTCAACGCCCATGAGCGACCAAGTGCCCGAACTGATGTAACACCAATCTGGGCGAGCGGGCGCAAACTCGGACGCCGGCACCGACAAGACTGCCGAGGCGGTGTCGTGGGTGGCCGGCACAACCACGGGTACGTCATGCAGTCCGGTCACCTCCGCCACACTCTTCTGCACCACGCCGATCTTCGTGCCGGCCGGAGTCGGTGGGGGAAACCAAGCGGCCGGCAGGTTAAACGCGTCAAGCAGTTTCGTTGACCAAGTTCCATTGACCGGTGATAACAATTGGCTCGTCGAGGCATTGGTGGCCTCGATCGTGCGCTCGCCAGAGAGCATCCAGTGAAATAGGTCCGCCATCATCACCAGCGACGTCGCGTTTCGATAGCCCACATCCCCTGCCTGCGCAGCAGCCAGCAATTGATAGAGTGTGTTGATCTCCATGAATTGAAGGCCCGTCTCGGCGAAAATCTCCTCGCGGGAAACCTTCTTCAATGCGGCTTGCAACTGGCCCTGGTTCCGTGGATCTCGGTAGCAGCGGACGGGCCCCACGAGTTGATTACGATCGTCGAGTAGCCCAAAATCGACGCCCCAGGTATCCACACCGACCGACTCGATGTTCGCTCCGGGAATGTTAGCGATCCGATCCGCTGCTAGTCGCAAACCGTGGGTGATGTTCTGCCACAGCCCCAGGTGATTCCAGAGCAAGTCTTGCTGCATCCGAACGGGCTGGTTCTCGAATCGCCAAATCTCCGTCAGGTGTATTTTTCCGTCCCGGAGGCCGCCTGCGATCACACGCCCGCTCGAGGCACCCAGGTCAACTGCCAGATGGACCGGCCCGTCGAGTTCAGCGGCCACGGTATCACTCACGGTCATTGTCCTT
This sequence comes from Allorhodopirellula heiligendammensis, assembly GCF_007860105.1. Lineage (NCBI taxonomy): Bacteria > Pseudomonadati > Planctomycetota > Planctomycetia > Pirellulales > Pirellulaceae > Allorhodopirellula > Allorhodopirellula heiligendammensis. Next base: position 2,385,475 of record NZ_SJPU01000002.1, read on the forward strand.
TGTCACTATTCTAGATTTCTGCGCCCGCTGGTTTTGATGTCGGCGTCCACTGGTTCTGGAGTCTGCGCCCGCTGGGCGTAGGCTGCAGCGGTTTCGATGTGCGCCCATCAGCGAACGTAAAGGTTACCGAAGGCGGAACTGAAACGCGACCCGGGCCCCAGGGAGGCCGCCCGATATCACCCAGGATAATTTTCGTCCGAATCATCCCGTCCGGACCTGGAAAGGCTTGCGGGCAGCTCGGTGCCGTGTTGGGACGGCTTGCGTGCGGCAGTGGGTCACCCGACATTGCCGGTGAATCGGCAGGAATGCCACTCTCCCAGCGTACTTGCTCAGGGCTCTCAAGATGGGCCTCGGGGGCGCGGACGACGCCAACGCCATCCCCCCGCCGGAGACACCCCCCGCATGGTATTTCGAGTAAATTCTTTCGGATTTGCTATCAATGCCCAAGTGAATAGGAACACGTGCCGCAAGCCCCGGCGTAGACTCTCGTTACAGAACCGACTGTCTCGCCTGCGCGATCGGCGAAAGCGGACTCGAAATGCGGGCGAATTTGAATTTCGTGAAAACAGATGTTGACCCGGATCGGAAGGTACGTAGGCTAGTTCATACCTCCGCGAGTTCGCCTTCGCGTGGAGCCGAACGCGGTCAGCTCGCGGCCATGGGCTGACGTTCGTTGAATCGGCCGGAAAACTTTAAAAACCCCTTAAAACCAATGTTTTGAGGCGATTTGAGTTGTCTCGGCCTCTTTTCACGACGACTCCACGGGCCGGGCACAGGATGTGCCCGGTTGCGGACGCTCGCTTAGTTTCTCCGGGCGCTGGTTCAGGGCGACAAGCCTCCCAGATCGCCCCTTTCCCCAGCGGATCGCTCGTCGGTTATGCTAGGTGGAACCTTCCTGTCGTGATTGATTGAAAGTCCGGCCGTCCCCCTTACCCAGTGACCCACCATGCCGTTTCGCTTTGCTCCGATTGCCTGTTTGCTACTGTTCGCCCTGCCCGCGATTTTGACGCCCCCCGCACATGGGGACGATCCCCAGGCAGGCTCGCAGTTCTATGAAATTCGCACCTATGATTTAGGAGAAAACGGCGACGAAAAGCTGGTCGACGCCTACCTCGAATCAGCACTGGTGCCCGCCCTTAACCGCCAGGACATCGGCCCGGTTGGTGTGTTTTCGCCCTCGCCCGACGATCAGTCAGATGTACAGGCGATCTATGTCGTAATTCCTTATGAACGACTCGAGCAAATCGCGACGGTTCGTGACGCGCTCGCCGCCGACGACGAGTATCAAGCCGCAGCGAAAACGTATCTGCAACGCGCCCATACGAATCCTCCGTACGACCGCATCCGCAGCGAACTGCTGTCGTCGATGGCTTGCTGGCCGCAACTGAAGGTCGCCGAGGGCAGCTTGGAGAACGACGAGCGGGTGTACGAACTCCGCCTTTACGAGAGCGCCAACGAACGGATCGGTGACCTCAAGGTCGAGATGTTCAACAATGGCGAGGTGCCGATTTTCCTGAATGTGAACATCACACCCGTCTTCATTGGCCAATGTCTGCTGGGCCCACAGGCACCCAGCCTGACCTATCTGACAGTATATGAGAACGAAGCAGCACGCCGCAAGGCTTGGGTCGACTTCCTCGCCGACCCCGATTGGAAGGTGCTCAGCAAGAACCCCAAATATGCCGGTACGGTCAGCCATATCGACAAATTCGTGTTATCGGCCAAGCCGTACTCGCAAATGTGAGCTGCCGGTTCTGTCCGCCCGTCGGCTAGCTCGCTAGGATTCTCATCATGACACCAATGATGAGACAATATCACGACGCGAAAGAAGCGTGCGGCGACGCACTGCTATTCTTTCGCATGGGCGACTTCTACGAGCTTTTTCTCGAGGATGCGAAAGTCGCTGCCGGCATTCTCGGCTTGACCCTGACCAGCCGCGACAAAGACAGCGAGAACCCGACCGCGATGGCCGGGTTCCCCCACCACCAGCTCGATCAGTACTTGCAAAAGTTAATTCGGGCGGGCTACCGAGCCGCGGTCTGCGAACAGGTCGAGGATCCCAAACAGGCCAAGGGCCTGGTCCGTCGCGAGGTCACGCGCGTCGTCAGCGCCGGCACGCTCACCGACGATGGGCTGCTCGATCCTCGCGAGCCGAACTATTTGGCTGCTGTGATTGTGGCCAAGCCCACGGGCAAGTCCAAAGGCGCCCCTATCAATCCCACTGACCAAACCGTTGGCATCGCGTGGGCGGAACTCTCGAGCGGTCGATTCGAAACGGGGGTCTTCCCGCGCAATCGACTTGACGATGAGCTCGCGCGGATCTCGCCTGCCGAAGTAATCTACTGCGAAGACGATCCGCACGTGTCTCCGGACACGACAATGCCCTGGGCGTGGACCCGGCGACCAGGCTGGAGCTTTGCTCGAGACGCTGCGGAAACCGCACTCACAAAACAACTCTCCGTTGCGAGCCTCGAAGGCCTTGGTTTCGAGGCTGATTCCGGCCCCGCGATCCGGGCAGCCGGTGCGGTGCTGTCGTACCTCCAAGAAACGCAACGAGGATCGCTCGACCATTTTCGCACGTTGACCTGTCACAACCGCAGTCCCGTGCTGCAAATCGATGCGGCAACGCGCCGTAGTCTTGAGATCAACCGCACGATGCGCAGCGGCGGCCGCGACGGCGCATTGCTCGGTGTCATCGATCGCACGGTCACCCCGATGGGATCGAGGTTGCTTGCGGATTACCTCGCCGCACCACTCGTTTCACCGGATGAGATCGCCTACCGCGCTGATGCTGTTTCGGAACTCGTTGCCAATCATTCGCTCCGCAGTGACGTGCGAAAGATATTGCGTGAGACATACGACCTGACACGGTTACTGGCCCGAATCGCCACCGGTCGCACCGGACCACGTGATCTGCAACAGGTCGCCGCCACGCTGGCGGGTTTGCCCACGCTCAAAGCGAAACTCACCGATCGGGTCAGCCATTGCTTGAGCGAACTTGAATCACGCTTGCATCTCTGCCCGGAACTGCGGACGAACCTCGAGAACGCACTCGCCGACGAATGCCCGCTCTCTGCGGCTGATGGTAACTTTGTACGCGCCGGATACGACGAAGATCTCGATGCCCTGCGGGAACTCGCCAAGGGAGGTAAGCAGTGGATCGCCTCCTATCAACAGCGCCAGATGGACGAGACCGGCATCGCCAATCTCAAAGTTGGCTACAACCGCGTGTTCGGTTACTTCCTCGAAGTCTCCAACGCCCACAAGAGCAAGGTCCCCACCGAGTTCATCCGGAAACAAACGCTGAAAAACTGCGAGCGTTACATCACCCCCGAACTCAAAGAGTACGAAGAAAAGGTGCTCGCCGCGGACGACAAAGCCAGTCTACGCGAACAGGAAATTTTCCAGCATCTACGCCAGATGGCTCACGCGAATCTGGCTGTTTTGCAGGAAGTTGCTGATGCGATCGCGCGCGTTGACGTGCTGGCTGCGATGGCCGAGGTCGCCGCCGTGCAACACTGGACGCGCCCCAAAATCACCGACGACAATACGCTGCGGATTGAAGGCGGGCGGCATCCTGTCCTCGACGTTTCGATGCAGCACGGCGAATTCGTCCCCAACGACTGTGCCCAAAGTCCCGCCGATGGCATGGTCCTATTAATCACCGGTCCCAACATGGCCGGCAAGAGCACCTACATTCGCCAGGTAGCACTCATTACTTTGCTGGCCCAGACCGGCAGCTTCGTGCCTGCCGACGCAGCGGAAATCGGCATCGCCGATCGCATCTTCGCTCGTGTCGGTGCCAGTGACGAGCTCAGTCGTGGTCAAAGTACCTTCATGGTCGAGATGGTCGAAACCGCACGTATCCTGAATACCGCCACCTCCCAAAGCCTCGTGATTCTCGACGAGATCGGACGTGGCACGAGCACCTACGACGGCCTATCGCTGGCGTGGGCGATCACGGAGCATCTGCACGAACAGATCGGCTGCCGCACACTGTTCGCGACCCACTATCACGAACTCGCCTCGCTCGAAGAAACGCTACCTCGCGTTCGCAATCTCAACGTGGCCGTCAAAGAGTGGCAGGACGAAGTCGTGTTCCTGCACCGGATCGTCAGCGGCAGCGCTGACAAGAGTTACGGGATCCAAGTCGCACGTTTGGCGGGTATCCCACCGGAGGTCAACAGCCGCGCCAAAGACATTCTGTTCCAGCTCGAGACCAACCACCGTGATAGCCACGACCGACCCGCGATCGCGCCACCGAGTAGCGAGAAGTCCGGCGACACGTTCCAGCTCACCTTGTTCGGCTATGCCGATCATCCGATGATCCAGCAACTCTCCAACCTCGACCTGGACAGCATGACGCCCATGAATGCATTGCAGTTCCTGCAAAAAGCCAAGCAAGAGATTGCGAAGTAAGGGGTTGCGTCGCTTGGGACCATTGTCCCGAGCCAAGTGTCCTGAGTCCCGTGAGGGACGGAGGCACTCTGCCAGAGAGGCAAGTCCCTGGCAGCACGTGAGAACAACGAGCCAAAGCCCCGAAGGGACGGCAGCGAAACTGAAATGGGCGTGTTATCTTGCCGCTGCTGCCGCCCCTGCCGGGCAACGTTGTGAAGCATTTTTTTGTTGGCATTTACGAGAAATGAGCCGTTTGGGCGATAGCCCCGGTTTTGACAACAAAGAACTGAGAACCGTGGCTATCGCCAAAACGGCTCATTAAAATGCTTCACAGCGTTGCCTGCCGGGGCTGAGTCGGAAATTGCAGGCTGGACCGGGGACTGACGTCCCCGGCAGAGTGCTGCCGTCCCTACGGGACTAAGAACAATTGACTGGAAATAACATCAAGCCACGCGTTGATTGAAGTAGAACGGGAATTCATTCGATTGATACGAAAACGGAATAACAATGCAGAGCAAAGATCCCTCGATCCCGCAACGGTCACGCGCCCATAGCCTGCTGCCCCTCATTTCCATCGGCTGCCTCATCGTCTTCGGCCTGTGCTTGTGGTTGGCTATTCAATTACCCAACGACTTTTTGAACGATCACGTTCAACGTGGACTTCAGCCTTTGGGATCCATTCTAATGTCGTTGCTGATGCAAGTATCAATCGGAACGGGTATTGCATGTCTTGTCTCGGCAATATCAAAAACGGGGAGAAGTGCCTCCCCGACAACACGTTTGTGGCTCTATCTTGGTGCCGCAGCTCCATTTCTAGCAATCTTAGTTACGATCGTTCTTGCTTTTCATGAACTGGCCACTTCCGATTTCAGCCACTAGCTTCCTATGAATCAAAATACAAATAGTCTCGGCGAAACCCGCCATACATTCCGTCCTAAAATGGCCAACATCGGCGCGGGTGCCGTGATTGGCTTGTTATTGCTCTTCGGTGGCCTCGCAATTGCTATTTCCTTCGCACGAGCCCATCATCCTGTCCCCCAGGGCATTGGCGACACGATTGGCAATTACGTACTTATCGTTTTGTGCGGTGTGATCGCTCCGCTTTGCGGCATCGTCTTGCTTGTGTACATGAAGCGGCTCGCCTCACATCGAGTCGATGTCCATGACAACGGATTCTCTTACTACTACGCAGGTGTGACCGACATCTGTCTGTGGACGGATCTGGAAAAGATCAACGAGGTCTTAACCGAGGAACAATTGAAAGTTCTCAAGGTTCCGGGCGCTGTTATCAAAAATACTGACCGGAGTTTTATCATTCGCCGGAAAGATGGCAAGGATTTCGATTTCACGGTAAATTCAATTGACAGCATCCCACGTCTCGCGAAATATTTGAAACAGGCGAGTGCCAAGTTCGGCATCCTATGGGAACGAATCACGCAGTAGTGAATCGGCAACTGCGTGAGTGGCAAGGGATGTTGCTTTCGGGGCTTGCCAGTTGCCCTGATCAATGCAGACGCAAGACATGACATTCGGTAGCGGGGTCGCCATCAGTCGAAATGCCTGAGGGACCATAGAGATACGTAGGCAGTCCATCTTCGAGTAGAATCTGCGGGCGTTCGATCTTCCAAATCCCTGATCCGTAGATGGTCTGGGCGCTGGGGTAATCGGATTTGTCGATGTAGGCATCGAGTCGATGATAGGCTAGCTCGGGCTTCCCAAACTGAATTCCGTCGGACGACGTCCAATGGAGGCCACCGCCTTTTTCAAGAATCCCATGATTGTCGGTTGTCACTAAGTGTACCTCCTTGTCCGGTCCCAAAAACGCGTAGCCATCTTCGATCGACTGTTCGTTGGCGGTCACCGGGGCCGACTGAATCTCATACGGGCCAGCAAGATTATCTGCGATCGCTAGTCCCATTCGCGTCCCAGGCACGCCGTTCTTCATCGCTTTGAAGTACAAGAAAAAACGACCGTCAGGCATCTTCAACAGCGCCGGATTATTAACGCCACACGATGAATGGTACGTCCAGTTCTCAGGATCAGCAGAAGGTGCCAATAGCGGTTCGGTGCTTCGCGTCCACGGACCATTGAGCGACGGTGATGTTGCCAAGCCAATCCGCTGCGATGAATTTACTTTAGGATCTGTTCTCGCGATGTAGATCAACGCATACGTCCCACCGTATTTGCGGATCAATGGGTTGTGGGGGGCGAACTTGTCCCAGGTCTCTTGTCCTGTTCCAGCTAGCGAAGTTTGTTGATACGTAAACCCCTTGTCGGGATACTGCGAGCGAAAGTGAGCGATTTCTGAGTGGGATCTCCAGCCAGGATTCACCCCCAATCGACTAGGCCAACGGGCGACGAACAGGTGATAGAAACCTTCATCGTCGCGAATGGGACTGCCACCCCAACTGGTCATTTGCGGATCATTGACTGCAACGCCCAAATATTGGATTTGGTCAGGATCCATGATCGCATTCATGGACGGCGTTTCTGCGATCAGGTCTTCAGCACCTGCGTGCGGCAGGAAAAACCCGATTGTCGCGAGCATGAAAACGATGAGAGCTGCATTTTTGATAATCATCGCTTACGAACCTGTTTCAGGATGAAGTTCAGCCGCTTTGATCACCCCGCGATACAGATCGCCGTCGGTTCGCCAGGGATCACCGCCCCCGTTGCGTCCAGAGAGTTGTTTATGGAATCCATGTTCAATGGATTGCGACTCGAGGTCGCCAGTCTTTTCGAGACATTCAAATAGGTAATCTCGTTCGACGTCGACATCCGGCGCGGTGACATGGGTAATTTGCCCGGTTGTGCGGCTGAGGCCCACCCGCTCGTCATAGACGGCCGAACCGATCCATTTGGGGCGACCGTCCTCGCTCAAATGTTCCATCTTCCATAAACGCACGTGATGCCGATGTCGTGGATTGTCGCCGACGGGTTGCTCGAAAGCCAAATCTTCTTTTCGCCCAAACAGGTACAGGCTGCTGACCGGTGCGGAATCATCGGGCCGTGAAAGGATAGTATCGGCGGCGATGTCGACGTCGCTCTTAATTCCCAGCGCCGCTGCGGTGTACCAATCCGCCGCCTGCATGATTGCTTTCAATTCAAGCTCGGTGCCGATCAGTTCGACGTTCAACGGGTCGCCAGGATGATGATCGCCCGTTTCCGTGATCCGCGGGACGTCATCAAGTGCTGGATCGATGCGGGCGTAGCCTTCCCAGATCAACGGGAGGAGAAAGTACGCTAAGACGGCCCATAGCAATACGATGCCCACGAGTAGCCTGAAAACTCGACTACGCTTCAACCGTGTCGACTGGGCGGGTTCGGATTCTTCGTTCATGTTCGATTGCTCTTTACAAATGATGTCAGCACGCCAACCGCCTATCCGATAACTATGAAACGATCGTAGCTGCCGTCACCAGACGGCGAAATATCCACGCTCTGGCGAGCGTAGCTACAGGTTTACCGATAGGTTCTACGCTTGGCACATCTCGTGAATAGTAACCCACCTAGGTATCGATGCCAACGAACAGCATCCGCTTTTCATAGACAATCCGGTGCATCACCGGCATAAGCTCATCTTCGTAGTCATGGCAAGTCTCGGGAGTTGCTGTTTTCGTCAGTTGCTGTTCAATCGACTGAAGCTCACCCAACATTCGTGCGGTCGACTCAGGAGAGTGCATGCTATGGTAGGGCTGCCAATCCGACCAAGATCGCTTCTGATTTTTCTGCGGCGTGTACCGGTAAGGACAGGTACCAAACGCAGAGAGAGCGATGGCTTCGGTTACGGTGTTTCGTGGAACCTGAAGGAGTTCCCAAGCGAACTCAATCACATCCCAGTAGCACTGTCCCTCCGCGACAAAGCCTTTCGTTTCAGCGAAGTAATCTGAAATAGCGGAGGACCAAAGCTGCTTGCCATCGACCGAGAGATCTCCATACCAGTCATCTTGATTCAGTCGTACTTTCAGCATTGGCAGCAAGGCATGCGGATCGCTCGGCCAATCCGCAACTGGGTCCAATTCCTCGAATTGCCCATCAAGGAGATCAAGTTGATCGGTGACGTTTTCAGCCAGCGAAAGAATCAAGTCATCTTGCTCGCCTTCAACAAGAGACGCCATGTCCAGTGGATCGAGTGAATAGAGGTAGTAGCCTGCCATCTGAAAAATCGCATGGGGTAGTCGTAGGATTCGGTGGCGAGGCCACCCTTACAGGCAATGCCGCTGGGTGACTGCAGAGACACTATACTGCAAACTCGGTGAACCCGTACGCACATTTCGAGGGCAGATTTGATGTCGAGATCGAGCAGTCCGAAGCCATTTGACCAACTCTTTCTACGACATGTTCAAGAACGCAAACGCACCGAGACAGGGGCCCTTCCCATCCGGATGCCGTTCGAGACCACTGGCTCAACATCTTGCGACGGTGGCAGCAGCAACATCAAGGTGCTTGGCTTCCCCTGCGACAAATGGATCATTGTCGCACGGATTGCACGACATGCTTGGTGTCCCGTTTACGGCAACGCAGCAACCGCTCAGGAGTTGTTCGTTGCCAACAAGTCCAGCAAACGGCTTGAAGTCGCGAGAGTCGGATTCGACCCCGAAACTGACGGATGGTTCGTGCAGATATCGCGGGCTGGCAAAATTATCGTTAATTTCTCCACCTCTCCAGATGGAAAAATGATTCACGTCGAATCATCGATGGCTCGCGACATGCAGCTAGGCAGCTGCGATGGCAAAGAAGCGTTCGAGAAACTTTGTGGTGAATTTGAAATCAGTCTTCCAATTCCACGGCTCGTCGCCGATGAGAACGAGTTCCAATGGCTCGGCGTGCGCGGCAGACCAGTAAAAAACGGACTGAATGCCTATATTCGTTTTGATGCCGAAACCGAAATCCAAGGCGACAAGTCTGCAACCAAGGTTTTGGAAAAGGCTCTCGAAGCCGGAGATGTCAACAAGCTTCGTCAAGCGGTTCACGACGGTGCGGCACTCAACCGTTTAGTGGAAACTTCATGCTCGGCGATTCAGTCAGCGTTGTTCAAAATTGACCGACCTGGCGGAGTGGAGTGTGTCGAAGCGCTGATCGAACTTGGCTGTGATGTCAATGCGAAAGATCCGCACGAACCCATTATCTTTAGCTGCGTCGGCACCCTGGTCGCCGAATCGCTCGGAGACAAAATGTTGCAACTGTTGCTAAGCCATGGTGCGAATCCAAATGTGATCGGCCTGGGTGGCTTCACTCCATTGTTTCAGGCGACCGTTTACCAAAGAAAAGAGGCAGTCAGGCTGTTGATAGAGGCAGGAGCAGATCCCACGATCCCCAGTCACGGCGAGACCTGTATCAGCCGGATTCAACAAAGTATTGAAAAGACGACCAACCCAACGAAGCTCAAGCTGCTGTCCGAGATCCTCGTCCTGCTCGGTGGTGAGGCCATTGAGCAAGACGAAATCCAGCCCCTCGATCCAGACCTCCAATCTGAAAATGACTACTTCGCTCTGTTGCAAAAAGCCAAGATGGTTTCGCGGATTCTACCGCGTCAAGTTGAGCTTGCTCAGTACAAAATCGATCGGCTCGGTTCAAGAACGCCGTTTGACAAATGGCAACATGAACTTGTCGAACTGGGATTCGAGCCAGCCGGCAACTACCTGAGAACGCTGTTGGATCGACGCGACTTAGCCGTTTTCAACAACCCAACATCGCATTTTGATGTGGTCCTCAGTGCCGATCGCGGCGCCGGTGGACCTCCGATGTGCGAGTGCCAGGCATACCTGCGTGACGGATCCATTTTTACGATCAATAATTTTGACACTCCAGTCGATCCCGATCTGGACCCTGATTTTGTCAAAGTGGTCGTCATCAACAAGGCAACACCGGGCAAGTTGATTCGCAAGCTCACCGATCTCACCCAAGGCGAGCCACTCGAACCGATCGAGGCGGACTCGTTTGCCGAGCGGTACCGAAACGCATACGGTCGAGTCCTCGCGGCGATACAGGACAAAGTAAAACGATTGTCTTCGTACCAAGATGCCCCAAACCTGCCCCGCTATCGACGCCTAGCAGTTCAATTGCCGATTTCAACGGAAGAGGACCCGCGAGACTCATCGCACCTTTTTGCGACGCGGCTGATGCAGGACATTACCGATGCCGCTCAAGACGAAGACACGGGGTTTACCTCGGAACTAGCAATCACCGCGATGATGCGTCTCATCGCGATGAAGCATTTTCAACTTGCCGGTGCGCCACACGATAATCGGTTCATCGAACACGGGCTTCAAATTGCACACCGGTACATTGACTCGATACAGAATCAACGTGATTTGAAATCCAGTTCATTCTGGTTCGAATCGATTGAGAGTGCGATCCTGGCGGCAATGTTAGTGAACCGATGGGATGATGCTCTTCAATTCAGTGAGTCGATCAAAATGAGCATGCTGTCTCAGTTCGTTTCGGATGACATCAGCCGTGAGTACGCCAGTGCTGTATTCCTAATCATCTCCGAATTAAGAGAGAAGCCTATACGCAATACGCAAAAACTTTGCGACGAAATCGAATCATCCAGTCGCAAACGGCCCAAACAACTGCTGCGAGTACTCGAATCGATCCGCAGCAAAGACCAGGCTGCGTTTGAACGAGAACTCGCCACGTCACTCAAGGCTTTCAAGCCTCCGACCGATGCGCATCCGATGGACCGACTACCACTAGCCGATGCCATCTTGGTACAGGTCGCCCAACATCGAGGTATGAAACCGCCAACGCTGCCTGGCAAACTGAGAGACCAACTCATCAGTTTCGTGGGTGCATTGCCCTGACGGCGGGCGTTGGATTAGGATGCGGTACCGGGACCTGTCGCCAGACGGGTCTGTGGCCGACGTTTTCCCCGGCGAATTGAATCATGCTCACGATCTCTTGGACCTACCTGCTGTACTATTTGCCGCTGATCGTGGCGATTTCGTTGGTCTTTGGTGCGACGCGGCACGAAGACATGAATCTTATCTTCAAGCACGCGTTGCACACAGCACGCTGGATCACCGGATTCATGGGGATTGTGTTTGTCGCCATGCTGGTGATGGATTGGTTGGTATAGGTCGATGCGAATTCTGACGCTCGGTGGTGGTACGGTGGGCAGGTGGATCGCCGACATGCTGTGCCGTCGTCGGCACAGCGTGACTCTGATCGATAGCGATCCGGAAATCGTCCGCGAGATCAACAGCGAGCTCGACGTGCGTGCCATCGAGGGGAATGCTTCCCAGAGCACGGTGCTGTTTTCAGCCGACGTGCTCAGCGCCGACCTCTGCCTCGCGGTGACGGGCAACGATGAGGTGAATATCGTTGCCGCCAGCATGGCCAAGGCGCTCGGCGCCCGCCGGGCAATCGCTCGCGTGTATGCCCCTGCTTTTCGAGATTTAGCGACGTTCGACTATCAGCAACATTTCGGCATCGATAGCTTGCTGTCGCTCGAACAGTTATCAGCATCCGAACTCGCTCGTGCGATTCGCAATCCAGATGCCATCCCCCTCGAACACTTTGCCCGCGGACAACTACAGGTCTACGAACTGGAAGTCGCGGCGGGAGCGAGCGCCGCAGGCAAGAAGCTGATTGAACTCGATCTGCCCCCAGGTGTGCGAATTGGATCTTTGGCGCGCGAAGGCCGCATGTGGATTGCGAGTGGTGCTGACGAAACTCATGTAGGCGACCGCGTGAGCTTGGTGGGAATGCCCGATGCGATCAGTGTAGCGAGAAAGATCATTGGTGGTGAAAAACGCGCACGCAAGAAAACGAAGGTCATGATCGCTGGCGGCGGTGAAACCGGATATCACCTCACCAACCTACTTGGCAAAGAGGACTTTCGCGTGGTGCTACTGGAGACGGACGCACACCGCTGCGAGCAGTTAGCCAAACTTCTGCCACACGTCACGGTGGTATTGGCGAACGCTAACCGCCGCAGTGTCCTCGAAGATGAAGGGGGCGGCACGGTGGATTATTTTGTCGCCTGCACGGGGAATGATGAGAACAACATCATGGCGGGTGTTGAGGCCCGTGAACTCGGAGCCTCGCGTGTGATGTGCGTCGTCGGTCGCCCTGACTATGCCAACGTTGTCGGTAAACTCGGAATCGATCTCGCTGTCAGCGAACGAGACGTCGTGGCCCGCCAAGTATTGGGATTCCTCAACGAAGGCGCTGTCATCAGTCAGGCAAAACTGCCTAATGGATCCATTGGCGTCTACGAGCTCGAAGTGATGCCGGAGAGCCCGATCACACAGGCGTCACTCGCCAACCTACCGCTGGCGGGACGTTGTCTGATCGCGGCAATCCAACGAGATGGATTCGTACGCGTGCCGACAGCGAAAGACGTATTGAAGGTGGGCGATATCATCGTCGCATTGATCGATCTTGATGATACAGCCGAGATCTTAAGTCTATTCAACCCAAGTTAAGCGTTTCGAGCATGATCGAAGTCTGGGCCGACATTGGCGGCACGTTTACCGATTGCTTGGTCAACAGGAAGACTGACACCACGAGTGATCAGGTCTCGCTCAAGGTCCTCAGCAGCGGCTTGGTCAGCGCGGATGTTGTCAGCTCGGCGGGTGAGCAGGAAATACTCGTGCGGATGCCGAGTCGGCTGGTGCATGATGGGTTTTGGGTCGGTGCGGATCTGATCGATCTTGGCGGACAGCGGCTCGGTAGGATCACGGCATGCAGACTCCGCCCGCAGATCCAAGTCTCCAGTGAACATCGTGTTGGGCAGGAACGCACTGAGGTGTTGCTGCAGCTGGATCGCCCTCATGGCCTGACCAACGATCATGACAGCAGTTTGACTCTGACGCTCGATGCTGGCCTCGAAGCACCTGTGTTGGCAACGCGGTTACTGTTGCGTGTCTCGCTTGACGCACCACTCCCGCAGTTGCAGGTACGGCTCGGCACGACTCGAGGTACCAATGCCCTGTTGACCCGTAGCGGCGCGGACGTCGCGTTGTTAATCACCGATGGCTTTGGTGACTTGCTGTCGATCGGCACTCAGGACCGCCCCCAGTTATTCGATCTCGACATTGTCAAACCCAAACCATTGCCGCGCCGCGTCATCGAAGTGCCAGGGCGAATGTCGGCCGATGGTGTCGAGCTGATTGCGATCGATGAAGACCTGCTGCGCGAGCGTTTGACGGCGCTTCGAGAATCGAATGACTGCCCCGAGGTACTCGCGATTTGTTTGCTGCATTCCTACCGGAGCGATGCCCATGAACGTATTGCCGAGCGAATCGCGCGTGAGGTCGGTTTCGACCGTGTGGTGCGATCGACCCGCGTGGCGGCACTCCCGAGAATCGTGCCTCGCGCCGAAACCACGACTCTTGACGCCTACCTACAGCCGGTCCTCGAAGACTACGTGGAACGCGTCGCCACGCAATTCGGTGGACCGGAGAGTTGTCATTTACGCTGGATGACCAGCAGCGGAAACCTGGTCGCCTCGGATGGCTTTCATGGTCGCGAGAGCGTCCTATCTGGACCAGCCGGCGGCGTCGTCGCCCTGGCCAATATCGCGAGAAAGTTAAACCTAAACGGCGCTGTTGGGTTGGATATGGGCGGCACGAGCACCGACGTCAGTCGCTTCGACGGTGAGATTGGTCGGCGTCATGAGAGCCAGATCGGCGGTATACGCGTCCTCAGCCCGATGATGGATATTCACACGGTCGCGGCGGGAGGTGGTTCGATTTGCCGCTGCCAAGACGGTCGCTTGTACGTCGGGCCTGAAAGTGCGGGCGCCAACCCGGGGCCCGCCTGCTATGGGCGAGGCGGGCCACTGACGATCACCGACGTCAATGTCGTCCTGGGGCGATTACCCGCAGAGCGTTTTCCGTTTCCGCTCGATCGCGGTGCAGCGGAGCGAGCACTCTCAGCCGTACACCAATCGCTACCCAATTCGATTGCCGCGTCGCCAGCCGAACTGGCAGAAGGTTTTTTGCAAATCGCCGTCACGCAAATGGCCGAGGCGGTGCGGAGCGTCACCATGGCAGCTGGCAACGACGTTCGTGAGATGGCCTTAGTCGGATTCGGCGGTGCCGCTGGCGGGCATCTCTGCCGCGTCGCCGAATCGTTAGGGATGTCGCACATCATCGATCACCCTCAAGCCGGAATTTTATCAGCCGTGGGGATTGGCCAAGCCGCGATCGGCCGCATCCTGACCGCAGCCCAACAGGGCACGATTGCGTTGGGTAAAACGGAACATGAGCCCGCCGCACCCGAACAGTTCACCCGCGTCAGCTCAGTGGAGTGCCAGGCTGAACTGCGCCAAGCCGCCGACAATTTGCGCCACGATTGCCTAGCTCTGTTGTCCGACGAAGAATCCCTGGGTGACCCGAAAAACGTGAATCTCGCCGCAATCCACGACACTGATGATGACCAAGTCAGCGTCAAACTCTGGGCCGACCTGCGATACCGGGGCACACAATCGACCCTCGAACTGGCGCTCGAGCCGACCGAAACTCTCGCCGCTCGTATGGATGCCAAGCATGCAGCAACATTCGGCTACGACCGCATCCAGATGCCGGTTGAAGTCGTCTCTCTACGCTGCGAAACCACGCTCCAAAAGCCGCAGCAGCAAGCCCAACGTGTGCAGCGAGAGCAAGCTCCGCAAGGCCAACGTCGGCTCGCGACACCGCTCTCCAGCAACGGGCTAATGGCCGTGTTGGATCGTGAACAACTCGCCGGAGGCGACTCGATTGCGGGACCGGCAATCGTTGCATCGCCGCACTCGATTTTGGTCGTTGAAGCCGGCTGGATCGCGACCATGGATTTAGCAGGGGCTATCGAATTGCGTAGGACGCGCGTCGCATCGATAGACTCCGCCATCGAAGCTGAAACGAATCATGATGCGGTGGAGATGGAAATCGTCAGTCGCCGTGTCCAGGGAATCGCTGAAGCCATGGGTGAAGTGATCCGTCGCACCAGCGTCAGCGTGAACGTCAAGGAGCGACGCGACTATAGCTGCGCCGTTTTCTTGGGTGACGGTGCGCTCGCAGCGAACGCCGCCCACGTGCCTGTTCATTTAGGAGCGATGGGACATACCGTCCGCAGCATGATCGCCTCGTTCCCGTACATGGAACGGGGGGACTGCTTCATTAGCAATGACCCGTTTGCCGGTGGCTCACACCTCCCCGATGTGACTGTTGTGACGCCCGTGTTTTGTTCTCCAGAGTCCCAGCGACGACCTGCGAATTGGCCATGCGATTACTTTGTTGCCTCTCGGTGTCATCACGCTGAGATTGGTGGGATGCTGCCCGGTTCAATGGCCCCTGAGGCGACATGTCTGGCCGACGAAGGCGTTTTGATCCGTAACATGGCGTTGGCCCGCGGCGGTGTTTCAAACCATGCGCGACTGCGTGATTTACTGCAATCTGGACCATTTCCATCACGCAGCGTTGATGAAAACATGGCCGATATCGCAGCTGCCGAAGCGGCCGGCCGCGAGGGTGCCCGGTTGATGACGACGCTGTCGGACTCTTTGCCACCTGGCCGATTGTCTGAATTGCTCACACGTTTGCTGAGCGTGGCCGGCGAAGCAGCCGCAAAATGGATCGACTCTCTCGGCACCGCCACGCGCTCGTTCTCCGATCAACTCGACGATGGGACACCGATAAAGGTTTCATTGCGACCAACGCGTTGCGCCACTGCGGACGGCACACCTCGTCTGACGATTGACTTCACCGGGACCGGCGATGTCCATCCGCATGGTTTCAATGCGACGCGTTCAATTGTCACCGCTGCGGTGCTCTATGTACTACGGTGCGTGACGCCCAACGAGCTGCCGCTCTGTGATGGCGTGCTCGATCGGATGGACTTAATCATCCCCCCGGGCTTGCTTGACCCGCCGGCCAACCAGGAGCCGAATCTCTGTCCAGCGGTGGTTGCAGGGAACGTGGAAACGTCGAACCGGGTCGTCGACGTCTTGCTGGGCGCACTCGGCGTGGCGGCAGCGTCGCAAGGGACGATGAACAATCTGTTGCTCGGTGACAGCACCTTTGGCTATTACGAAACAATCGGTGGCGGGGCGGGGGCGACCAGAAACGCCAATGGAGCCGACGCCGTCCACACTCATATGACCAACACACGGATCACCGATCCGGAAGTACTTGAGTCACGCCTGCCAGTGCGATTGTGGAAGTTTGGCGTTCGCCATCACAGCGGCGGGACAGGATATCATCGCGGCGGCGATGGGATCGTTCGCGAAATGGAGTTCCTGCGTCCCCTGATGCTTTCACTCATCACGTCTCGCCGGACAACCCAGCCGTATGGTGCGGAAGGCGGAGAGCCTGGGCAACCGGGAATGCAATCACTGTTCCGCGGCGGGCAAGAAACCTCACTGGCGGGCTGCGTCTCCATGCCCGTTCATGCAGGTGATCGTCTGCGAATAGAAACTCCCGGCGGTGGCGGCTTTGGAGTTAGCCGTTGATCCCTGTCCCGTCGAAGCAGATTGCTCGAAGACAGTCACGGCGACGTCCCGGCGTCAGACAACAATGCCTTCGCGGTGGAGAAGTTCTCGCCCAGCCGTCAGGAACATCTCTGGTACAACTGACAAATAGTCTGGAAAACAGCCTCTTCGCACTGCATCCCATCGACAGCATTCACGAGCGATTGGTCTTCATAGTGAGCGAGCAAGGGAGCCGTGCGTTGCTCGTAAAGCTCAAATCGCTCGTGGATAAACTCGGGTGAGTCATCGCTACGCTGCCCGTCCTGAGAACGCTTGATGAGCCTCTGTACCAACTCCGCTGCGTCTACCACCAAGTGAATCACGTAATCGAGCTGTTGCGAGCGAGCTCGCAGCACAGCATCGAAAGCTTGGGCTTGTACGAGCGTCCTCGGAAAACCGTCCAGCAGGTAACCGCTGCGACAATCGTCTTCGCCCAGACGATCGGCCATCATCCTCATGATAAACTCGTCAGGAGCGAAGTGCCCACGGTCGATGCGTAGGTGAATATCATGACCGGCCTCACTATCGAGCGACCGGAGCATCTCACCGGTGCTGATATGCGGAATTCCCAAGTGAGCACTGAGTCGCTCACACTGCGTCCCCTTGCCGGATCCCGGTGCGCCGATGAAGACAATCTTCACAATCGAATCACCCCCGTTGCGATCTCTAGACAACCGGGGATGTACCGCCACCGGCTCCTTCGAGCAGACCGCGATAGTTACGCATCACCAAGTGACTGTCGATTTTCTGCACCAAGTCAAACGCCACGCTCACAGCAATCAGGAGCCCCGTACCACCGTAGAAACCGGCGATAGAGTAGGGCACCCCGAGCGAACCGTAGACGATTGTAGGCACGATCGCGATCAGGCCTAGGAAGGCAGCACCGACATAGGTGATCCGTACCATGACCTTCTCTAGATAATCCGTCGTTCGACGACCGGGGCGATACCCAGGAATGAACGTGCCGCTCTCTTTCAGATTGTCACTCATCTCTTTCGGATTGAACGTGATCGCTGTCCAGAAGTAACAGAAGAAGAAGATGAGTGCCACATACAACAGGTTGAAGAAGTACGAGGTCTGGTCGCTCAACGTGAGGCTGACCGTATTGAGTGCGCGGAACAAGGTTCCCGACGAGTCAAACCGTCCCGCCAGGAAGCTGAAGAACACGCCAGGGATCATTAACAGACTGCTCGCGAAGATAATCGGCATCACACCGGCTTGGTTGATTCGCAGCGGCAGAAACTGGCGTGTACCGCCATACACGCGGCGGCCTCGTGTGAACTTCGCCGATTGCGTCGGAATCTTCCGCTGCCCCAGTGTGATGAAGACAACGCCAAAGACCACCACGACAAACAAAACAACGAGGATGATCAGGGTCTCAATCCCCACGTCGCCCTTGGACAAACCGGTAAGCTGCGGCTTCATGCCCGAAACCAACTCGAAGAGAGCCTTCGGCATCTGAGCAAGAATACCAGCCATGATCAGCAGACTGATCCCGTTACCGATACCGTACTCATCAATCTGCTCGCCCAGCCACATCAAGAACACCGTGCCCGTTGTCATGGTAAGCACCGCCACGACCTGCCAACCAAAATAGAGTTGCTGATCGGCATTCATGAAGTTCGGGTTGATGTTGCTGGTCCCGTCGGCCCCCGCCATCAGCATGAACTTCAGATACATATAGCTCTGCACCACGCAGATCAAAACTGTCAGGTAGCGAGTGTACTCGTTAAGCTTCTTGCGGCCCGCCTCGCCTTCCTTCTTGAGCTCTTCAAGTGGCTTGTAGACACTGCCGAGTAACTGAAAAATGATCGACGCGGAGATGTAGGGCATGATACCCAGGCCGAAAATGGTTGCCTGGCGAAGGTCACTGGCAGCGAACACACTGACCTTCTGCAGGAAGTCGGCGGCACCACCGCCAGCGGCGTCCTCGAGATCTGTGGCGATCATCGGCAACGGGATGTGGAACCCGATGCGGTAAACCGCGAGCAACCCGATCGTCAGCAAGATCTTCTTGCGCAGTTCGGGAATCGAGAAAATGATTCGGAGCTTTTCGAACATCGATCCGTCCGTCGTCGAGCGTTGGAGGGTGAGAGAGGCGTAATACGCCGAGGATTTTAGCGATCGACAGCGATCAACACGAGAGCGATTCGGGTTGGCGTGGTGGATCTTCACAAAGATCTCTACGCAACAGGATCTATGAAAAAATCCTCAACCCAAAATTCAGTAGCAACCGAGGCTAGGTCTGAATGGCTAATCGCGTTCCGCGAGTCGCGACGCGACCCACTGAAAACGAGTGAGGTCGCTTAGGCTTTGGCCTTCTTCAAATCGGCGACACGTTCATCGGGAGTACGCTTAGCTGGGATCTTATCGATCGTTCCGCCAGCAGCAGTGATCTTCTCTTCAGCAGACTTGCTGAAGCGATGCGCACGCACGGTGAGTTTCTTGGTGATCTCACCATCGCCGAGGATCTTTACCTCGTCAAAGGTACCCTTGGCAACGTTCTTTTCTGCCATGGCTTCCAAGGTCACCGTGTCACCATCATTGAAAATTTCATTCAATCGAGCCACGTTCACCGCGAACACGGTAACGGACCATTTGTTATTGAAACCGCGTTTGGGGATACGGCGGAACATCGGCATCGCACCGCCCTGAAAGTTAGGCTTGCGGCTGTAACCGCTGCGGCTCTTATGTCCCTTATGCCCACGTCCGGATGTCTTGCCGGTGCCGCTGCCCGGACCACGGCCGATGCGTTTTCGATTGCGGTGTTTCGTGATTCCGCGATGGATGTCGTTGAGTTGCATAGTAACGGTACTGAGTTGGGAGGACTGAGGGCTGAGACAATCTCTCGCTCAACATCCTTCTGATAAAAATGAGCTTCGAACCGATCCAATCAGCGAGCAAACCCGCCGCTGGTGCCGTCGGCTCACGGCATGAAGCGAACTAGACCTCGATGAGATCTTCGGGGGCCATGCCACGAAGAGCAGCGATTTGTTCGCGTGTCCGCAATTTACTCATCGCATCGAGTGTTGCCTTGACCAACGTCACCGGATTGTTGGTGCCGTAGGACTTGGTGAGAATATCGTGAATACCACAGGCTTCGCAAACGGCCCGCACGGCTTGACCGGCGATGATACCCGTACCAGCACCAGCAGGAATCAACAGGACCTTCGCAGCGCCGAAGTGGCCCCATACTTGGTGAGGGATGCTGCCGTCAACCAATGGCACTTCGATCATGCTGCGTGAGGCTTGCTTGGTCGCCTTCTGCACACTGGGTGGAACTTCGTTGGCTTTGCCATAACCCCAACCCACTTTGCCGTTGGTATCGCCAACGACCACCATGGCGGCAAAACTAAACCGACGACCGCCCTTGACGACAGCCGCACAGCGTTTGATCTTCACGATCCGATCAACCAGACCGCTTTCCAAAGCTGGTTCTTCTTTTTTGCTGCGTCGGCTATTGCTGCGTGAGTTACTCATTGTGGCAAATAATCTGCTGAAAGGTTTGCAGGCGACGGAAGTTCGGCCGGCTGCGGTTTTTGAGTGGGAATGGTGTTGGCGAACTTAGAACTGAAGACCGGCTTCACGGGCGGCTTCGGCAAATGCCTTCACCCGGCCGTGATACTTGTTGTGGCCCCGATCGAGCTGAGCGGATTTGATCCCCGCTTCGGCGGCTCGTTCAGCGACGAGTTTACCAACCAATGCCGCAGCGTCACAGTTGCCACCAGCTTTCACTTGATCGCGAATGCTCTTGTCACGCGTGCTGGCACTGGCAATCGTTTTGCCCTGCTCGTCATCGACGACCTGGCAAGCGAAATGCTTGAGCGAACGGTGAATGCACAGCCGGGGTTGATTGGCGTCACCACGCAACTTGTTACGAACATGACGGCGACGGCGAAGTCGCTTCGACTGAATTTTCTTATTTTTATCCATGACGATGCACCGATGATGATGATTATTTGGTAGCGGACTTGCCGGGCTTGATCTTGACGTATTCGCCTTGATAACGAACGCCCTTGCCCTTGTACGGTTCAGGTTTACGCAGCGAGCGAATGTCGGCAGCAAACTGCCCCACCCGTTGCTTGTCACAGCCTTGCACGACCACGTGTGTCTGATCAGGGCAGGTGACCGTCAAATCCGACGGAATTTTGCGGTGCAACTCGTTGGCGAAGCCGACGCGAAGTTGCAGGGTGTCACCATTGATCGCGGCCAAGTAGCCAACGCCAACAATCTCGAGCTTCTTCTCGTATCCTTGGGTCACGCCGACGACCATGTTCGCCAGAATGGCACGGGTCAATCCATGGAACTCACGGGACGAACGAGTATCGTCACCACGCGTGACGGTCACCTCATTGGCATCGCTATCAACAGTCACCGTCACTTCAGGGCGATGCGTGAACGTCAACTTGCCTTTGGGGCCTTCGACGTTGAGCGTGCGGTCATCGACCGTAACCGTTACGCCGGCGGGGATCGCGATGGGCTTTTTACCAATGCGGCTCATGGCTGATTCGCTTGAACAAAACTGGGGATGTGGGAGGATCACCCCGATCAGACGAGGTGGAAAAAACTAAAACGCAAGAGGCTCAGGAGACTTCACACAGGACTTCGCCGCCGATTTTCTCACGGCGAGCTTCCCGGTCACTGACAACACCCTTGCTGGTGCTGATAATGCGAATTCCAAGACCGCCGAGTACCGGTCGCAACTCTTTGCTGCGGGAGTACATGCGACGTCCAGGCTTGCTCAGACGCTTGATCGTTTGGATCACGCGTTCGCCGTTGGGGCCATACTTCAGCTCCAACCGCAATGTCTTGCAGGGTTCGGTGTCTTCCTCTTTCCAGTCCCAGATGAAGCCTTCACGCTTCAGGACGTCGGCCAATCCGCGTTTGACACGGCTGGCAGGAATATCTACATAAGGCCGTTCTACACGCACCGCGTTACGGATTCGTGTGAGCATATCGGCAATGGGGTCGGTCATCATAGCTGTGGGTTCCCTTGTATTGTTTCCAAACTCACCAACTGGCCTTACGCACGCCGGGAATCAACCCGATGTTCGCATTCAGGCGAAAACAGATCCGGCACAAGCCGAATTTGCGATAGACCGACCGCGGACGACCACAATAGTTGCAGCGGTTTTCTTTCCGTGAGGAAAACTTTGGCGTGCGAGCCGCCTTGGCGATTTTGGATTTGCTTGCCACGAAAGGACCTGCGGTGAACGGAGCGGGCGGCAAAGCCCATTTGGGAAACGTAACGGTGATGTTGGTTAATGTGAACGATTCACAGGCACTGCGTTAAGCAGCGCCGGCTTTTTCTTTGGGCTGTTTGAACGGCATGCCGAACTGCTCGAGCAACGCTCGACCTTCGTCGTTTGTACGGGCCGAGGTGATGATGCTGATGTTCATTCCTTGAGGCCGCACGAATTTGTCTGGGTTCAATTCGGGGAAAACGAGCTGCTCGTTCAACCCCAGCGTGTAATTACCACGTCCATCGAATGCATTGCGATTGATCCCGCGAAAGTCACGCACCCGTGGCAACACCACCGAGATCAAACGATCGAGGAACTCATACATGCGTTGACGACGAAGTGTCACCATGCAGCCAATCGGCATGCCTTCGCGAAGTCGGAACGTCGCAATTGACTTGCGAGCCAACGTCAACACTGGCTTTTGACCGGCGATCTGAGTCATCGACTCAAAGGCCATATCGAGAACTTTCTTGTCAGCAACGGCGGCACCGACACCCATATTCAGCGTGATTTTCTCAAGCCGTGGGATCTGGTGCACATTGGCGAAACTGAATTGCTCTTTCAAGGCTTCCCGAATGGATTCCTCATAACGAGCTTGCAAGCGTGGTTTGGTACTGGACATGGGAGGCGTTCGCGCCGATGTGATTAACGTTGGAAATTAAAATTGGATGTCGCTGCCGGAAGATACGGCAACCTGAAACTTTACTTTGCTGCGCGGCTCGCTTTGGCCGGTGAGACCTGGCCCAAGCTCGTTCCACTCTTCTTGGCGAAACGTTCTTTACTGCCATCCTCGAGATATCGCAGTCCGATCCGACTCGGCTTCCCGGAGGAGGGATCCAGAATCATCACATTGCTGGCGCAGATCGGCATCTCTTTGCTGAGACGTCCACCCTGCGGATTCTTTTGGCTCTGACGAACATGCTTCCAGACCTTGGCGGCACCTTCGACGATCACCTTCTTGGCGTCACGATCGATCTTGATGATTTTGCCCTTGTGCCCTTTATTGGCACCGGAAATCACGATCACTTCGTCATCAATTCGGAAATTCATTTTGTTTGCTTCTAGCAATTAGCGACTAGCTGTGTTTTGGTCTTGGTGGAAACTTCGCCTAGACAACTTCGTTGGCCAAGCTGACGATCTTGGTGAACTTGTGCTCACGAAGCTCCCTTGCGACAGCACCGAAGATTCGGGTACCACGGGGATTGCGGTCCTTATCGACCAACACAACCGCGTTGGAATCGAACCGGATGTAGCTTCCGTCGGCACGGCGAGTCGGCGTCTTGGTTCGCACGATAACCGCACGGACAACCGCTTTCTTCTTCACTTCACTGCCGGGAATCACGCTCTTGACGCTGCAAACGATCACGTCACCGACCGTTGCGAACCGTCGACGACTTCCGCCGAGCACCTTGATGCACATCACTTGACGAGCACCGGTGTTGTCCGCGACGTCGAGTCGAGTTTCTTGTTGGATCATTTAATTTACTTCAACGACAAATAGATGGTTTCCGACGCTTCTCTAAATTACGAAGCGTCGCCTGAGGGAGCTTCGCCCGCATGAGCGGCTTCGATCGTTTCACTTTCTGCAGCATTGATCGCTTCCTTACGAGCAGCACGAAGCGCCACAACGTCGACAGCCGTGCTCTTCTCGAGCACTCGCACGAGACGCCAGCGTTTCAGCTTGCTCAACGGCTCGGACTCGATGATCTCCACGCGATCTCCCACACCCGACTCATTGTCTTCGTCATGGACGTGACACACAGTTCGGCTGCGGAGGTATTTCTTATACTTCGGATGCTTGACCACACGATTGATTTCGACGCGGCGCGTCTTATTCATCTTGTCGCTGGTGACGATTCCGGCTAACACGCGTTTAGGCATGACGTTTCGGACAATTCAATTGGAAGGGGTGTACTGGCGAGGCCGCGGGGGCCTCGGTGGTTATTCGGTGGCGACGCACGCCCGCAACTCAGGCGGACTGCGACGCTGTCGTTCGCTGGGTTTGAATCGTTTTGATCCGAGCGATCAGCCGACGATTCTTGCGGATTTCACTGGGCGTGTTGAGCCGTTCGGACTGCGACTGAAACCGCAGGCGAAACAACGTCTCAGCCGCTTCTTTCACAGTCGCATCGAGCTGCTCATCGCTCATTTCGTGAAGTTCAGTCAATGATGTCATCGTTCAACAAACGAAAAGGGAAATGGTATTGGTCAAATCGGTCCGATCGGCCGTCGCTGCCTAGGCAGTACGACGAGCGACAAAGCGAACCTTCACTGGCATCTTGCTGGCCAACCGTGCAAAGCAAACTTTTGCTTGCTGCTCGGTCACACCACTGAGTTCGTATAAAATGGTACCCGGCTTCACGACGGCGGCCCAAAAGTCTGGCTCCCCTTTGCCCTTACCCATCCGAGTTTCCAGTGGTGTGCTGGTAACTGACTTGTCTGGGAAGATGCGAATGTAGAGCTTGCCTTCGCCGCGAACGTATTGCTGGGCTGCGATCCGGCCGGCCTCGATCGTCGTTGCTTTGATCCATCCGGCATCCAGTGACTGAATTCCGTAATCGCCAAAAACGACCGTATTGCCGCGAGTCGCGTTACCTTTTATACGACCTCTTTGGCTTTTTCGATGCTTGACCCGTTTGGGCATCAACGCCATCGTTGTCGTCTCCGTAAGTACCTTGGTTAATCCACACCTGAATCCCGATGTGCCCCTGTGGCGTCATCGCTTCAGTGACTCCGTAATCAATCTTCGCCTGCAGTGTGCTCAGCGGGATCGATCCGGCGCTTTGTTTCTCACGTCGAGCCATTTCCGCTCCGCCGAGCCGGCCCGCCATCTGGATCTTGATGCCTTTCGCACCCGCATCCATCGTCTGCTCCAAAGAGCGTTTCATCGTCCGGCGGAAACTGGAACGTTTCGCCAGTTGTTGAGCGATATCTTCGGCAACCAACTGAGCTTGCAGCTCTGGCCGACCGACTTCCTCGACTTTCAAATTGATCCGGCGTCCGACCAGGTTCTGCAATTCAGCCTGGAGAATCTCGATCTCCTGACCCTTCTTGCCGATAATCAAACCGGGCCGAGCAACGAACATCATCACGCGAACTTCATCACGCGTCCGTTCGATCTCGATGCGGTCGATGCCTGCCGCTTTGTACTGTGTTTTCTGGGGGTGCTTCGTGATGAAATCACGAATCTTCTTGTCTTCGACCAACAGGGCTGCGTAGTCCTGTTTGGAAGCGTACCAACGGCTACCCCAGCCGCGAGTGACGCCGAGACGAAAAGCGATCGGATTGACTTTTTGACCCATGGTGAACTCTCTAAATTTCGTCGATGTGTGTCAAACCGACATGAATGTGACTGGAACGCTTCTTAATCATGAATGCCATCCCGCGAGCACGCGGGCGGATTCGCTTGAACATCGGCCCGCCATCGACGCGCACGTCGGTGACCACCAATTCCTCGATCCGGAAACCCCGACCACTGTTTTGGTCAGGGTCTTGAGCGTTGCCGACGGCACTCTTGATCACTTTTTCGAGCATGCGAGCACCGCGTTGCGGCTGATACTTAAGAGTATCAAGCGCTTCGTCGGCGAACATCCCCCGAACCATGTTGGCCACCAGACGCACTTTCTGTGCGCTGATGTGGGCATTCTTGTGATGTGCGTTGAACTGAGACATGTTTACGAACTCCTAAGCTTATCGCTTGCCTTTACCGCCGTGGCCCCGGAAAGTCCGGGTCGGTGAAAACTCACCGAGCTTGTGACCGACCATGTCCTCAGTAACCAACACCTTGAGGTGCTGACGACCGTTATGAACCATGAATGTCACGTTGACAAACTCGGGAACAATGGTACAGGCACGTGACCACGTCTTGATCGGTTCACTCGAACCGGTCTCAGCTGCCTTTTGGACCTTGAAAAATAACTTGGGGTCAACGAACGGACCCTTTTTACTGCTTCGACTCATGATTGATTCTCAGACGTTTGCTGGCCGGCCTACTTGTGAAGTTTCAATTGACCGTATCGACGACTCTTGCGACGACGAACGATCGACGAGTTGCTCGGCTTACGCTTCTGACGCGTTGCTCCGCCCTTGGCACTCTTGCCCTGTGGGCTGACCGGATGACGACCGCCCTTGGTTCGACCTTCACCACCACCGTGCGGGTGATCGATCGGGTTCATGGCTGTCCCGCGAACATGAGGACGACGCCCCATCCAACGAGCACGACCAGCCTTACCAATGACAACCTTCATATGGTCGTTGTTACCGACCTGGCCAATCGTGGCACGACAGACACTTGGCACGCGACGAACTTCGCCACTAGGCAACAACAACTGCGCCCAATCAGCTTCACGAGCCTGCAAAGTTGCCTGAGTACCAGCCGAGCGACACATCACCGCACCACGGCCTGCTCGCATTTCAATGCAGCACACCGAAGTACCCAATGGGATGTTCTTCAGCGGCAAACAGTTACCGAGCGTGGGAGCAGCGTCTGGGCCATTCTCAAGCCGATCGCCAGCCTTAATACCCTGCGGGGAAACCACATAAAGCTTTTCACCGTCTGCATACTTCAACAGCGCGATGCGTGCCGAGCGATTGGGGTCGTACTGCACCGACTCGACCATCCCGACCACGCCATCTTTGACGCGGCGAAAGTCGATCACGCGATACATTTGCTTGTGCCCGCCACCTCGGTGACGCGCCGTGATCTTGCCCTGATTATTCCGACCGCCCGTCTTGCGTTTGGGACGCAGCAGCGATCGCTCGGGCTTGTAGCCCTTGGTCAAATCCTTGAAGTCACTGACCGACGCATTACGTCGACCGGCGCTCGTCGGTTTGTAGATTCGAATGCCCATGAAATTTAGCTTCTAGCAGTTAGCGATTAGCGTTTGGCTTGTTGGGTACGGTAAAATGATTTAGTCAGCGTGGGCGGCACTGCGAGCAACTCAAAAGCTGCCCACGTGCCGTCATCCGCTAAAAGAAGTCGATACGGTCGTCGGCGTGCAACTGCACGATCGCCTTCTTCCAATCGCTGGTGCGACCCATCCGATTGCGGAACCGGCGAAACTTGCCCTTCCGGGTTTGGGTCCGCACTGCCGTGACCTTGACATCGAACAGCGACTCAACCGCTGCACGAACATCAATCTTGGTTGCGTCGCGGTGAATCTGAAACGCGTACTGGTTGTTTCGTGAGGCGCGGTGAACGCCTTTTTCAGTAACGAGCGGACGAAGCAGAACCTGATGCGGCTCAAGCTTGACAGTACGCTCAACAGGCTTGGGGGGCTGAATATGTGCCATGATTTTCCTTTCGACAATGATTGATACGCGGAGACGAAGCTCACGAGCACCAACCTAGCCGGCGGCCTCCTCGGTTTGATTATCGCTCGAGCCAGAACCGGCAAACGTGCCGTCTTTGACTTTATCGAGAGCCGCGGTCGTGAACAAAACCTTCTTTGGCGTCAACAGCGAAAGAGCATTCAACTGACGAACTGGCTCAACACAGACACCCTCAATATTGCGACCACTCTTATACACAGCGGAGTCATCTCCGGAGGTTGCGATCAACGTAGTCACACCCTCAAGACCCAAACTACGCAGCACTGCTGCCATCTGACTGGTCTTGGGCGTATCAATACCGAAGCCGTCAATCAGCACCACTTCGCCGTCGTCGATACGCGAGCGAATTGCCATCCGCGTCGCCAACTTGATGGCCTTCTTTGGATGCCGGTAACTGTAATCACGCGGCTTCACCGTGCGAGCCACACCACCGCCACGACGAACATTCGTTCGCTTCGAACCGGCCCGAGCGTTACCCGTACCTTTCTGACGGTACATCTTTTTATTCGTGCCGCTCACCTGACCACGGGTACGAGTGTTGTGCGAGCCCTGACGCTTATTCGCCTGGTACATCACCACAACATCATGCAGCAGCTGCTTGCTGACGCGATCTGCGATCTGCGTCGTATCAATTTCGTACGTGCCGACTTCTTTGCCCGACGCGTCTAGAACTGGAATGGTTGCCATTATTTTCGCCCTCAGACTTTATTGGTTTGACGGATCGAAACGAAACCGCCGTTAGGGCCAGGTACCGCACCGCGAACGAGCAGCAAATTATTTTCTGCGTCAACACTCACCACTTGAAGATTGCGAGTGGTGATCCGTGCGTTTCCGTACTGACCAGGCATCTTCTTGCCCTTAAAGACGCGACTGGGCGAAGCACTCATGCCCGTACCACCAGCGTGACGGTGACACTTCTTCACACCGTGAGTGGCTCGCTGACCGGCGAAATTATGCCGCTTCATAACGCCCGAGAAACCGCGACCCTTACTGGTGCCGGTAACATCAACAGCCTTCACGTCCGCAAACTGCTCAACCGTCAACGCGTCGCCAACAGTGGCGGAATCGACAGGACCACGGAACTCACGAACAAAACGCTGCGGCTCACAATCAGCCTTGGCGGAAACTTCAACGCCAGCTGCAACACGAGCCTTCGACCGCTTGCTCTCGATCGAAGCGACCTGACCACGCTCACTACGAGCAGCCAGGCGACGCGGCTTGTCCTCAAACCCTAGCTGAACCGCTTCATAGCCGTCCCGCTCTTTACTGCGGACCTGCAACACATGGCAGGGCCCGGCCTGCACAACAGTGACCGGGACAGCGGTGCCGTCCTCGAGGAAGACCTGAGTCATCCCCACTTTGCGGCCTAAAATGGATGGTAACATAACAATTCCTGCCCGCCGTTTAAGCGACGAGCTACCTGAAAGTTCGCTAGGAGTTCCGGGACCGCCCGGCGATTCGACTGAGCACACCCGCAAAAACGGGCAGCCTCAAACGGTATCGCCGCAGCTTCCGACCATACGGAAAACCGTGACTACAAAAGTAATGAACTAACCCAACGCCAACGGCTGACGAAGGGACCTGACTCAAACAAGCTCCAGCGGAAAACACACCGCGAGAGAACCGACTCAACACTCGCCCGAAAACAACGGGCAGGCAAAAGAAGCAAAAGTGGCGTGCATAGGAGAGCAAAGCTCATCCAGCTCAAGCGACTCGCAACCTTTGCGGCCAACCAGATCAGCGGGCGGACGCCTTAATCTTAATGTCGACCCCAGCCGGCAGACTGAGTTTATTCAACGCCTCAATGGTCTTGGCCGAAGCCTGGACAATATCAACCAAACGCTTGTGCGTCCGGATCTCAAACTGCTGACGAGCCTTCTTATTCACAAATGGACTCGAGAGCACTGTATAGCGCTCAATCCGGGTCGGCAATGGAATCGGACCGTGAACAATACTTGCAGTCGCCTTGACTGTGTCGACAATATCACGCGCGCTCTGATCCAGAACTGCATGGTCGTATGCTTCCATACGAATGCGGATAATTTCACTGGCACCAGCTGACACGATCGTGACCTATCTTCTTTGACGGCGAACATGGGACCCACTGCAGCAAACCAATTTGCTGCGGGGAGGCGAGAATGTACGGGCGGGAGCGAGAAGCGTCAACGGCTTTTGGGAAATTGATCGAAATTTTATATGCCCGAGGAGGGCATGAGCTGCTCTCGATGAAATCCACATTCACCTAAAGTAAGAAACCCCACCCAAAAACCCAAGTGAACGACAAACTGTCTGCCGTCGCGAACTCGTCTCGCAACGAACGAACATCGAAACAATCTTGCAAGGTAATGCCAAACAACGACGCTCTGAACGCGTGGGGCACCCTCTCGAGTGAAACAATGCAACGCCGAAAACGATGCGACCGTCGCGTTGGCACACTTAACGACCGCTAGGGCAACAAGAAGACTTGCAGTTTGCGGCATCCGTGGGCACCCAGCACGAGGGATTGTTCGATATCGGCGGTTTTGCTGGGACCAGACACGAAAACTCCGAAACCGGGCGCAGGCGTTCCAATCCGCATATACGCTTGGTGCATCTGATCGACCAGCTGCTCGCGTGAGATGACGATCGCAAGATACTGTGCGATAAAAATCATCACTCGATGCGGGAGCGTTGCCCCGTCGATCCAAATCGATCCGTTCTCAGCGACACCGAACTCGCCTCGTACGATGGTCCAGTCCAAGGAAGCGAGAGTGTGCGGATCGTCGGTGCTCGATAAATCTACCGTCGGCGCAACTGCTTCAGGGACCGTCGATGCGATTCGTTGAGCCGACTTGAATTCATCCAAATCACTGAGAATTTGTCTGATTTCCGCGTGCGTTTGCACACGGTGCGACTGCCCACCGACAAGCCCAAGGGTCTGCTCAAAGTGAGCAACCGGATCATCAAATCGAATCAAGCGGCCAGGATCAATTTGGGGTAAATCGGGTGCATCCACCATCCTGCCACGCAATCGATCCAAGATGACCTGACGACTGTGCGATTGCTCAGCGGTGGCGACTGGGTGGGTCATTTCACATCCTCCGGCTTTGTTTGCTTGCGATTTTCCGCATACCATGCCCGGAAACTCTGCCGCGGCGGGGTGGGCAAATCGCGGTCGATCGCCCATTCGTTCAGCCGATTGTGTGTCAACGCTTTAGGGAGCACACGCAGGGCAGTACGTCCGGTGTATCCTGCAAAGCGAAATAGCCTGGGATGCCGAAACAGAATCGACGCAGCTTTCATCCCCACTCGCTTGTTCCACGCTAGCAAGCGTTTGCCCACGAGCACCTTCCGCCAAGCGAGCAGTTGATGGTGCAGCGGAATCTTGACCGGACACACGTCGGTGCAAGATCCACACAGGCTACACGCATACGGCAGACTTTTGTGAACCTTTGGCTCGCGAGCTGGTCCTAGCACACTGCCAATTGGCCCGGGCACGGTCGCGTTGTAACTGTGACCGCCACTGCGGCGATAGACCGGGCAGGTGTTCATGCAGGCGCCACAGCGAATGCAGTTGAGCGAATCGCGAAACGTATCGCTGTCTCGAATTCGAGATCTCCCATTATCGACCAACACGATGTGCAGCTCGCTCTGTGCGTCGCGCGGCCCATGGAAATGCGACGTATAACTGGTGATCGGTTGCCCAGTGGCACTGCGAGCCAACAAGCGCGTAAAGACGCCGAGATCGGCGAATCGCGGCAACAGTTTCTCAATGCCCATGCACGCGATGTGCACCCGCGGCAACGAAACTCCCAAGTCGGCATTGCCCTCATTCGTACAGACGACAATCCCACCGGTGTTGGCGATCGCAAAGTTCACACCCGTGATGCCCACCTCTCCGTCCAGGAATTTGCCCCGCAGGTGACCACGCGCCGCTTCGGTGAGCACCTGCGGATCAGCCTCGCCTTGCCGGGTGCCAAGATGCTGGTGGAAGGTCTCGCCGACCTCCTCTTTTTTGATATGGATCGCCGGCAGCACAATGTGGCTGGGGTGCTCGCCCCGCAACTGTACGATCCGCTCTCCCAAATCCGTGTCAACGACATCAATTCCGTTGTCGATCAAGAACTCGTTGAGACCGCACTCCTCGGTCAGCATTGACTTGCTCTTAATGATCCGCTGAGCGTTGTTTTTCTGCAGTAATTTAAGCACGATCTGATTGTGCTCGGCCGCGTCGGCAGCCCAGTGCACGACGGCACCCATCCGGCTCGCATTGGCCTCAAATTCCTGCAAAT
The DNA here is from genome assembly GCF_007860105.1 of Allorhodopirellula heiligendammensis. Lineage (NCBI taxonomy): Bacteria > Pseudomonadati > Planctomycetota > Planctomycetia > Pirellulales > Pirellulaceae > Allorhodopirellula > Allorhodopirellula heiligendammensis. The sequence continues at coordinate 2,417,175 of NZ_SJPU01000002.1, forward strand.
AGGTACCTAAGTTCGCGATTGTATGCTGTTTGATCGCAGACGCTTGCTCACGCAGATACTCCCATTCAGGCAGCGATTGAGCCTGCCGGTCTCGCTTAACGCGAACAAACCACAAGGCGTCATCATGCCAATGCGAGCGGGGCACGTTATTAACGAAGTCCCTGGCGGCTCGAGGATGATCGATAATGGGAAGAGAGGGAGACATGGAGACAAGGAGAAGGAGGAAACAGGAAGAAGGCGAGACAAGGAGGCGGCAGCTAGGGGCTGGGGGCTAACTCGCGGCCGGCGAGGGCTTGGGCGATGTGCATGACTCGCAGCGGCATTTTTCGGCGGCTGATGAGCCCCTGCATGTGCATCAGGCAACTCATGTCTCCTGCAATCATAACTTCACTGCCGGCAGCGATGTGGTCTTGGACCCGATCGACTCCCATCGCCACGCTGGTCTCGCGTTCAGTGACCGCGAAGGTGCCGCCAAAACCACAGCACTCGTCGATTCTGGTGAGCGGCATGATTTCCACGTCAGCGAGCGATTCGAGCAGGATCCGTAGGCGATTCTCACGAGGTGTTTGCTGCTCGCTGCACGGCCCCAGACGCAGTTCCCGCAGCCCGTGGCAGCTGGAGTGAATGCTGACCTTGTGCGGGAATCGCCCCTCTATCTCGCGCACGTTCAAGCGATCGACGAGGAACTCGCATAGCTCGAAGGTCGCGTCGCGGACCTGGGTAAATTGCTCGTCATCGGGAGCAAAATAGTCCCCATAATGATTGCGAACCATCGAAACACAGCTGCCTGAGGGACATACCACCGCGTCGTACCCCGCAAACATTTCCACGAATTGCCGGGCCACGGGCGCGGCCTCCGCAGAACAGCCCGTATTGGCCATCGGCTGCCCGCAACAGGTTTGTGAGGGTGGAAAGTGGACGGTGACGCCCTGAGCCTCGAGCAGTTCAAGCGTCGCGATGGCGACATCGGGAAAAAACTGATCGATATAACAGGGAACGAACAGAGCAACGTTCATGTAGCGAGCCGGAATCTCGGTGACCAATGGTGCATTTGTCTTGCCAAGCAGCATGAACGGATCCGCCCCGCGCCGCAAGTCATGCGGCGCCAGAAGCAACGTGGGGCCCCATCCCGAAGGGTTCGCCAAGCTCACCCCTGCAGCGCAGACTCTGCTCACCAACCCAGATGGCTTATCAACAAGATGGGATCCCACGAGATACGCTCCTGCCGTCCCTCGCCGGACGCCGAGCAATCAGCCCAGTGGAAATCCCCAACTCGTGAAAATCGCCCGTCGTCCTCGAGCCTGTTCTGCATCCTTGTAAACATTGGTCTTTTCGAACGCCCTCGGAGTCACGCAATCGAGGCCTCGAAAATGGAAGTGATCGACTCGTTGAGCATATTGTCAAACTGCTGATCGGATTGGTCGGCGTGGAGGCCGTCGGCGAGCGCACGCGAGAAGCTGGCAATGACGCCTTGCTGGCGGCTAAGCCGAAGATTGGCCTCGTCGCGACTGTAGCCGCCCGACAAGGCGACTACCTTGAGCACGTTGTGATGCGCCACCAGCGATTCGTAATGGTTATCGACCTCGGGCAGGGTCAGCTTCAACATCACCACTCGATCCGCAGGTAAACCATCGAGTTTTTCAACGAGCGTCTGCCGCAAAAGACGCTCCGCTTCAAGTTTCTCGGGGCAATGAATGTCGATCTCCGGCTCAATGATCGGCATCAGCGCGGCGTCCATGATCTGTGCAGCGACTTCGAATTGCTGATCCACGATCGCTTTGATTCCGGACGGGCTGGCGTGTCGGATCACTGATCGCATCTTCGTTCCGAAGACAGGCTGCAGTTTCGCATTGGCGAGACTGTTGGCCAGGGTCGGGATCGGCTTCATGAGCTGCACTCCGTCGGCTTCGTCGGCTAGCCCCAGGTCGACTTTCAAGAAGGGCGCGATCCGTTTGACGTTCCAGAGGTAATCTCCGGTGCGTTTTGACTCGATTTTACGATTCAGTGTGTCCTCGAATAGGATCGCGCCGACGATCCGAGTGGAATTGAAGCTGTCAGCAGTGATGATGCGTGTGCGCATCTCATGGACCACCTGGAACATCTCGTCCTCGTTGCTCCATGCGTTTTCGTCGACGCCATACGCGGCCAACGCCTTGGGCGTGCTGCCACCGCTTTGATCCAAGGCGGCGATGAATCCAGGCCGGTTGCGAATGACTTCAAACTGTTCGTCGTAAACACTCATTGATAATCTCACTTTAAGAAAGCGGAAGCGGGTGGATTGCAGCGAGGAGCCGTGCGCCCTGAGTTTACAATCTCTAAGCCTTAGACTCGGCTACTCATTGTAGGAATCTCAATTATCTGTCGCTTGAAGTGCGCAACAGCAAATCAATTTCTCGTAAAACCGCAATCTGTTGAGGACTCCAACGACACTCCCGCTGTTGATCGCGCGGCTCATGCTCGTCGCCGAGGCCTGTCGTGCGGCTGGCGGCGATTTTTTCGCGAATCGCGTCTCGCAGTTCAGCGGCATCGGAAATCCCTTCAATCAAACCTTGATGACCGGTCGACGGGCCTCCTTGCGGTGACGCTCCGCCTCCCGCCGTTTCCACGATCACATCAGCAATTCCAAAGAAACGCTGCAGGGGCCCCTGGCGAGTTTGCACGTTCTGGATGTTTTCAAACGTGATCGTAATCTCGCGAATAAGCCAGATCCCACGCCGTAGTCGCATGCTGCGGTCACTGAACACGTACCACGTCGTATCATAGCGTAGCCGGATCGCGACCCAGCCAATTGCCAGCCATCCGGCCATCAACAGGACCACCGGCAACAGAACAACCAATCCTAGGGCGGGCGACGCGATGGTGACTGCGAGCCAGCCCACAGCTGTGACAAGGCATAAAATCGCCATCAGAATTGCAAATCCAAAGCGAAGGTATCTCAAAAATCCAGGCGCAGGCCGCCGCGATGCGATCGTCTCGTTCGCCTGCTGTGGCAATTCCGGTGGCTGGCGTGGCACTCGAAACCAACTGGCCAGGATCCGCCAGATGCCTTCGTACACGCGTCCGCCATATTCCTCCGGCATGGACATGTTGAGAGCGTTCATTGCCGCTCCTCCATCGTCGCGATACGACGCGTCAGTACATCAATGCTATCACGGATGCCCATGAGCAACTGCAGCACATCCTCCTCACCCGCTGGGACGCTCGAGATCGATGCAGGCGGCAAGGTTGACTCGCTCACATCGTTTTCGTGACGTGTACCCCGCATTTGTGAATACAGGTAGTCGCGCAGCGGCTCGGCCTCCAAGACCCCTTCAATCTTCATTTCGGGCGTAGCCGCTCCCGATGCGGTTTGCACTGTCAAAGTCGCCAACCCCAGCCACCGCTGAATGATGTTGCGGTTGAGGTGAATATCCTGGATCCGTTTATAAGTAAGATACGTTTCTGAACGAAACAGAACTCCCCAAGACAGCGAGATGCCCCGATCGTCAAAGCGGTACCTGAGCGTGTAGTAGCGGCACAACAACGGAATCAGCACGAGTGGGAACAACGGCCCCGACGCGAGCGAACACAAGATGTAGTAGCGGAGCAGCGCCGGATCAGGCCGCTCGATACGAGTGATGTCAAAGGGGTCGGATACCATGATGAGTGTTCCTAGCGGGGGGATGTCGCCCAGGTCATTCGATCACCCCCGCTGAATCTTGGCAACTCAATTGAACTTTTCGTCGATTGTACCCAGACGCCGCCGGCCGTTTGACCAGGCCACCGCTGCGTGCTCGCGGCCGGCGGAGCTGAATCATCATTGCGCGCCCGCGACCGGCGGGGCTGAATCATTGCTCCGTGCTCGCGATGGGCGATGCCATCGGTCGACATTCCGCCCAACAACCCGTTCTCAGATTGACATTGTTGCCGGCGTGGCTACGTGCGTAGACTCTCGCGATGTCGTCACAAAGCCCTTTTTGACGGCTGCCATCGACACTGCCCGGCCACCCCAGGGACTCGGATGTACCGCCTGCTGCTCTGTTTTCGCTACCTTCGCACCCGCTACATAGCGCTTGCCTCCATCATCAGCGTCACGCTCGGTGTCGCGACGTTGATTGTCGTCAACAGCGTGATGTCAGGATTCTCTGCGGAGATGCACGAGCGACTGCACGGCCTCGCTTCGGATATCTTGGTCGAGTGCCACGCCAGCGGCGGGATGCCTGATCCAGACGCTCATCTCGCGGAGATCAAACGCATCGTCGGGGATGACTTGGAAGGCGCCTCGGTGAGCGTGCATGTCCCCAGCATGCTGGGGATCGATTTCAATGGCCAACTGATCACGCGGCACGTTAACCTGGTGGGCATCGATGCCGCCACCTATGACAAAGTCAGCCAGTTCGGCCGCTACTTGATCCACCCTGAAAACCAAAAGCAAGTCGACTTTGATTTGCGGGAAACGGGATTTGCCGAAAATCGCGAGAACTTCCCTGCATCGGGCTGGCACTATCGCCGCGCTCGGGTCGCCTATGAACGTGCCTTGGCCGAAGAGCGCGCCCGGGTCGAAGCGATCAATCGCGAAGCCGAAAAACTCAGTAGTGGCAAGCCAGCCCGTCACCAATCGAAAGATCATGCTAGTGACTCAAATCGAACGGTTCGCCTAGGGGTTCATGAACAATCGCAGGGTCAGGAAGCGGTTGCCGGACTAATTGAAGACGATGAGAACAGCGAAAATACAAATACCTTCGCCTCGGCTGGGCCTTTGTTCGGCGGCCTGCTGCCTCCGGAACTCGGTGGTGGCGTGGGTGCGGCCAAACATGCTGTTTTTGACCCGGCTAAAGAGCAGTACCCTGGCATCATTTTGGGTATTTCGACGTGCAGCAACAAACTTCGCGATGATGCGGGCAATGTCCGTGACCACTACTACTGCCGCCCTGGCGACGACGTGCGGATGATGTTTCCGAGTGCCTCGGAAAATCCCAAAGTGCTCAACGACAAATTCACCGTTGTCGATTTGTATGAATCGGGCATGAGCGAATACGACAGCACGTTCGCATTCGTTCGATTGGACGAACTCCAAGAAATGCGTGGCATGATCGACCCGATCACGGGCGTGAAAAGTGTCACGACGATCCAGCTCAAACTTGTCGAGGGCGCTGACCTCAACGCCGTCCGCGATGCCCTACGAGATCGCTTTCCACCGGACACATTCGCCTACAGCATCCAAACCTGGCGTGACATGCAAGGCCCGTTGTTGGCGGCGGTGCGTTTGGAAACGACCATTCTCAATATCTTGCTGTTCCTGATCATTGCCGTTGCCGGATTCGGCATTCTCGCCACGTTCTTCATGATTGTTGTCGAGAAGACACGTGACATCGGCACCCTCAAGGCCCTCGGTGCCAGCGGTGGTGGTGTGATGAGCATCTTCCTCAGCTATGGATTGCTCTTAGGCATCGTCGGAAGTGGCGTGGGGTTGCTCGGCGGCATTCTATTCGTGGAACACATCAACGAGATCGCGGGTGTGATCGAGAAAATCACAGGCCAAGAAGTCTTTGACCCCACGGTTTATTACTTCACCGAAATTCCCACCATTCTTAACCCGTTCACACTCGCTTGGGTGATGGCCGGAGCAGTGGCGATTGCGACCACCGCCAGCGTGCTGCCAGCGATGCGTGCCGCCCGCATGCACCCCGTTACCGCCCTTCGTTTTGAGTAATCCCATCATGAATCCAATTCTCGAAGCCCGTGGTATCTTCAAGAGCTACTACAAGAATAAGATCGAGTTGCCAGTGCTGCGCGGCGTCGATGTGGCATTCCAGCACGGTGAAGTATCCGCACTGGTGGGTCGCAGCGGCAGCGGCAAAAGCACACTGATGCACTTGCTGGCAACCCTCGACCAACCCGATGCCGGTGAAGTCTGGTTCGGTGGCGAGCGCATCGACAACCTCTCACGCCGGCAACGCGACTCCTACCGCAATCGTCAAATCGGCATCATCTTTCAGTTCTACCACCTGCTGCCAGAATTATCGGCACTGGAAAACGTGCTCACGCCCGCAATGATTTCACGGAGCGTGCTGGGTTACTTCCGGGACCGTAAATCGCTCACGCATCGGGCCGAAGCGATGCTCGACCGAGTCGGACTGCTCGACCGCAAATCCCACAAACCTTCGGAAATGTCGGGCGGCGAAATGCAACGGGTGGCCATTGCTCGCTCGCTGATGAGCGAACCTGAATTGCTGCTGGCCGATGAGCCGACTGGAAACCTCGACACCGAAACCGGTGAATCCATCCTGCAGTTGCTCCGCCAACTCAACAGCGAAGACGGGCTGACGATCGTTATGATCACGCACGACGAATCGATCGCCGAACGCGCCGATCGTTGCTACCGTATGCAGGACGGCCTGCTCGTCGATCGCTTCTCGGTCGAAGCGACAAAGGAAACATTCGCCCCTCGCGCACGCATTGTCGCATAGGTAGTTTGGGACCATCGTCCCGAGCGGCAAATCACAGCACGGACGGGACATTGGTCCCATCCTACGGACACCAAACAACACGTCATGCCCCAGCTCGGTCGTCGACATTTTGATGTGATTGTGGTGGGGGCCGGTCCCGGTGGTTCCCTGACCGCGATGCAGTTGGCTCGCCGCGGACGAAAGGTCGCGATCCTCGATCGCACGCATTTCCCACGATTCGCTGTCGGTGAATCCTCCACGCCGATCGCCAGCCGCACGATCGAGCAGATTTCAATTGATTTCGGTATCGATGAGCTCGCACCACTTACGCGATGGGGTAAATGGCGTGAATCGCTCGCTCCGATGACGGGTGGTCTCAAGCGTGGATTCACCTACTACGACCATCGACCGGGCAGTGGCTCTGACACGCCCGGCAACTGGCCCGCTGAGCCTGCAACCCGTTTACTGGTCGCCGCCAGCGCCAGCGATGCCGATGGTGACTCGCATTGGGTTCGCGCCGAAGTCGATCAATACTTGCTTGAAATATGCCGCTGCCATGGTGTCGACGTGCGGCTGGGAGTGACCTTGGAACAACTCTCACCGCAGTCTCCCTGGCACATCGGCGTTCGTCAGGATAGCGTTGACGGAGTCACCGAAACGCTCACCTGCGACACACTCGTCGATGCATCTGGACGAGCCGGGGCTATCCTGCGCCGACTGGGATATCACGATACGACCGATTCCATGCTGACGAAGACTGCGGCGCGGTTCACCCACATCATGAACACGACTGTATGTGACGACTCAGACCCAGGCACATTGCCATACCAAGCAAACAATGCAGCCGTACACCATCTGCTGCACGATGGTTGGGTGTGGGAACTGCCGATGAGCGACGGTCGCTCGAGCGTGGGACGTGTCTGGCAGGGCCCCGGCACGACGGACAATCCAGTGGCCGCTCTTCCAACGATGACCGACAACTTGGCGGGTAACCTCGATGTGATGAGCTATCCCCATCTTCGGGACTGGCTGCGGTCCGCGAGGTTGGCCGATTCTCCGGGTCATTGGCGGCAGGCACCGCGGATCCAGCATCGATGGGGTGGTGGACGCGAGATGTCGTTGTCTTTTCTGGCACTCCCGACAACCTTCGCCACCATCGATCCGCTACACAGCACGGGATTGGCACACGCAATCACCGGTGCCCAGCGAATCAGTGATCTAATCGTGCGTGAGGCGGTCAGCGATGTCGCTCGCTATGGGCATCAAATCGACAGCGAAATCGAATTGCTCGATCGCGTGATCTCGCTAGCCTACCGAGGGTGGGCTCGCTGCGACTTATTCTTCGACGCCTGCATGCTCTACTTCGCCCTGGCAATTGGCGACGAGGAGGATCGCATTTCAGGAGGCTTCGACCCCGCACGGTCCACGTGGCGTGCCACCGATCCACACGTTCAGAGTGCCCTCACAGGTGCCGAAGCCATTCTCATGGACGCTCTGAGGAGCGATCGCCCCGTCGAACGGACCGCATTCCGGCGTGAGCTAGCAAAGATCTGCAGCGTGCCGCTGGCGTGTCGAGATGACAACTTGTACGCATACACGTTTGGCTGATTTTTCGTCACATGACCACAAACTCAGACCACCGATGAACCGTCGACTCATCGTTTAATCGACTTTGATAATGCAGGGAAAGCCGAGTGCCGTAAGGCACCGACCAGCGTCGCTACCCCGGCCGCGCACGCGTCTCAGCTCAATAAAACGACAGGCTGTTAAGCCTCCGGCCAGCCCGGTAGCTCGAACTTCTTAACCGTATTGGCGGTGTGTTCTTGGTAGTGCTTGTCCATTTGGATCAGCAGTGCCCGTAGTGACGGCCAACGGCTACCGGGGGCTTTTTCGTCCACTTTCACGCCATCGAGCAAGTATGCGAAGCGGCGACAGAACTCGCTGACCCGCTGCATCTGCCGGGCTTCCTCAGCTCCATCCCACTCCGGGTGGGCAAACTTGTAATCCGCAGGCATCTGTTTCGGATTCAGATTCATCACCGGAACTTCTGGATCGACGGTGTGGTAGATCTGCGAGAAAAACTGCAACTGCCGCCCCATCATGTGCTCCACATTCCAACGAGGAGTATGAGTGCCATTGGCTGGCTGGAAGTTCAACTGCGCCACTGAGAGTTGAGCGAATACGTCCTGCGAATCGCTGCAGGCTTGTTCCATATTGTCAAAGAGACTGGCAAGTTCGGCTGGCATTTTCCATGGTGTGTGACTGAGCAGGATAATTTCCGTCTCGCCGGCATCCTGATCTGCGGTCGAAACCGCGAGCGTGTTGTGGTTGAGAACTTTGCTGCCGTCTGCTGCTGTTTGTGCAGTCATCATGGGAACGACCACACGCGGGCGGAGCGACTGCTGCAACGACACAATCGGCTCGGCTGTCAGTTGTTCGGCACCCGCATCCGTCAACACGAGTACATCGACATCCTCGTCTCCCGGCAATCCAGACGCGTCGAGACGACTGGTCGCAACAATCACGCACACGCCGTCGACTTTGATTCGCAGTGCGTTGGCGGCGATCGATTTGACTGTCAACGCATTGGGATCGTTGCCCTGGAACTCACTCGTCGTTAGCCATTTCGGTTTTGGCTCGTTGGGAAGACGTGAGAGCACATGATCGACCGTATCGACGAGGCTCACTACTTGGTCCGCTTTCGCTGCTAGCTCGGCGCTGGGGTTCGCGTCCGAACTGACAACCAAGTTAAATCCCCACTGCGTTTCAATCGAGGCGACGCCCCCGTCCCAGGCTCGGACAGCGACCGGGTCACCGTCGGCAGCCGACAACAACGAACTCGAAAGTAATATGATCAGCGGGCAGAGAAGCAGTCGGTTCATGGCAGATGCTTGGTTGCGAGTAGTTGGGAACCACCGTCCCGAGCGTGATGATTGGTCGGGGACGGGACAAGGGTCCCATCCTACAATCTTACGGCGTGAGCGACTTGCCTGGCACGCTGACTGCTTTGGGACGCTGGACGTTTTTCGCTAATCCGCACATTTCGAATAAGCGGATGACTCCCCAGGACATGTCGAACTCGTACCAGCGGTGTCCGTGACGGGCGGCGCGTGGGGCGGCATGGTGGTTGTTGTGCCAACCTTCGCCATGGCTGATCAAGGCGACCAGCCAATTGTTCGTACTGTGGTCGCGGGTTTCGTAGTTACGATACCCAAAGACGTGTCCGAGCGAATTGACCGACCAGGTGCCATGCAGCACAAAGACGGTGCGAACGGCCACAGCCCAGACGGCCCAGCTCAGGTAATACCGCCCGGCTTCGGACCAATCTCCGCCGCTGACGATCAAACCGAACAGACCGCCAATCAATGAGACGGCAATCGCGTGGGCGACGAATACGAAGAACCAGCCGTCCTTGCGTTCGAGTTTCAAGTAAAACGGGTCACGCAGCAGATCGCGAACATAACGCTCGTAATGGCTCGTCCGATCGAGGTCGCGGTGGCGACAGACGACCCAGCCCATGTGCCCCCACAACAGACTGGCCAGCGGCGAGTGGGGATCGGGTTGGTGGTCGGAGTGTTGGTGGTGCATGCGGTGAATCGCCACCCAGCGAGCGGGGCTGTCCTGCATGTTGCACATGCCGAGCACCGCGAGAGTGTGCTCGAGCCACTGCGGACAGGTGAATCCGCGATGGGTCAGCAAGCGATGGTAGCCGATCGTGATGCCCATCATCCCGAACAGAAAATGGCCCGCGATGGCGGCGATCAAGCCTGACCACGTAAACAAATAGCTGAAAAACGGAGGCACAAAGGCGAGCAAAGCCACAATATGCACAATCGTCAGCACGATCAGGTATTTCCACATGATCTGCAGCGGTTCGGTGGCCTCGGGACGAGGCAGTCGCTGCGGATCGTGGCCAGCGAGCGAATCTTCCTCCTTATAAAGCAACTCATCGCCCATCGGATCGTACTGGGCAGCGGCCTGGTCGCCAGCTGCCTGGTCGCCAGCGGAACGGCCACGCGGCAGCGATTTCTCGCTCGGGCGGGACTCAGTTGGCGTTAATTCAGAGGTCGGCATCAGCGGCGTCTCAAACGCGGGTAGACGAGATAAAATGGCAGATCTAGCAAAACACGAGAAATTCCGCGTTTCTTACCATCCCAATCTAGTCATCGGCAACGACGACGTCGAATCGAATTCAAACTCCGAATGGGAGGATTATCCGCCCAACAGCCAACCGAGGGGTAAATGAGGGTTTGGCTTTGGCGGTTCAACTCTGAGCGAAAATCTAGGTGGCGAGCGTTTTCAATCTCACCCTCTCCCGCTTCAAACGAAGTGAGGGGAGAGCGATCCCGCCAAATTGAAATTTCAAGTTGCGCGGTCTGTCGTCCCCAGAAACCTCGCGAAAAGCTTGCTTTCCGACCCTCCCCGCTTCGCCGGGACGGTGACGCCCGACCAAACGACACGTCGTTGAGCGTCAACTGAAACTATTTAGGAACCCGTAGAATCTCGCCACCGAGTCCTATCCCAACCAGGTCGGCAATTCGCCCGCAGCGGGCAGTTCGATCAGTTTGGCTTGCTCAATCGCATCAATGGACATCAATTCAGTCATCACCGATTCGGGAATATCGCCGTCGACACTCAGTACGCCGATGGCTTGCCCACCGGGCGCGTTGCCTTCACGCCCCACAGCCATCTGAGCGATATTGATGCCGTTCTTTCCGAATACCGTGCCAACGTTACCAATGATGCCGGGCACGTCTTTGTGTGCGAAGACGAATAGCCGGCCGTCCAGGAACGATTCGAGCCGGTAACCATCGAGCAGGATCAGCCGTGGCATGCCATGGCCGAGTACGGCAGCTCCAGCGCTGACGGTTTTTCCGCCCCCGGACACTTCGGCGACAATGCTGCTGGTGAAGGCACTCTGATCGCCATTGTGTTCAATACTGAGTTCGATGCCGCGTTCTTTGAGCAACATCTCCGAGTTGATCACGTTGACCTCCTCGACGACCCGTTCGAGCATTCCCGCGCAGAATGCATTGGTGAGCACGCGGGTATCCTTGCCCGCCACGTCGCCGCGGTAGGTCAACCGAATCTGGTCGATGCCGCCGCCGTGCCACTGGTGGACGAGCAAACCGAGGCGATGGGCGATGTTGAGATAGCTGCGCAGCTCGCTGAGCGTCTTGGGGTCGAGCGAGGCGACATTCACACTATGCCGAATTTCACCGGTTTGCAGATAGTTGATCAGCAAATGAATACCTTCAACCGCAACCTGTGTTTGGGCTTCCTCCGTACTGGCCCCCAGGTGCGGTGTGCAGCAGGTCCCGGGCATTTTGAACAGCGGGCTGTCCGTGCAGGGTTCACTTTCGTAGACGTCCAATGCCACACCACCGATCTTGCCACTCTCGAGTCCCGCAACAAGTGCCGCTTCGTCGTAGATGCCGCCGCGAGCAACGTTGACCACCCGCAGACCTGGCTTAATTTTGTCGAGTTGAGACATCCCGATCAAACCCTTGGTCTCCGGGGTCAGCGGTGTGTGCACGGTCAAATAGTCGATCTGCGATAGCATTTCGTCCACGGTCTCCACCCGTTTGACCTTGAGAGCTTCCGCTTGATCCGCAGTCAAAAACGGGTCGAAGGCGATCACGTTCATATCAAACGCGCGAGCACGCGCAGCGACTTCGCGTCCAATTCGCCCCATCCCGACGACGCCCAGCGTTTTGCCGGCGAGCTGCGTGCCCATGTAGGCTTTGCGGTCCCACCGACCCTCGACCAAACTTTGGTGCGCCGGAGCAATGTTGCGGCTCAGTGCGAGCATCATCGCGAAGGTGTGCTCGGCCGTAGAAACCGTGTTCCCCGCTGGCGTGTTCATGACCACGATACCGCGACGAGTCGCCGCGGCTTTGTCGATATTGTCCGTGCCCACACCGGCCCGCACCAAAGCTCGCAAGCGCGTGTTGCCCTCGAGCGATTCAGGTGTGATTTTCACACCGCTGCGCAGGATCGCGCCATCAAACTCGTTTAGCGATGTGCGTAACTCTTCACCCTTGAGCTTGGTGCGGATTTCGTACTCGATGCCCGGTGTGGCTTCGAGCAGGTCAATTCCTTCTTGGGCGATATCGTCGAGGACTAGAATACGGTGCATGAGGTTTCTAAGTGGGGAGTCGGGAGTGGGTTGGATGATCAACCGGTGGGCGCTCGCCCCGGTTGTTTGAACGCTCTGCGTTCTACGCGGAAAACCGGGGCTAGCGCCCACCGGCTAATTCAACGAAACGCATGAGATCCGAATTACTTTCTCAGCCGTTGGCGGCGGCAAAGTCCGTCATGAACTGGCCCAGCGTTTCGACGCCTGCGCGTGGCATCGCGTTGTAGATGCTCGCTCGGATGCCGCCGACGCTCCGGTGGCCCTTGAGCGCAGCGAGGCGTTGCTTGGACGCCTCGGCAATGAATTTCGCGGTCAATTCGTCCGAAGGCAAATTGAACGTGACGTTCATCAACGAGCGACACTGGGGCTGCGCGTGACCACGGTAAAATCCATTGCTGTCATCAATGATCTTGTAGAGCGAATCAGACTTTTCGCGATTGATCTTTTCCATGGCTGCCAAACCGCCGATGTCGTCGCGTAACCACCGGGCGACTTTGCCGAGCACGTAGATCGCGAATGTCGGTGGCGTGTTCCATTCCGAATCGTTCTCGTCATGGTTCTTGTAGTGCAGATAGCCAGGAATATTGGGGTCGGCTCGCTCGATCAGATCTTTTCGCATGACAACCACGGTCACTCCGGCCGGGCCCGCGTTCTTCTGGGCACAAGCGTACAGCAGACCGTATTTGTCTACCGGCAGGGGCCGACACAGGAAATCGCTCGACGCGTCGCTGACCAATGGGACCGATGCCGGGCAGGCGGGTTCCTCGGCGAACTGAACGCCTTGGATCGTCTCATTGCTACAATAATATAGATAAGCCGCATCGTCGCTGACGGTGTAGTCGCCCGCGGTGGGCAGGCGATCGTAATTGGTGGCCTTGGAGTCATAGATGGCAACCGCGTCACCTTCTTTCTTAGCCTCTGCGATGGCCTTTTTGCCCCACGAGCCGGTCAGCAGATATTCCGCCCGTTTGCCGCTGCCCCGCAGTAAATTGGCGGCGATCGCGGAGAACTGCAGCGTCGCTCCGCCCTGCATGAACATCACACTGTAGTCGTCACCGATGCCCAATAGGCTCCGCAGAGTATCCTGGGCATCATGCAGGATATCAACAAACAACTTGTCGCGGTGGCTGATTTCCAACAGCGAAGCACCCGCACCCGGCAAACACAGCATCTCGTCCTGCACCTCACGCAGCACCGATTCGGGCAACGCAGCTGGTCCGGCAGAGAAGTTAAATACGCGATCGGTGGCGGTGGCAGCGGAGGGAGCCGAAGCGGTCATGCGAAAAACTCTTTTTGGAAAGAGTGATGGGGAAAGGAGGGTGCCGGCCATCAAAACCAGGGAATTACCTGGCCCTGCGTCCGGTCGGCTTGGATTCTATGCTTCGTACCCAATCTGTGAAAGCCAACCGATTGTGACGACGCTCCGGTCGGAACCTCCTTCAATCATCCGCAACCAAAAATCGGCGATTCCAGCCACCGTTGACGTTGATCGTCTGGCCGGTGATGAATCCCGCGGCGGGACTGGTCAGGTACGCAACCGCCGCGGCCACGTCGCTGGCACTGCCCCATCGATTCATCAGCGACTGTGAGGTCGCCCGCTCATTCCAGTATTCGCTCGTCGACTCGCCCCAGGCGGTCTGGATCCAGCCGGGGGCGACACAATTGACGCGGACTCGCGGGGCGAGCGTCTGGGCGAGACTCTTGGCAAATGCCATGACGGCGGCTTTGACGGGGCCGAACATCATGCCCGCATCACCTTCCATCCCCTCGGGGGCCTGGTCCCAGCCGATGAACACCATCGACGGCGTCACCGAACCGGCGTCGTCGAGGGGGTCCCCCTCCTGCTCCGCCATCGCCGGCCCTACAATTCGCGAAATCGCTGCGGTACCACACACATCGACATCGAGCAGCCAACGCAGTTTTCGGTCAAACGACCAGGACGCGGGCTCACCCGTCAAAACATCCGCGCCCGCATTGTTGACCCACGTATCTATTGGCCCGACACGCTCGAGCGCGTCACGCGCGAACTGCTCGGCCGCGCTAATCTCGCTCAAGTCGGCTGCGACAATTTGGCACTCGATACCTAAACGCTGAATAGACTCCGCGGTAGCCTCGGCACCCGCTCGGTTGCGACGGTAATGGACAAGCATCCGCGGGGCCGTCGGCGATTCACGCCGGACTGCATCCTGCGCCAATTGAATCGCGATCTGGCGACCAATTCCACTACTAGCCCCGGTGACGACAATGCCTGTCATAAGATCGCTTTCCCAAGCTGATTCTCCCAATGAAATGTACAGTCACTAACTCGAAGCACTCGCGAGGATTGGTAACGGTTTCCCCACGGGCGAGTCGGGCCAGTAGATCGACAGCCGGTCAAGAGTATCGGCTGATGATCGAATGTCTTGACGACTTTCGCTAAGTCACCGCATCATAACGCGTATTGCAATCGAGGGTCATCCAAGCCGAGTCGTTTCATTTTCTTGTAAAGTGTCGTGCGGTTGATCTCCAGCTCGTCGGCAGTTGCGGCGCGATTCCAGGCATGGCGTCGCAGCGACTGCAATATGATTTCACGCTCAGGAAACTCCAACGCCTCACGCAGGCTTCTGCCACTCGTCGGTAGAGATGCGTTGTTCCAGCGAGATGCGACAGCATGGTTGGCGGACAAGTTGTACGCCGGCGGTTGGATTGCCGACGCAGTTCGCTGTCCGTCCATTTCACGCCCTGGGCGATTGTCCGCCCCCAGCAACTCTGGCGGCAAATCGTGGACCCCCAATACTCGATCGCTACTCAGTAGAACGGCGCGCTCGACAACATTCTCGAGTTGCCGAATATTGCCGGGCCAACGATACGTCTGTAACACCGCGAGGGCCTCGCGATCGAAGCCTTCGACGTCGCGTGATGCCGTCTGGCCAGCTTCGCGGATGAAGTGTTCAATCAGCAACGGGATATCGCCAGGACGCTCCCGCAGTGGCGGCAAGGCGATGTTGATGACATTGATGCGGTAATACAAATCCTGGCGGAACGAACCACTCGCGACACTGCTCTCCAGATCTTGATTGGTTGCCAAAATCACCCGCGTGTCGCTTTGACGCGTTTCCATTCCACCGAGTGGTTCGAATTGAAACTCTTGCAACACCCGGAGTAGTTTGACCTGCATCGCAGGAGTCGCCGTCCCAATCTCGTCCAAGAACAGAGTGCCTCGATCGGCCATCTCGAACTTGCCCATCCGATCGGTGGCGGCCCCGGTGTAGGCGCCTGCCACGTGACCAAACAATTCACTTTCGAGCAGTGTGTCTGGCAACGCACCGCACGCCACCTCGACGAAGGGACCACCGCGACGCGAACTGCGATGGTGAATCGCTCGCGCAATCATGCTTTTTCCCGTGCCGTTCTCGCCTGTGATCAAGATCGACGCCTGCGTGTCGGCGACACTGTCGATCACGTCAAACACCTTCATCATCCGGTAATCGTGACTGAGGATGCTCTCGAGTCCCCGGCGACGATCGAGTTGTTTGCGCAGCGTCTCATTGGCTTGCTCCACATGCTGATGGCTGATCGCCCGATCGATGGCTAACAGCAACTCCTCGTCTGAGATCGGTTTGGTCAATAGGTCAAATGCTCCGGCACGCACTGCCTCGACAGCCGTGTGCGGGCCCGCGTATCCGGTCATCACTAACACCGCCACCGAGGGGTGATGTTTCGCCGTGCTGCGAATCAGATCGAAACCGTCTTCGTCAGCGATCCGCAAATCAGTTATCAGCACGTCGAACTCCTGCTCGGCCAACTGTTGCCGAGCCCCCCCGAGATCAGTCGCCACTTCTACGCAGTACCCTCTGTCGGTCAACCAATCGCCGAGCGAGTGAACCAGGTGAATGTCGTCGTCAACAAGCAGAATGCGGGTGCGGATGGTCATGCGGGTTTTCCAGAGCATGGTGAGCAAGTAGGTCTACCTATGTACTTAGGTCGGAAAACCGGCATTGTCAAAAAAGTCACCGCGTGTTTCGTAAAAGCAACATGCCGTAGCTTGGGACCATCGCCCCAAGCGAGACAAAAATACCAGCCCCGAGCGAGACAAAAGCACCTTGAACAAAGACTCATCCATTCGAACTGCACTCTGATATCACGATCTACGACCAGCGTTGACATGCGATGTTTTTCAGTGCAAAGTCAGGTTGGTGGATATCGAAGCAACGCGGTGGCATCCACTTGTTTGCTTCGTCCTGAGTGAACCGAAATCCTGAACGCAAGGGGAGAGACGGGAGTGGGCTCTGAGGGGATGCAGCCTACCGAGGGAAATCGCGGGTGAGGGTCCGTCCAATGTGTTCCTCGTCGGACGGCAAGCCGCGCCTGCCAGCCGTTTTTTTAAATCGAAGTTAGCCCCCCTTGGATGCGTACGTGTCCCCGCTCGCAAAAAGTACGCTTTGATCCGATGAGCTAAACAGGAGCTCGGACGGGACAATGGTCCCATCCCACGTCCTCAGTAGAACGAGTACTCGATCGTGGACTCGAACGCCGCTTCGTAGTGCTCGATGCGGATAGGCAAGGGCTCGTCGGTGGGCCACCACACCGCCACAACATCGAATCGACAGGCGGTGCCGACCAATTTTTTTCGTTTGAGATACCGCAGTGCCGCCCGGCTGATTCGCGCTTGTTTGTTTTCATCGACTCGATCGGCGGGGTGTCCAGGCCGGCGGGTCGCCAGTGTTTTGACTTCGACGAACACCATGATCCGGCGGCGGACGTCCATGGCAATTAAGTCAATCTCCCCCGCCCGGTCCGATTCGCTCTCGGCGATCACCCGCAACCCTTTGCGGCGCAGCTCAATCGCGGCAACCTGTTCCCCTCGTTTACCGAGTTGGGCCTGGGGATCAAAAGTTCCGTAACGCCAGTCCCGGTATCGCTGTGCAATCGATGCAGGCGAGAGTAACGAACGCAGGTCGCCGAGCTGGAAACTTCGGGGCCATAAACTTCGGGGCCATGACATCGTTACTGCTGCAAGGCATAGAGAATCACGCCCGCGATGATCTTGGCGGCATCGGCGGTTGCATATCCCGGGCACTGAATCGAATTCTGGCTCTCCAGTGCGCAACTGAGATCTAACGGTGAGAAGAACACCGTGTCGACGCCGTTGACCTGTATCGCTTCCATCACCGGCGCGCCGGACCGCCGTGCCACCTTGACCGATTTCCCTGCGGTCGACGTCCGGTTGGGAATGCGTATTTCAACATTCGTTAAATCGAAACCTCCAAAACGAGTGGTCCACGCGGGATGGTCGCTCGCCATCGGTTCGAACTTTTCAGTCGGGACGAGCGAGGCCACCTCACGGCGAAATGACGCCGCGAAAGCTTCGTTCCCGCAGATGGGAGCAGCCAAGAGAATCCCTTCGCGATCGATGTAATTGCTCAACGCCTGCCGCGATGTCGCATCCAATTCGAACTCCGTTTGGCCGGTCAGAAAGAGCACCCCCACTCGGGCGAGCGACTGGTCCGTCAACGCAATCGGTTTATCCACCGCGATGACTTCGACCGCAATCTTTTCGCGAATGATCGTAGCTGCGTGAGGCAGGGCCCGGTTAACTTGCTCTTCGCCCGCACCGAGAGCTCCTGCGGCAATTGGAATCGCACCACGGGTGGGGATCGGTGCATCGTCAGCGAGGACTGAAATCGAGTTGTCCAGTTTATCCTTCAGCTCCCGTCCGGTGGCATACGCCAGAATATTTTCGCCGAGCGTGATGCCCGCGACGACGCCTGCGTGGATGCCCGGTGCTAGATCGGCGCCACGCAGTAACGGCCCGCCCTCTGACCAGCGGCAGGCAAGCGAACGGGGTGAGTAAAAAACGGGCGTGCGGCAACAAGCACCGATGCCGTAAATCCAGTAGTCATCCGCAATCGCGAGCGGATCGGCCGGGGCTTCGGCGAACCACACAGGATGCGTCAGCGGCAACCGCTCCAACTTCGATTGTGGGTACCACTCATTGCACAGAGAAGTGACGCTCTGCTCGAATGCATCCCCGTCACCGCAACCGTCGCCTGCCAATGCATCAAACAGAACCGTGCCGCCCTGGTCGAGATATGCTTTGAGGTCGCCTCGCAACTGGGGGTCAAACTCGAACGATTGATTGCCAGTAATCACCAGCACTGGCGATTTCAGGAGATCGGCCGCCGTGGCTTGCTCCGATGCGATGGTTTGCCATGTCAGTTCACGTGACCAATCTCGTTCAACGTGTCGCACCAGAGAATGAAGTGATCCCGAGAGCGGTAGCGAGGAGGACTCGGGATCCCGTGCTCGTCTCGCAGCAGCGGGCGGGGCCGCCCCACCGGTACTGTGCAGCGAAGGATGATCCAGCCTCGCGATGACGACCTGACGCTTGCCCTTGGCCAGAAACAGTAACGCAAAGGATGTCGCCACGTCACGATTGGACTCGACAACACCACCTCCCTGCCAAAATCCTTGAAAGTTGTCCTGTAGACTCACCAAACGCTCGGCTCCTTCGCGGTACCAATCGCGATTGCCGATCAAGCGGCGACCCGACAAACGACCAATGCGTTCAACCGCATAGAGGTAGTAGAAATAGCTCAGCATTTCCCCGCCGGGATTGGCTCCTACAGTGAAAATCCGACTGAGATACTCCAATCCGCGATCGACGGCTTCGTCACTCGCATCGCCTCCACAGCAATTCAAATGGGCCACGTTGGCATCACTGAGATCACTCAAGCTGCTGCCACAGATGATCAGCGATCCAATGCCGGCGCAGGTCATCGATCCACTTGGGCGCAGCCCTGAACCGTAGGACCAACCTCCTTCCGGGAACTGCATTTTTCGCCAGTATCCGGCAGCGGCCTCAAACACAGGCCTCGGGACCTCGATTCCACGTTCCACCGCGGCACCGAGAGCCAGCACAGCGAACTGCGAATTCGATTGGTCGCCGTATCCGCGACTTCGGGTATACCCCCACGCGCCAGCGTTTCGAGCGCCGGCGGGTTTTTGCAACTCCGTCAGCCACTCCACATTGCGGCGGATGCGGGGCACGTCTTCGAGTGCGCCGACGGTACAGAAGACGATCGTTTGCAATGAAACCGAATAAGTGTCTTGCGGCGGAAAGGTGCGCAGGTATTCCATGGCGCGGACGAGATCCGGGTCCTGACGCGACACGCCTGCATTGATCCACGCCAACGTGCACAAGGCCGTCAGACCACAGTTGTAGCCACTGTATTCGCGCCAACCGCCACGCTGGGTCTGTGATTTCCGCAGATAGTCGATCCCTCGATCAATCGATCGTTGCACCGTGATGGCGTCGATTTCCGCTCGCGCCGATAGCGGAGACGAGATCCACAGCATGCATGCGAGCGAAATCGCCACAAAGCGTGAGTTCCAGCAAGATGGTTTCATTACGTTGAATTTCATCGGATACCGATTTTGATTTTCCCTGGCAACGCCTAGACTGATAACGTTGAGTAGATCCCATTCGTCCCTGCCGTCCTATCCACGCGCCGAGTTCTCGATGACAGATTCGTCTTCGCCCACCCCACCGCCCGTGGTCAAGCCATCTGGCACTCCGCCAGTCTCCCCGAAATCCCCGGAGGCCGCAAATCCGCCCCCGCCGGCGGCAGCCACCGGGAAACCACGCAACCTGGCTGATGTGCTGCGTGAGTTTGCCGAATACCAGCAGAAAATGCGAGACGAACTGGGCAAAGTGATCATTGGCCAGTCGGAGACTATCGAACAATTGCTGGCTGCCATTTTCACACGTGGCCACTGCCTGCTCGAAGGCGTACCGGGACTCGCGAAAACACTGATGGTCAGCACTCTCGCCGATATTCTCGACGTGTCCTTCAAACGTGTTCAGTTCACGCCCGACCTGATGCCCTCAGATATCACGGGCACGCAGGTCCTGGAGGAATCGGAGTCGGGCCGGCGCAGCTTCCGATTTGTTGAAGGCCCCATCTTCACGAATATCCTGCTCGCCGACGAAATCAATCGTACCCCGCCTAAGACGCAAGCGGCGTTACTCGAAGCGATGCAGGAGCGTCAGGTCTCGGTGGGTCGCGAAACCCATACCCTGCCCGATCCCTTCTTCACGATCGCCACCCAAAACCCGGTCGAGCAGGAAGGCACCTATCCGCTGCCTGAAGCCCAGTTGGACCGGTTCATGTTCAACATCAAGATTGACTATCCGTCAGCGGACGAGGAAGAACGCATCCTGACGGCAACTACCCGTGGCGAGTCACCCACGGTCAACAAAGTTTTGTCGGGACGGGCGATCCTAACCTGCCAGAAACTCGTTGCCAGTATCGCAGCCGGCCCACTGGTGATCCGCTATGCATCGCGGCTGGTACGGGCAACCCGTCCGAGCGATGCCTCGGCACCGGAATACGTCCGCGAACTCGTCGATTGGGGAGCCGGGCCGCGGGCGGGCCAGAATCTCATTGCGGGCGCCAAAGCCATCGCGGCAATGCACGGCCGCTTCAACGTTGAACCCGGCGACATTCACCGGGTGGCGTTGCCCGTCCTCAGACACCGCATCGCGACGAATTTTCAAGCTCAAGCCGAAGGCATGGACACCGACGCGATCGTGAAGAGACTGCTCCAAGACGTTGAAATCCCCGAACCCGCCAAGATGGCGAACAAGTAGCAGCGGCTCTCCGAGACGCTGATCCCGAGTCTCCGAGAGGTTGATCCCGAGTCTCGGAGAGGTTGATCCGAGTCTCCGAGAGGTTGATCCCGAGCCTCGGAGAGGCTCGGCTACTCTGACAATCTCCCGGTTCCGGACAAGCCAGATTTCCGACAGAATGCGGGCGAAGCTCTAGGCAGCTCCTGATTTTCTGTCGTCGCTTCGCCACTCAATTACGTCTCCCAATCTCTCTCATTCCCTCTCTTCGGATCAGCTGCATGGAAATTTGGCCCGCGATCGATCTACGTCATGGCAAACCCGTCCGGCTGCGCCAGGGCGACTATGACCAACAAACCACTTTCGGCGAGGATCCTGTCGAATTTGCTCAGAAGTGGCAGGCGGCTGGCGCGCGGCGATTGCACCTGGTCGATCTTGATGCCGCCCGAGGCGACGATCCCGCTGCTAATCGAGCTGCGGTCCGACGGATCGTCGAGGCGACCGGACTGCCATGCCAAATGGGCGGCGGGGTTCGTGATCAAGAGACGATGGAAGCATTGATCGATGCTGGCGTCGCCCGCCTGGTCGTCGGCTCACGAGCACTCAAAGATCCGCAGTGGTTCACGCAGATGTGCGATCGCTTCCCGGGCAAACTCGCCGCCGGGATCGATGCCCGCAACGGATTGGTGGCCACGCAAGGGTGGCTGGAGACAAGCAAAGTGACAGCCATCGAACTGGCGAAAACACTCCGGGAGCAGACCGCCAACATCGCCGCGATTATCTATACCGACATCGCCAAAGACGGCATGATGCAAGGCCCCAATTTCGAAGGACTGGCGGAAATGGCTGCCGCCACCGACATCCCACTGGTAGCCAGCGGCGGTGTGACAACCTACGAAGATGTCGAAAAACTCGTGGCGATGAACATGCCCGCAGCGATCATCGGCCGCTCGCTCTACGATGGCGTTATGGATCTAGAGCGAGTGCTGCAGATCGCTGAGTAGCAGCGTCTCTCCGAGACGCTATGAGTTACTGCAGCGGAAAATCGTCAAGATTCCCGCTACCTCAGAAATCAAATGCGAGTCTCGGAGAGACTCGGCTACTCACTACACCGCCACGGGTGCCTTGATGTGGGGATGGGGGTTGTAGTCGGTGAGCTCGAAATCCTCAAACCGGAAATCGTCCATCGAGTCGACTTGGCGAACAATTTTCAGCTGCGGGCGCGGCCGCGGTTCGCGGGCGAGTTGCAACTTCGCCTGCTCAAAGTGATTCGAATACAAATGCACATCCCCAAGGGTGTGTACAAACTCCCCTGGTCGCAGTCCTGTCACATGCGCCATCATCGTGGTCAACAACGCGTAGCTGGCGATGTTGAATGGAACCCCAAGAAAAAGGTCGGCGCTGCGCTGATAGAGCTGGCAGGATAACCGTCCATCGGCAACGTAGAATTGAAATAACAGGTGACAGGGCGGCAGGGCCATCTGCGGCACGTCGGCGACGTTCCACGCCGAGACAATCAATCGGCGAGATTCTGGGTTGGTACGAATCTCATTCTCCACCCAGGCAATCTGATCAATGGACTCGCAGTTTTCGCCACTAACTGGCCAGCTCCGCCACTGGTGCCCGTAAACCGGCCCCAATTCACCGTCTGCATCCGCCCACTCGTCCCAAATCGAAACGCCATGGTCTTTGAGCCACCGCGTGTTGGTATCGCCTCGCAAAAACCACAGCAGCTCATAGAGTATCGAGCGGACATGCAGCTTTTTGGTAGTCAACAGTGGAAACCCGTCGGCTAAATCAAATCGCATTTGCCGACCAAACAGGCTGCGGGTACCAACGCCGGTGCGATCACCGCGGTCGGTCCCCTGCTCGAGCACTTCGGCGAGGAGGTCTAAATAGCCTTGCATGAACAGTCGATCAATGAGGGTGTATGTAGCTAGGGACCTTCGTCCCGAGCGAGACATGGGATCCTCAGGAAATAGTAGCTCAGACGGACCAATGGTCCCATCCTACGAACGCTCTGGCCGTCGACAATCGAGTGTCCAGTGCCGATCGCTCGTCATGTTCACACAATCTGCGTCAATGCCGAGATCCGACACGAGACCGCGGATCTCGGCCAGCGTTAACGAGGCATAAAACGATTGACGCAGTAGCTGCGAAGGGGAGACGCCGCTCGCATTCTCCTCCACCGCGCCTCCGTGAAGAGCCACGAGCCGCTCGACTTCGGTCTCGGTTTCCGGGCGCACCAAATCACGAATGAACAGCCGGCCGGCCGGTTGCAATGCTCGAATCGCCAGCCGCAAGGCAGCCGCCGGGTCATCGAGATGATGCAACACCGTGTTGCAAATCACCGTATCGGCCAACTCCGCGTCCAATGACTCGTCGTCACTCAGGTCAATCCGCTGGAGCTGGATCTGCCGCAATCGACCGGCGAACTCGATTTCGAAACGAGCAAGTTCCAACATCTCGGCACAGTTGTCGACACCCATCACGACGAGTTCCGAGTGATCGTCCGACTCAACGTCGTCGCAGGTGATCTGCTCGGCATGCTCGCACAGCAGGATCGGAATTAATGCTGGCCCGCACCCCAAGTCGATCACGCGCGGACCAACCGGTCCGCTCCGAAACAGGTCGGTCACAAAACGACGATTGACGTCGCCATGATCCATCTCGCGGTAGACCTTCGCTTCTAATTTGGGGTCGTCAGCAGGCGGTTCACAGGTGCGGCTAAGCATGGCGGACGAGGGAAGACAAGGAGCGGGAAGAGAGAGGGAGGTAGCGGATCTGGCGAAAGATTCTGCGGCGTCAGGGTATGTCCCAAGATCCGCTACCCGCTCTCAGAATTAGGAGGTGGGCGAAAGTTCTTTTCGCTTGTCGGCGATCAATGCGAGCAAGGCGCGCTGCGGCTTGGCAAATTTATCGATGCCTTCGGCCATTAGAAACTCGTGCATCTTCACGGGATCAACTGCGGCGTCGATTTCATCGAGCACAGCTTGCGAGGGCATCTCCTCGACGGTGCGGGAGAAGGTGAGATCGCTCTGAGCGACAGCTTCATTGGTTTCTGGCGGATTCGTTTGAATATCGCTACCCGCGAGGGCCTGAACGTACTTCCAGGGTGGATCTTTCGGGTCTTTGGTGCCCGTGCTGGCAAAGATCAATTCCTGCTGCAGCGCCAATCCCTTATCCGCCCAGAACGACTGGTTCTCTTTCCAAATCCGCTTGGCATTGACCAATCCAACCAGCCCCTGAGCGGCATCGGAAAGCTGCAGCTTCTTCTCTGTATACACATCGATCCGCGAGATGAAAATGCTGTAGACCGACTTGAACGTGGCCGGGTCGACCTTGCCGTTGGCACCCCGCCAAATTGCTTCGCGAGCGGCGTGATATTGGTCAGCGACAAACATCAGCGTTACGTTGAGAGTGATGCCCGCCGCCGCGAGCGGTTCGAGAGCCCGTAGGCCTGCTGGTGTCGCTGGTACCTTGATCATGCGGTTGGTATGCCCCGCGGCCCATTTCTTGCCCAGTTCGACGTACCGTTCGACAACATCATCCTCTTTCAAATTCAGCGAAGGATCTTCGAGCAATGGATCCAGCTCGAAGCTGACCCAGCCCGCGTCGCCCTTGGTTTGCTTATGAATGTCGGCAAACTTCGCTTCGGCCTCACTCACCAATTGATCCGTCAACGCCCACGCGATCTCCTCGTCGGTCTTACCTTCGCCGAGCAATGACTCAATTTGTCCGTCGAGATTTCCTTCGGCAACAATCCCCGAAATGATGGCCGGGTTGCTGGTGGCCCCGACCGCTCCATAACTCAGGTTTTTGTCAACTTCGCTCGGCTCGACCGAGTCCAGATAAAGTTTTGTGCCAGTGTCGATGAGCGATTGAAGAGGATTAGCCATGAGTCAGATGCTTAGGTCAGAGTAAATAGTCCGTAGCTCGGGACCGTTATCCCGAGCGAGCAGATCGGTCAAGGACGGGACGAGGGTCCCATCCTACGTGATAGCGAACACGCCGCCGACCTCTGGGTGCAGCATACCCCGTTCCTAAGGTGGCCACAAATGGAGTGCGAGGTGTGCCCGGGATGAAATGCCGTCACAAAACCGGACTGAACAGACGCGCCAAAATCGTTCCGATCCGACCGTACCAAGGACGGAGTCGATCGGACATCACGCCGGAATCAGTCGCGTTGGCAAAATCCTGCGTCAGCATCGCGGTGACCTCCGCGACAAAATCAGGCTGTTCGATCGCCAACATGATCTCGAAGTTGAGATACAACGAGCGATTGTCGAGATTCGTCGAGCCAATCAACACGAGTTTGTCGTCGACCAATACACACTTTTGGTGCATGAAGCCGTCGGTGTAGCGAAACGCAGCGACGCCTAGCGATTCTAATTCTGATTCGAAATGAAATCCGGCCAGATAAACGAGCCACTGGTCAGCGTCGTTGGGTAACAAAATACGTACATCCACGCCACGGGCACACGCCATCGAAAGGGCATTGAGCGTCGTCTCATCCGGGACCAAGTAGGGTGTGCTGATCCACAAGCGATCCTGCGCGGCCCCCGCTGCAGCGGCGAACATCATCGTTGCGCGTGAGCGCTTATCAGCCGGTCCTGTAGCACAGATCGCCGCCAAACCAGTCGCATTTGCAACCTCTACGGCCTCCCCCGTTTCCTCATGAGACCACTTTGCTTCTGGCAACCCCTGGCGGCTGGCCCAGTAGTAATCGGATGCGAACACCGCTTGAATTTTCTTGACGATCGGGCCAGCCACGAATGCTGCCGTGTCCCGCCAACGAGTCGCCCCGCTATCGCCTCCAAGATACTCATCACCGATATTGAGTCCCCCCACCACACCTCGACGACCATCGACAACGAGCAGTTTCCGGTGATTGCGAAAGTTCAATTGAAAACGATTCACCCAACCCTGCCGAGTGTTGAACGCCCGCACATCAACCCCCGCATCACGCAGTCGACGCAGGTAGGACGAGGGCAACTTCAGGCATCCCACCTCGTCGTAAAGCAACCGGACGGTCCGCCCAGCGCGAGCCTGGGCAATCAACGCATCGGCAAACCGATTCCCGAACGCATCGTCGCGAATGATATAGAACTCGGCATATACGTATGTCTCAGCCGAGGAGATTTGATCCAGGAGTGCGCGTGAGAATGCACCACCATCGATCAACAACTGAAATTGATTTCCAACGCATATCGGCGTGTCCAACACATCGGCAACTTGATCGAGCGGCGAGATCAGAGATGTCGTTCGAGCATCTACCGCTGTCATCGTCTCCCGCTCGATCGCGTTGAGTGAGGCCAGATGCTGCCGCCCCACATCGCGCACCGCTTCTCGGTAACCTGCGAAGCGATGGCGCGCGAACACCCAGTATGCAGGTAGGGTGAGTGAGGGAAGCGCCAACAACGCTACCGTCCACGCGACGGCCGCTTGGCTGGTCCGGGTGTACCGAATCGCATGCCATGCCGAGATGACGGCGAGCCCATGCGAAATCAGAAATAACACCGGGACGATAACTCCCCACCAGCGAGCAAGCAGTTCGGCGTACAGCGACATCAACGAGACCACGAAATCCAAGGGCGACATTTTGTTGGTCAATCCTAACCCGAAGTTCGGCAGACGGCACTGGCTATTCGCAGCTAATGAGCAGCGATCTTTGCGGGATCGCCTCCCCCGCATGTGGCGATAATCCTGCCGTCAGCTACTTGCAGCGAACTCAATTCCCAGCAATACTTACTGAGATCAATTCGCAATAAGCGAAGTGTCATCGACGACGCAGCAAGCGACAGGCATTCAATTCGCCTATTAGCCAGCCACGCTCGATCCAGTGATGAAATACAATTTTCAACCGCTGATCCTTCTTTCGCGTGCGCCCCCTGTTTTGCTGGATATCTCCGATTCCCCCCGTCGAATCGCTCGAAACCTTGTTTGATTTCGAACTCGGCTGACTCGGAGGCCGTCATCCCTCCTGCTCCCTCACCCTCACGGAAACTCAATGATGAAGAAAACCAATCTGCTTTTACCGATCACGCTGCTAAGCTGCGGCGTCTTATTCACCCACCCCGCCCTGGCCCACTTTCCATGGCTGGCCACCAACAACGAGGGGCACGCGGTGATGTGGTTCGGTGAATCAACCGACGATCGAACCTACCCCATGCCGGAATCGATCCAAGCGATTGAACTGCGCGGCGACGCGACAGGCAAACCGATCGCGACCCAACCGGTTGACGAAGACGACTTGGTCGGCATCCAAAGTGTTGAGACCATCGACGATGATTCCGAACTCGCGGGAACGGTTACCTACGGTCTGTATCACGGCACCAAGCTAACCTACCACGTCGAACACCTACCGCAATCCAATCCCGCCGAGTGGCCCCAGCAAGCTCGGGCCGAGTGTCCTTTGCAAACCGTGATCCACGCCGACGACAAAGGTGGCGTCAAGGTCACCGTGCTACGCGATGGCAAGCCGCTTCCAGACATCGATGTCAAACTGTACTGTGAAGAAGGTCATGAGGAAGCCGATCGGAAAACCGACGACAAAGGCAGCGTTCATTTCACGAACAAAGAAGTGGAATCGGGGCTCAATGCGGTGATCGTGGGCTACTCAAACGACCAAGCAGAGGGCAGCCTCAACGGTGAAAGCTACACCAGCACCACGGATTACCTCACGGCAACCTTCCGCATGCCTACCTCTGACAACGATGAATCCGAACCGAAAGAGGAATCCAAGCCGGAACCTCAAGTTGACCCCAACAGCGGTGCGAGCACCGGACCGGCAAACCTGCCGGACCTGCCAGAGGACCTGACGAGCTTTGGTGCCGCAATCACAGGCGGGCGTGTGTATGTGTACGGCGGCCACACCGGTGGTGCTCACTCCTATTCCAAAGAGGAACAATCCGATCGGCTATGGAGCGTGGATTTGTCCCAGGGTAAGGACGGACAGTGGGAAAAATTACCCAGTGGCCCAACGCTGCAAGGCCTGGCACTGGTCGCTCACGATGGTCGCTTAATCCGTATCGGCGGGTTCACGGCAGTCAACGAGGAAGGCGAGGATCATGATCTCCAGTCGCAAAGCACCGTCGCCAGCTTCGATCCTAAATCGCAAACATGGACCAATTTAGCGGATCTCCCCGAGCCTCGCTCGTCGCTCGATGCCGCCGTCCTCGGCGACAAAGTGTATGTGTTTGGTGGTTGGAACCTGCAAGGTGAAAGTGATCAAAGTGAATGGCATGACACCGCGTGGTCACTCGACCTCAGCGATGTATCGGCCAAGTGGCAACCGCTCGCCTCGCCCGGCTTTGAACGCCGAGCGATCAGCGTGGCAGCACACCAGGGCAAACTCTATGTCATCGGCGGCATGACCTCGGATAACGAGACCACGACGGAAGTAGCCGTCTACGATCCAGCGTCAGACTCTTGGAGCAAAGGCCCAGAACTGCCCGGCACAGGCATGTCCGGATTCGGCTCCTCGTCATTCGCCACCGGCGGTCACTTGTACGTCACCACCATGGACGGCTTCGTCAACCAACTTTCCGAAGACGGCAAGAGCTGGCACACCATCGCCAAGACCGACCGAGAACGCTTCTTCCATCGCATGTTACCCTTGAGCGATCATGAACTGTTGATGATTGGCGGCGCCAGCATGGAAGTCGGCAAGTTCAGCCCCATCGACCTTATCGAAGTGAAGTAGTCGAGCAGACGAGGCCCTTGCGACCGTCGAATGGGACCATGGTCCCGTCCGGGCGCAACTTCTCAGAAAACCACCGCTAAACTGATCGCTCGGGACAACAGTCCCGAGCTACGAAAACAGTGGAGCATCTAACGTGTCGACAATTTCGATACAACCACGCCCACGATCGACGGCACCCTCGTTGCCGCGTGCATCAGTTTCTCTTGTGCCGCTCCCATGACAACGAACCGCCGCTCGCTCAATTTCACCGTGGATAGAACCCCACCATCGGGGGCCAGCAGACTCGCCAGCGGCACGACAAGCAAATCAGCCTTCGGTGAGACCATGTCGATCTGCTCATTATCCAAGTCACCATCAGGGCTCAAAATCTGCGCGACCCGCACGTTCGTGTAGTGGATGTCGCGAAACGACTCAAGCGACTCTCGCTCAGTGAACGCAACGATGCAAGAATCACGCCGTCCCACGTATCCCTTCGTGAAGCACTCGCCCGCGATATCAGTTTCAAGATAGGGCTGGTCGACGACTAAAAAGATTCCTTTCCGATCACGATTTTGCAGATTCGATTTGCGGACACGGTTGATCGCTTGGTCAAGTGTGTGATACCCAAGATCGGACAAAGCATCCGCGTCCGGTATGGGGTCTGGTGGTTGATGGTGGGACGGACGCACCATCACGTCACGGTCGTCAGAAAGACATAGGTTCATGAGCACCCAGCCGTTTTCGCCAGCCTCATCCGCGTCCGAAATAACCATGATGGGTTCCGCCGAACGGGCGAACTGAATCGATGGCACCGTCAATTCCTTCCGATTTGCTGCCATGATCTTGGTCGCTTCGCGATCATTGCGACCTGGATCTTCACCCATCTCGGCGGCGCGATATTCGTCGAAAACCTGGCGTTGAACACTCCGCACGTGTTTCTCAATGTTCGACAACTCGTCGGCATGCTGGAAGTCGCCTTGAACGACAGCGATGTTCTCAAGACGGTGGAGGACCCGCTCGACGGCGGCTGCAGTACCCCCGAATATAAGTCGGTTGGAGTCGATCAAGTGCAATCCAACACCGACGAAAGCGCGGAGATATCGCACGTCCTCCTGAGGTGATAACTGATGTGAATGTTGCAAGATCACGCTGCCAAGGCCGCGAAGCGAAGACTCGGAAACGGTGGTGCCGCCATCAATAGCCAAAAGCTGAGAGAATAGGTTCTCGATCATGCTTCGCCACATGTACGGACTGATTGGCTTACCAGCCAATTCAGCGGCGTCCTCGGGCAGCGACTGGGGAAAGCTCAATCGAAAATCAACCGGCCAAGGTTCCTCAGGCACTCGGCAGTCTGACCGCTTGTTCCCCTCCTCCAATGCTTCGATCACTGCCAAGTCCAACGGGTCGCTTTGATTCCCAGTTCGCATCAGCACGATCGCCTTGGCGTAGAACGGCAATGCGTTGTCCGGTTCTTGTTCCGCCCAAGCATCGATCGCAGCGACTGCGATTTCAAGGTCAGTGCTTGCCGCCAATCTCGCCCACGCGGCGATCAAGGACGGATCCAGCGAGACAGCATTGAGGAAGCACTCCTCCGGCGACCTCACAATATCGGCGTTCGAGTCGTCGTTGGCACGCTGTTGAATGCGTTCGCCGATCACCTTTGCGTAGCTCCGAACGCTACGCATTTTTCGCTTGAGGTCGGGATCGGCAATCTCGGAATCATCTGCCTGAGATTCAGCTAGCTTTTTCAGCGTCTCACTAATCTGGCGAGTGATCCGATCTCGGTCGGCGGTATAAGCACCCAAACGCCCCCGCCAGTAAGCGACCTCAGCGGATTCAGGATAGGCTCTAACGGCATTTTCGAACGCCGCTTGAGGATTCTGAGGTTCCATCGTCTCGAGATCAACGAGCGACCAAATGGTCTCAGCAATCAATTGGTCAGCAGAATCGGTCGCAGGTATTGGCTTGTCTCGTTCCTGAGCCCATACAGTCATCGAAACGAGCAAACTGAGAATCAGCACCGCACGATTGCTGATCGTAACCATCGAAATCCTCCAGCTGGGCCAATGTGAAAATGGATGCGTCACCAGCGTCCTGACTTCACGCTCCCGAGCGAAGCTTGGGAGCAATGGCGTGGACTTGCTTCGCTAGGTTAACCCCTCAACCCAACGGCTTGTCGGTTTCCACCTGCACAATAATCAGCACATCGCCAGCGGCGAAGCTGCTCATGGGGCCCCCGCTGGCGCCCGGTTGACTGGATAAATTTCCAGATATCGACAGCACTTTCACGCCGGTTTTACGAATCCAGCGATTGATTTGCCGCTCTAACTCTGGCAGATCGTTGTCGACGCCTTTAAACAGTTTGACTTGTTGCACGTTCTTTTCTCTCAGTCGATATTTTCAAAGTCGTCGAAGTCGTCGAGGTCATCTTCTTCCTCTTCGAGATCGTCGCCAGCGGTATTGAGTCCAAACTCGGCACTGATTTCGTCATCAATTTCGATTTCGTAATCGTCATCGAGCTCTTCTTCGAAATCGTCGTCAAAGTCATCGTCGAAATCATCTTCATCGATGTCATCGAACTCGTCGATGTCATCCTCGTCGTCGTCCAGGTCGTCGCCAAACCCACCGTGATCGCCTTCATCGTCATCATCGTCGTGATCTGACGTCGAATCTTCATCGTCATCATCGTCATCATGGTCGATCAGCACGGGAGTCGGCGTGTGCAACGGCGCGCTCACGCCGGGCAGGGGGCTTCCCGCAGCGAGTTGATAAGAATCGATGGAGGGAGATTTTGGCTGGATCGTGACAGTCATGTACAGTCAATCAACACGGAAGTCAAAAGAAGTGAAAGTGCGAGAACGGGCGGACGGCGAAATTCGCCAACCGTTTTTTGGATGGTTTCGTCAGCCGTGGTAGTGGACCAGATCGGTTGAATCCAGGCCAGATCCCGACACCTGGCTAAACAGCCAGAATAAGTCACCTGCGCGGCTTAAGGCGACTGGGTCGAGTTTTCCTACGAGCTGGGCATTTCTTGCGACATCTCGACACCATGCCGATCATTTTGCTAACTGGTGCAATCATCACAAGCCGCCCGCGCCGGAATTTTGGCATTTTCACCAATTGAGAGCTCAAATTGCCATGGATGGTGATTTCCAGACCCGCAAATCGAACGTCGCATTGCTCACCGCAAACCGCGACGATCTCCGCGACTCCACACACCTGCTATTGCTGCCGCTGATCGCATGTGCGGTCGCCATCACTCTGCTGAGCGGATGCGCGTCCCATCAGTACGGACAACTGCTCGCCAGCGATGACAAAGACATGGTTGGCAGCCACGAGGCAGGTGCAGCGACCTGGAATCCTTTGGTCGACTCGTCCGTCGCCCAGTTGCTCGGGCGCTGCCCGCCGGTTGCACCCCCAACGTCCTTGGGCACCGGCTTTGGCGAGGGCTCTTTCGCCGCTGCGGCCTCCGACGCACCGACAAAGGCACCCGGTGCGGGTGGGACAACCACGCCAGCCAAGGTAGCCAGCCACAACCTCACAGGCGAATTACCACCTCCTGGTGCCCACCCTGAAGAAGTCTTCGGGATGCCCGATCCCAACGAGCCCACGCAACTCGTCACCGGGCCCGCACGAGTGTGCTTCATCGGCATCGAGAACAAGAGCGCCGAAGAATTGGTCGATTTCAAGGACCAACTCTATGAGCGCATCGATTCACAAATCAATGAAAGCCAGTCGTTTCGCAGCATCAGTCGGCGATTAATTGACGCCGCCTTGATCGAGACGCGACTGCGTCCCGATTCCTTGTTCCTACCCGATAACCGGGCCGCGTTCGCCGCAGCTCTCGGTCGTCAGGGCTCACCGGTCGACTATTTGCTCTACGCCACGATCACCACGGGCACGACCGATCGCAACAAATCGACGCAGCGAGATTACCTCCTGACACTGGAGATGGTGAATCTGAGGACGGGTGACTACATCAAAGAATCCTCGAAAATCCGTAAAGGCTACCACCACACCCGCGCGGGTAAATGGTGGAATTTCGGCATTTTCGACCAAGCCGATGGTTAGAGCGAATATCGCCACACCCCGCCGGAGCCCCCCAGCACCGACGGGCAGAAACGTCTGGCTCGCCAGTTGGCGGCACTGCCGTTGTCTACCCACGGCTCCGGCCGTCGTGAGCTCCTGCGTGCTCTCTAGCCTGCTACTCCTGTCCGGCTGCGCCACCCACCTAGCGTCCATCGACACCGCTCGCGACGCCTTCGCCCGAGGCGATCTCGAGACTGCCGCGACGATGTTCAGTGAGGTTGCTGATTCCCATAGCCGATTTTCCGACCCTGCCCGCCTGGACCTGGCTGTTGTCCAGCTCGCCTCCGGTGACCTTGATCAAGCCACCGCAGGCCTTCGCAGCCTGCGCGATCGATTCGACAAAACCAGCGAAGCGGCGGCGATTGGCGGCGGCGATGGCGGCCTGATTGCGAGTGCCAAGTCGGTATCGGGAGACGCGCTGTCAATGGTCACCGATGATACTGCGCGAGTGTTCAAGCCCGCTGGCTATGAAGAGGTGATGATCCGCACGATGCTAGCGATCTGCTCGCTCGCCGGTGATGGGATGGATGCGGAGAGCTACATCAACCAAGCGGCGATGCACCAAGCGAAATTGCGGGAAGTCGCTGAGGCACGCCAGCGAGACATCTTCCCAGACGCATTGGATGCGACCCCACACCAAGAACTCGCCCTGGCGCCCTACCTCCGAGGCGTTTTGCGAGAGGCGACGCATCATGATTTCGACGACGCGCAGCGAAACTACCGCCTCGTCAGCGCCATCAAGCCTGATTTCCGGCCCGCCCAGGACGACCTGCAGCGAGCCGCCGTCGGCAACCACAGCCAGCCCGGCCACGGTGCCCTCTATGTCTTCGCACTGGTCGGCCGCGGCCCAGTCCTCGTACCCACCGACGCGCCCGTCACGTCTGCGGCCGTGTCCATCGCGTCAATGTTGATGTTTCATGATCAAGACCAAGAGGACGATATCACGCGTTTGCCCCGGATCCCAAGCGTTAAGATTCCAACGGTCTACGTCCCGCCCTCGGCCATCGCTGCGGTCACCGTCACCCGCTCTACCCAGCGATCCGGTGGCCAACGCAATGTGCCTGCCCACCCCAGCGGTTCCGTTCAGATGCCAGGGGCCTACCAGATGCTAGGGGCTGAGATGCTAGGGGCCACCCAGTCACTGACCGACGTCGCTGAGATGGTCCAGGCTCAAGCAACCGCCGAACAGCCCTGGACGATCGCCCGCAGTTTTCTTCGGCAGGCGAGCAAGGAAATGGCCGTGAGCAAAGTTCGCCAAGGACTTGGGTTGACTGGAGGAGTGGGCAGTGCGGTGCAATTCGCAGCCTCGACCGCATGGACGGCCACCGAAAAGGCCGACACTCGCTGCTGGGGACTGCTACCCAGAGAAATTCAAGTTCTGCGGGCTGAGTTGCCTGTCGGCGAACACCAAATCCAACTCGCACCCGTTGGTCCTGACGGATTTTCGATCGGCCCCGAGCGTTCTGCCACCATTCGCATGGCCAATGGGCGAAACACCTACCTCGTCGTTATCGCCCCAACTGGAAATCTGCACATCGTCGAGTGAGTGCGAACGAGTCAGCGAATCTGAGCATTGGGATGGGCCAGCGGACTGGCCGGCTACGCTGCCCAGTACCTCAGCTGCCTGTTTTATTTACCAACCCCACCCGCCAGCGAGGCAATCCCGCTCATCCCGCGGTGGCACGCCGGGTGAGTGATTGTGCATTCGGATGGCAAATACAATTAATTTAACAGGCTGTGAGGGACCCTCCCTCACCGCAGTCGAGGCCATTGAGTGGCCGCCCCGACTCCCACCCAGCAGCAACTCGGGCGATGCCCACATGCCCTGCAAGGAGTCGATGATCACGTATCAGCACCGCCTTCAGCGAATCCGCGGATTACCTAAAAGTTCATTCGCTGATCGGCCACACAATCGGCACAACTGGCGTCTTGGTGCTGAATTATCCCGACCAGTCACTGGGACAGGAAAATTGGGCCACGCGTCCCAGGCAAGCTGAACTGAGGCCCCGGTACCGCCGATACCCTCGCTATCGGTCGTTCGACCTCGCAGTTGCGACAATGGATTTGACGAAATCCACACTCGCTGGGTTGCGTGGATGGGCGGCGGAGAACCCCACGATGCCAGGATGGCCGTGGGGGCATCTATCAAGGTAGCGGCCTCCCCAAGCTGCTGGGCTCTTTTTCGGAAGTTGTCGATGATCGGATTTTCCCTCCAATCAATGGACCTGTCGCGGATGCGGCAGCAAGTCGAAATCAAACTCTGTGAATTGGGAGCGCTCGAACCGCAACAATTCCCTCTGACCCAACGGGAAGTCGTTCGCCGCGGCAAAACCTGTGCAATCTACTTCTGCCTGCACGGTCCCCGAAGTGTCAAATTAACCGCCATCGCGGACCTGAAGACCCGCTCGATGGTGTACTACGGCAGCGATGGAGTCCGCCGAGAAACCGTCGACTGGGATGCCCTGTAAAGTGGGATTCGCGAAAGATCGACAGGAATTTCTGAAAATCACCGTGATCCTCGGTTGTCGATGATCCCCCGGTAACGCTATGATCCTCGCTTCTCACGAGGGAGATTCCGGCCCGAGGTACGTTTCAGCACGTCTGGAGCACGGTAATCCCCCTTTCAGACAGTCCTCAAACGGAGGCGAATTTCAAATGCACAAAATTCCAGACGAAGGGTTTACGAAGCGGATATGGTAAAGTTATTGGTGCGAGATCGGGAAACGATTCAAGAGGCAGTACGACGGTTCAGGAAGTTGGTTGAACGCAGCGGCATCAAAAAAGAGATGCGCCGCCGTGAATTCTATGAAAAGCCCAGCGAAACAAACCGCCGCGCCCGCTTGCGTGCCGAACGCCGCAACAAACGCACCCAACTTTTGGCCCGCTAAGAAACCTAACGACAAGCTGCCCGCTCCCCAGCGACCAGCAGCTTTCCCAAGGGCGTTTAGCTCAGTTGGCTAGAGCATCTCGTTTACACCGAGAGGGTCGGGGGTTCGAGTCCCTCAACGCCCATCAGATAGTAGTTGCCACTGCTATCCTGAACTATAGAAAGCCCTGTTTTCCCAGCGGAAACAGGGCTTTCTTCGTTTTCGCCCAAGTCTTCAATAGCGCCGGATATGTCCGAAATGGAACCACCAGTGGAACTACCAGCGGGCTTACGGGCCACAGTCGCACCCGATGGATCCGCCGCCGCCAAGAATGCCGAGTCGGTGGCCATCGCATAGTGACGCATCGCCACGGGCACGCTGTTACCGAGCCACGCCGACACGTCCTTGGCCGGATACCGAGCCATCAATTCAGTCTCACGAGACGCCCGCAGATTCTGGAAAAGACGCGGCCACGGTTCTACACCAGCACGTTTCAGGATTTTCAGAAATGTCTCCCGCAGGTTTTGGTCGGGCCGCCGATACCGGGTGACGACGAAAGGTGACGTCGGTCCGTCTGGCATCCGATCCCATGCCGCTTGGAGGTAGGGACGCAGCTCAGGAAAGATTGGGCAAACGCGCACCCCGCCCGTCGAGTGATGTTCTGTCTTGGACGCGTTGACGGTCATCTTGCCGGTCTCCAGGTCGATGTCGCTCCACCGCATCGCCACCAACTCCGATGGACAACGGAGTCCACCGAAACGAGCCAACGCCAATATCGTCCGCCAGTCATCGCACGGGCAGTGCCCCATGCACAGCTCGATCGCTTCGACCGGAACGAAAAATTGACGCTTCTCATTCCCCTGCGAAGTCGACGGCAGTTTGTCGAATGGATTGGACTCCACCAAACCGCGTTCAACCGCTTCGATGAAAAATTGCTTGGCAGTCGCCGTCCGCCGCCGCACAGTTTCTTCGGCCATGTCGGTTCTCTTCAACTTGGTATCACGCCGATTGCCTTGCGTTTTGAGCCACACCCGCCATTTTTTGGCGTCCGTGGCGGTCACGTCGCGCAGACGTTTCTTGCGACCGAAGTAGTCGAGCAAATTCGCGCGCGCCTTTTCCTACGTTTCTCGCGTCGATTGCTTCACGTCTTTTCGCTCGGCCACGTATTCATCGATCCATTGGGCGATTGTCAGGACACGAGCAACACGTGTTTCCACCGATTCGACCAAGCCGCAGGTCGCCAGCTTGTTCCGCAGATCAACATCAATCCCCGCCAACCAATCCGCCGTTGCCTTCTCCGGTGGTCGGCCTTTCTTGGTCTGCTCGAGCAAGTGTTCAAGGTGGACCTTGGTGTCCTCGGCCTTGGCCTCGGTCACGTCACCTAACCAAATAGATCGCTTGCGTTTCGACGCATCCCGAAACTGCAACCCAAACCCGCCGGTGCGCTTCGCAGTCTTCTCTTCTCGGCTGAGACTAGCCATTGAATCAACTCCATCAGTTGTTCCCATATAGATGAATGAACTGCCACGGCGGGGCCGGCATGGGACCGGCTTTTCGGAGATCAGCCTAGCCGTGGCGATGTTATATTAGGGTGAATGCAGAGGACGTAAAAATCGGAGTCGAAATGTCAGCTCGAAAACCAAACCAAATTCGCCCCCAGCTCGGTGCCGGGAAATCAAGCGCGTTTGCGTTTTATTTCGTCCTTGCAATAGTTCTGATCGACGTCATCGGGGTCGCGGCCGCTCTAATACTTCCGCAGCTTAACCATTACTTCCAATAACTAATCGATCGGTTCCGCCGGTTCTGGTGAAACGATCGTCACCAGTGGCGACCGTCCACGAGCGAACTCGCACAGGACCAACCCCAAGCCCGCCATCCGCGTCAGAACCCGCTTCCCGGTCTTCAGTAGGACACGGAGTTCGCTGAGAAGTGCCGGTGTCAGCTTGATCGGGTTACCTACTAAAGAGACGTCTAAATAGAACCAGAAAAGAGACTACTAAGTAGTTATGGGGGTACAGGTGGGACGACTCGTTCCAATGCTCGGACAATTTGTTCCATGTTATGGACCACTCATTCCAATTTGTGGAATGGGTTGTCCGACGTTCGATTTCGCTATTGGCGGTCTGCTTCCCTGGCGAGCCGGACAACTCGGCCCCACATTTCGACACCACGATCGTCACCCATGTACCGATCGGGATGCCGGATTACCTTGGCATCGGATTGCAGATCAAAACCATCGAGCACAATGCGGCCGGCCTCACGCATGATCGCTTGCGTTTCCGCCACCACATCGTCGATGACTTCCGTCTCGGCTTCGATCAAAACCGCATCGTGAACTGGGCAACACACGCGAACTCCGGCCTCGGTCGCCATACAGCACGCCAGACGCATCATTTCCGCTCCATTGGCCTGCATTGGGAAAGTTTGCAAGGGATCTTGGGTTGTCGCCTCCAATGGTGCGGATACGCCACCCGAACACGGTTTGCAACCCGCCGGTCAACATCGCGGTGTCGATCCGGTACGTTTCGGACGGATGCACACGGCAAAACTTCATCTTGTCCGGCTCGCCGACTTTCAACGTCACGATTTTACGCTTCACGCCGATGGCGCCCGCCGCCGTATTCGGATTGATGCGCAGCGACGCCGGGTCGAATGGATCAACCACGCGAGGAGGATCCGGTGGTGTCGGTGCCGTCACCACCGCCACGTGGATCGGTAGTTCACGTGGTGGACCGCTATCCTCCACCTGGGCATTCTCTCCGATACCGGGCAGGTTTTCGGCACTGCTTTTTTCGCTGGACTTAAGCATCCGTTTGGTGGACTTGCTAGAATCAGTCATAGGTTCGTTTCCTTGTCGACCGTGCATCGTCATCACCGATGCCGGTCGTTTTTTGTTGGTTGAGATTGTCAGAAGTCACGAGGCAGAAGTCGCCTTCGGACGGCAAGCTTTTTTCCGGTTCAATGGAATTGCGCAGGCAGGCTTCGCATAAACTCGCGAAACCCTCGACCACGCGGAAATCATGGAACACGGCTTCGCGTCGCTTGCAGAAATGGCACAGCATCACGCCCCCCTCGATTGATTGGCCAAATGGGCAATCACGGCATGGGGATCGAATAGCACTTTCCGACCGACACGAATGACGGGCAGCTCACCATCCCGCAACATTGTGTCCAGCTTCGGCACCGATACGCCGATCACCTCGGACAATTCATTGCGGTTGAGTAGCTTCCGCCGGTTCGACATGCGATCGGCCACACGGTCCGCGACCATATTGGCCAACACTTCCATGTCGGATGGACTCAAATCCGAGAGTGTCATTTCGCACCCCCGATCGAACTGTCCACCAGTTCCCACAGTCGGGAATGGCAACATCGATTCGCGGACGCAACGTAGCCGACGGGCCGGATAATCCGATCCCGATGCAGCTGGGCGACCATCGCACCGAACACACGACCGTCCACGCCGTCAGGCAATGGCAGGCCACGAATGGCATCGGTGAACGTGGTGGGGCCGGCTTGTAGTCGCCGCAGAAACCGACGACGGGCGGCTGCGATCACTGTCCGAATGTCTTGACTATCCACGGTCCACCTCCGTTTCATCCCGAGGGGATCGATCTTCAAGTTCACGAGCAATACGGAGCAAAAGGCGTAGTCGCTTCGCTTCGGTCAGGACGGACTGCAATCGCCGACGAACAACGTCAGCAATTGGAATACAGTCGAGCGGGGAACGATCCCGCTTGTGGTTTTGTTGCATTGGTTAAGCCTCCAAATCGAGTGAGGCTTAATTTGCACAAACGGTTCCGACGAATCAGAGACGAGAAAAGGACGTTTGAGGGACGTCTAGTGTTTCGAGACTAGGGCGACTTCCCCCCTATCCTCCGGCAGTACATCCCAGTCTTGCTCAATCTGCATTAATCGCGTTCGCAGCCGCTTAATCATCTTGCGGCAACCGTCCCTCGGGTCTTCCCAGTCAAATCCGCATCCTGTTGATATGTTTGCCGCTTTCGCCCGTCCTCCGCTTTCGATGAGAAACTTCACGAGCTTGCCTTGGTCTTTAGTGGGGCCCTTATCCTTTTGCGGTAGTTGCAGCCAGTTAGTAATCGAATCCAGGAGATTTCGCGATATAGCCGCGCCGCTGGGCGATTCGGACGGAATGCGAGCAACTTGGGCTAAGTGGCAAGTGCCCACTTCTTCGTTATCGACTATTTTCAAAAGGTGCTGGTTGAGTTGCAGAAGTCGGCTTTCTCGTTCGCTCGAGAGCCCCAGTACCATCCAGCTAGGACCGCCGTTCTTCATCGTTGCTTTGGCCACATCCAAGAATAGGTCGCATTCAGAGAGCACCCACCCCGGATACATCGCGCGGTCAACGTCAATCACCTTTTGCCAATCTTGGCATGCCCTAGCACTCGACTGCACCGAGCCTTCGCATGGGGGCGAACCCGGAAAGACGTCGAAAGCATCAGGCATCAGCTCCGCGTCATAGCTGTACGTGAGCGTGAAATCAGTCGCAAGAATTCCCAAGTCTCGCTCGATAACATCCAGTACGGTCGCCCACGGCAGTTCAACCAGCAAATCGGATGCGGCGACGACTTCCGCTTCGAATCTTCCACCCAACTCAACCAGATCGTCTCCGACGTAGTGATTTCGCCTCCGGTAAAGTGCGAGTAGTTCAACGAACCTCTGCCTCAATTGCACGCATGCGTAAATGGTGTCACTACTTTGCTCATATTGATCGCCGAAACTTCTGGCCATGTGACGTCTTTCTTGTCGTTACGAGCCGATTCAACGGCCACGGCGGAAAGATAACGCCAGCGGCTGGTTGAATCGTGCGATCGGAGCTACCGACCTACCCTTGGAAGATTGCGGGAATCAGCCGCAACCGTTGAGAACCGAGTGTTTAGCCCGGCGTTGCCATTGTGCGTGATTCTAAGGGCCGGTTCAAATCGGGCTTACCGACTCACCAAAAACCATTTTGGTGCATGCGGAGGCGGAAGCGGAGGGCCTACGGTCGCACCATGCCGTCTCGGACTTTATTGACACCCCGGGGTGCCAACGCCACGGAGGGGCAGGGGGTCGATAGCGCCGCATCACCGTGACCACGGCGCAGATCCCCCTACCGCCCAACGCATCATTGGTTGCGACGGAGTGTGTTGCTGGTGCGCGTGCCAACCGAGCGAACGCAGCTTATTAGTTCAAGTCGATAAAGCAGGCTTTACTTCTTTTCCTGGTTCCGGTCGCGATCTGTTTCCACCCGCGGAGCTTGTCCCTTTGGCGAAGGTTGTGGGGTAAAAACCTTAACGTCCCGCGCCCGCGCGAATGGGGGAATCGTGGTTCGACGCACCGCGTCATGATGTTCGTGGTCATCGTGCCCTGCAGGGGCTCCGTCATGGTGCTCAGCTGCTGCCCCCGCTGCTGAAGCGTTCTCCGCTGCAACCGCCCGCCCCATTGCCTGTCCCAAAATGGCTCGGACCGCATCCGCATGACGTCGGTTTTCCGCCTCCAATTGACGAAAAATGTCGACGCTTTGATCTCCGGCATGCGTGGCAACTCTGGGCGGGTCACTGAGCTTTTTGCTCCGTTGCTTGGCCGCCATTTCGAGCTCACGTTTTTTCAGGTAGGCGGCTCGATCCCAACTCCCGTCAACGAT
This sequence comes from Allorhodopirellula heiligendammensis, assembly GCF_007860105.1. NCBI lineage: Bacteria > Pseudomonadati > Planctomycetota > Planctomycetia > Pirellulales > Pirellulaceae > Allorhodopirellula > Allorhodopirellula heiligendammensis. The sequence continues at coordinate 2,458,637 of NZ_SJPU01000002.1, forward strand.
CGCTTGCAGTGGCTCATCAATCGCCACCGGGTTTCCAATCCATTCAACCTCGCCCGTTTTGCCGACAATGAACGCACACGGAATACTCGTTTGTCGTGCCGCCGCAAGGTAATCCTGCAAGACTGAACCGTCGGGATCCGTTGTCAGACAGTAATTGCTGGTCAATTCTGCATAGGTCTGGTCATCTTTACCAAGAACGTTTTTGTCGAGGAAGCTCTCAACGGTTTCTACAGGCTCATCACTAATACTAATGATCTGCACATTGTTGTCCGCAAACTTTTCCTGAGTTTCACTGAGGTGTTGCATCTCTCCAAGACAAGGTCCGCACCAGGTCGCCCAAAATTCGATCACATATACCGATCCAGGCATGAGCTTGGTCGTGTGAGCAAATTTGCCGTCCCCATCGCTCAACCAATTTTCAATATCAATGTCGGGGGCTTGAGAGCCTGGCCTGAGCACGCCATCAGCTGAAGCGTGGAGAACCGCGCACATGGTCGTCACCAACGCGACAGCAAAAATTCGGCGGAGCGGGATTCGACATGGGGACAGGATTCGACATGGGGACATGGACTTCATTATTTTCCTCGAGGTTAAACACACTGCACACGAACGATTATCTATCGCGACCTGGATGACACCTGCACTCCCTGAGCACTGGCCGCTGAATCGGCGGAACTGATCGTCAGCAAGTGTCTCTTCCATCATAGGGCGCCCCTCAGTATACCCGTAACGCAATCGTCCAGGCTGATCCAGCATCCTATGGTGACCGAACCGAATCAACTGAAAAATGATTGGGCAACGGCGCTATCGGCGAGAACTCGCGTTCGTTCGATACACACGCCGGAGCGCCTCCCTGCTGCAAACCATGTCGGAGACGTCGCCAATTTTCAGTGGACACGCTGTTTAACAACCGCTGCGGTCCGCACCGGGGCCCATCGATCCCCTCGAGCATTCCCGTTTAACAAATCGGCAGAAAACCCCGCAATCATCCGCACACAGGAGCCGTATCTCCCTTTACACAATTCCTAATCGCTCAGCACTTGCCAGCACATGGACGCCGCCTTACGCTCTTGAGAACGATTATCAGTAGCCACAGGCTACACCTCGCCAGCCAGCCACCAGCATGCCCTCCTCACCTGAGTCGAGGCAGCTTTCTAGCCAGCAACGCTCGCACTGCCTGCAGTTTCCCCGTGAATCCGAAGCAGCGCCCCCTCCCACCAGCGTTCTCATCCACTCTACGGAACTTTCGTATGAATTTAGGTCCTAAAACACCGTTGCATCTTTTGGTACGCACCGCCCGCCTCCGGGCCGCCTTCACCCTGGTCGAACTGCTCGTCGTGATCGCGATCATTGGGGTGCTGGTTGGTTTGCTGTTGCCCGCCGTGCAGAGCGCTCGCGAGGCAGCCCGCCGCATGCAATGCAGCAACAGCATGCGACAGGTCAGTCTCGCGATGCACAACTACCACGACACCTATCAGAAGTTCCCCACCTCACAAACCTCCGAGGTCGCAGTTTGGTCAGTTTCGATTCTGCCACAGTTGGAGGCCGCCAGTGTCGCCGACCTGTACGACGACGCATTGGACTGGGACGAAGGTGTTAATCTTGACCTCGCGACTCAGATGCCGACGGTTTATCAGTGTGCGTCAAACCCATCGGCTGGCGGAACACTGAGCGGCAACGGATTTCAAACGACCGATTACTCGGTGCTCCGAAACGCCACGGACTGGGATAAGTACGAGTCGCTTTTCCAACGGAATAAGTTCCGCTCAATGCGAGACATCATCGATGGCACGTCCTCGACATGCATGATTTACGAGTCAGCGGGTCGAAGCGATTGGTACGTCCAACACCGCCAAAACCCCCTCTCAACCGGATACACCCACACCTGGGGAACTGACAAACCGGCATGGAGCTCAAGCGGGAACGCGGGCTGGATGTTCTCCTGTGCCGTCGACATGTCACCAAGTGGCGGTGAAATGACAGCGGTCTATTGGTCCGCTGGCAATCGAGTTCTCAATGTCAGCAACTGGTTCGGCGCACCCTATTCATTCCACACCGGTGGCATCCAAATGGGCATGGCTGATGGATCCGTCCGCTTCATTGGCGAAAGCATCGCGTTTGACACGCTCAAGGCCATGACCTCCATCAACGGTGGCGAAGTGGTAGGAGAGTTTTAGTCATGAATCACGCCCAACTAACACCCCCGTCGGTGAAAAGCCTTCTCTCCCTGGCGTGCCTCTGCGTCTTCTCGGTCGGATGTGGCAACCATGAACATTGGCATGTCGATACGTCTCCGGTTCACGGCACGGTGCGCATTAACGGAGAAATCCCTAAGGGCGCCCAGGTGACGTTTTACCCGACAGGCGGTGCCGTGGATGTCCGCGAGTCCAAACCATGGGGAATGGTCGACGAAACCGGTACTTATGAATTGAGGACATACGAAAAAGGAGATGGCTCTCCTGCTGGCGAGTATCGCGCAACGATTATCTGGCGGGAAAACCCCTCCGTCTTGGGTTCCCCCGATCAACTCGGCGGCGCTTTCGAAGCCCCCAGCGACTCCGAGTGGATCTTTACGATCGACGAGGACGTGACGGAATTGCCACCGATCGAGATCACGGATGCAAAAATTATCAAACCGACGACAAGGTCGCGCAGCCGCAACCCGTCACCGTTCGATGAACCGGAAGATACCTGAAGTCCCACGCCGCCGAGATCGTCGGTGCAGGACGCGGCGTCCAGGGGCAGGAAAACCACCTGGGCTGGCTTAACTCGTTCGCCATCCGCTCTTCAGTCCCTCGCTGGCTTTGCCGGCGCCCGAGAACGGTACCAAAACACCGATGGCAGTCGAAGCTTCGAACTAGACCTGCGACCAAACTCAACTTTTTACCGAGCTACCTCACATGAGCCTCGACACTCTACCAGAATCGGCTTCGTCCGCACCGCCAATCGAGCCCATCAAGGCCCCTAAACGCAAACCAACCGCCACTCCCACGTCGTCACTGTACCGTGTCATGTGGCGGTGGCACTTTTATTCAGGGGCCTTGGTGACGCCCATCCTGATCATCATCGCACTGACGGGCGGACTCTATATTTTCGCCGCAGAGGTCAATGATGCGATCCATGCGGACTATCTTTTTATCGCCGCTCCTGCCGACGGAGAAGTGACCGCGAGGGCGAGCGAGTCTTCTCCCAACGTTCCGTTGACACGCGATAGCAGCGACTTGATCGCGAGTGCCAAAGCAGCGGTCCCCGGCACCGAGGCATCTCGCATCCGCTTTCATGCCGACAATCGCCGCAACGCGATCGTGTGGGTGGAACCACAAAATGCACCGAAGGAGACCAAAGACGCCGAACGCAACCGCCGCCGAGATCGGTCGATTGCAGTTTATGTTGATCCCGTAACGGCTGATGTCCGACATCAAGCGACTGGAAACACGGGGACTGAGTCCTTTTTCCGAACCGTACTCAAGATTCATCGTCAGCTGTTCATCGGCTCGACCGGGCGAATCATTGTCGAGCTGACGACTTGCTGGTCTTTAGTGCTGTTTCTCACCGGTGTCTATCTGTGGTGGCCGCGACGCAAAGAAAAAGTGCGCGGCGTTTGGCTGCCCCGGCTTCGTGGCAAACCGTATGTGATTCTCCGTGATCTGCACACCTTGGCGGGTGTCTATCTGTTTCCGGTATGCATGCTGTTGATTGTCACTGGCCTGTTTTACACCTTAATTTGGGGAGAGTCGTTCCACCTTGTGAGCAAGCAGTTCTTCGCCACACCCACCGAAGAAACACAGCCTCAGCGGGGCGACGAGGATGCGAAGAAAAAGCCGGAACCGTACGTGCAACCCGGATTTACGCTGCAGGCGGCCTATGACACAGCAGCGAGTCGCTATCCGGATCGCGACATCACCATCGACCTGCCCTCAGGGACAACCGACCACTACACGGTTTCTGCGATCAATGATTACGCCCGCGGCACCTACGGAGCCATGAACTCGACCGGCTTTCAGATTCACCGCGATACTGGTGAAGTAATGGCGGTCGATGACCTGGCCGATAATCCACGATACTGGTGGCATAGGTGGGCCTACCCATTGCATGTTGGCAGCGTGATTGGAATTATTTCCAAGATCATCTGGCTCGGGGCCTGCGTGATCCTGGTCGCACTGCCGATTACGGGAATCTGGATGTGGTGGAAACGTCGCCCCGCCGGCCGTAGTGGATTGCCTCGCAAGCCGCCTGCTGGCTACGTGTCTCGCACCGTGATCGTGTCGATCGCGATGCTGTGCTTGCTGTTGCCTTTATTCGGGTTGTCAGTATTGCTGATTCTGATCCTCGATCGTCTGGTGTCGTTCTTTCGGAAGTCACCCAGCGCAGCACCCGTTTAGTTGGCGTTCCTAAACAAACATCAGTTCGCGAGTGAGTATATTTTCACGTCGTCGACCACGGCGCTGTGCGGTACCGCCAGACGCAGCATACGCTTGGTGGGATGAGCAAAACCCGGAGCGGTGAACTTCGCGACCTCCGTACCATCGACCGAGGCCGTCACCTGCTCGCCTACAATCCGCACCGTAAGTTCGTGCCATTCGCCTTGGGCAATCTTGGTAGGAAACTTTTTGATCGTCGTCTTGAGAAACGTCAACTGCTCCGCCGTCAGCTCCTTGGCTTTCTTGGCATCATAGAACTTCATGTTCATGTTGCCGCTCTTCATGTCGTTGATCTGAACAAACTTGGTCGTCACGTCGACTTTGAACAAGTGCCCCGCGTGAACGCCTTTGAACTTCAGATCGGCGAAGTCGAGGCCGAGTCGATCGGTGTCATTTTCCAACATGAACCGCAGTTCAACGACGCCGTCTCGAAACTCAGCGGGGTGGGTCACCGAAACAGCGTGGTCGGCGGTGGGATGCATTTTGATGTGCATGGCACCGTTCTTTAAATCGACCTGCTTGTGTCCGCCCGCACGTGACTTGCTGTTGGTCCCCCAACCATTCCCAACCTCGTCCGTTATTTCCTGCGACTCCGTTCGCTCGAAATCGTCACTGAAAATCAGCGTGCCGTTATCGTCGGCGCGGATAGCGCTCGAGAGTGCGAAAGGGATCAGGAGCGTCAAAGTCAAGAATGTTTTGGTCATGGGTTTCGACTGCCTTAGGAGAGTGGTTGTTGTTGATCCCGGACATCGCCTTTTTTGACGGTGTCGCGAGCCCGACTGCTAAATCATTGGTACTGTACGTTTTTTTGTTTACGCAATTTTTATCCCGAAGGGATTGTCAGATGATAGCCGGTGGTCGAGCGCAGCGAACGCCACCGGCTATCATCCATCTGCAACTGACCCCGAAGGGTGTCACAGATCGAGCACCTGCGACACTCTTCGGGGTCGACGGTGTACAGCATTTCGGATTTCGGGGATGGCGCTACGCTGATCCCCGGCTACTGTCTGACAATCCATCCGGGATGAAAACGGGTGGACACGGAACGAAAACCCCCTCGTGGAATTCTGCGTTTGTCCTAACGATTGAGTCGTTTGATCGATTATAACTCAGGCAACTATTTGCAAGTTAAGGCCCCAGAGCGCGAAATGGATCATGGGATGAACGTCCGGTGCAATTGATAAGCATTTGTTTTCTAATCGGTACTCTAGCTCTACAACTGCCATTTGCCTGCTTGTGGGACGATGACACCATCGTGGTAGAACGCGAAGCGTTTCCGGGGGCCCACGAAATGATCGTGGGCCATTTTGCGAGGCATTCACCAGCCTATTACCGATGGCGCATCGACGATCGATCGGCGGTGCCGGTTGAGCAACGCCGGCCGGCGGACTACGACAACATTGCTGTGGCGCATGAAAAACTGGGCGATCATGACGCCGCAATCCGCACGATCGAAGACAAAATCCAGCGGTGGCCGGATACGGATCGCTATCAGTCCGAAGCGAATTTGGCGACGTTCCTCATTCACGCAGGACGATTGCAGGAGGGGCTTAATCACATCGATCGGGCATTGGAGATCAACCCCGATGCGCACTTCGGTCGCGAAATTTATCAGCGAATGCTGGTGCAGGCATTGCTCGCAAAGGACGATCCGGCATAGCTTCCGGCTTGGCCGGAGAGCGGAAGCGGCGCGACAGGCTTCTTTCGCCAACAGGATGTTGACGCTTGGGAACACAATCCAGGAAAATCGCAGCAAGAAGCGATGGAGGGAGTACTCGGCATGCTGCGTTTCGGCAACCACGATTCGCCAGTCCCGTTGGAAACACTCGGCGATTTGCTGCTCGATCAGACTGGATGGAACTACGGGGACTCAGAGGGTGCCAAGCAGCTTGCGGCGCGGGCTTATTTGGTCGCGTCGTATCAATGCGACGAGCCCGCTCGATCAAAATATCGAGAGAAAGCTATATCGGCTTTGTCGATGCAAGTCGGCCACGACATCGATCAAGTCGAAGCCGAGCTCCGGGGAGAATTGGCAGATGCAGCAGCCTTACAGGAGCAGGTCGCCGCGGACGAGGTCGCCTGGATTGCCCAGGGCGTTGATGTGGACGAAGCCTTCGCAAAGAAGTATCGAAAACTGTTCGAGGTTCCGATTCGGTTGGGCAATCGAATCCATGGCGGCGTTCATTGGTTATTGTGGGCGATGCTCATCCTACTCGCGATCGTGATCCTCTGCGTGTACCAGGATCGTCGGCGGGCGAAGCCGCAATAGTGTCGACTTGCGCGATTTTAGATGCGAACTGACGGCGCTAGCTGCGGGTATCGCAGGGGAAAAACGGCGCAGAAGATCCCGCGGCTGACTCAGTGCACGCCATGAGGGCGAATATGGCTTGAGCAATCGATGTCTCTCGACGCTCGAAGCGGATTGCGTTGGAGGAAATTCGCTGTCGGCTCGAAGAACCGAGTGACAATGCCCGAGCGAGAATAATTGCCCGCCATCCCCAACGCCGCGGATTCCCCTACAATCTGCAAAGGGTTGGTTCCCCAACGATGAGCTCGAAAGTCGCTGGTTGCCTGCCCCTCACCGCGCCTCCCTATCTCCCGTCCCCTCCCTCTGCCCTCTGCCCTCACTATGCCTTTCTCTGGACTTCGCATTGCCTCGCTCGAAAGCCGTCGGGCGGCGGATATGGCTCGCCTGATCACGAAGTTTGGCGGGGACGCCAGTGTCAGCCCATCGATGCGTGAAGTTCCGATCGAGCCGAATCGGGCTGCGATTGACTTTGCCTATCGCGTGATCACGGGCGAGATCCCGATCATGATCTTCATGACGGGCGGTGGCTTCAGATATTTACTGAAAAGTATCGAAAAGCATGTTCAACCTCAGCGATTTCTCGATGCGTTGAGCGACATCACGACCATTTGCCGGGGCCCCAAGCCGACTGCGGCAATGCGTGAGGTGGGAGTCACACCGACATTCCGCGTGCCTGAGCCGAACACGTGGCGAGATCTACTCAAGATGATCGACGAGGGCATCCCGATCGCCAATCAGGTGGTCGGCGTGCAGGAGTATGGCGTGACCAACACATCGTTGATCGCGGGCCTGGAAACACGCGGCGCGATCCCCGAAACCGTACGGGTCTATGGCTGGGAATACCCCGAAGACACCAAGCCACTCGAGGCCAACGTCCGCGCGATCGCGGCGGGCGAGCGTGATATGCTGCTGCTGACCAGTGCCCATCAGGTCGTCAATATGCTCCGCATGGCCGATTCACTGAGCCTCACTGACGCATTGCGGCAGGGGCTCGAGCAAACCGTCGTCGCCTCGATTGGCCCCACGACGAGCGACATGCTTCGCGAGAGTGACATCCATGTCGACATGGAGCCGTCACACCCCAAGATGGGACACCTCGTCAGTGAAGCGGCTCGAGATTCGGCAATGCTTGTCGAAAAACGGCGAGTGCTATCCACAGGGGATCCGAGACTCCGCGTCAGCGTGACCGATGCCGAAGATCAAGAACCGCTGACGGCGATCGACGATCACCCCTCGCAGTCGAGCCTGTTCATGAAAGCGTGCCGGGGCGAACCCACGCCGCGGACGCCTGTGTGGTTGATGCGTCAGGCGGGGCGGTACATGCAAGAGTATCGATCCGTTCGCTCGCAGCAGAGCTTTCTCGAACTCTGTGCCAATCCGACTCTCTGCAGCGAAGTAATGTGCACAGCCGTCGATCGGCTGGGCGTCGATGCGGCAATCATCTTTTCGGATCTCTTGCCGATTCTCGTGCCGATGGGCTTCGATCTCGAATTCGTCAAAGGCGACGGCCCCGTCATCCATAACCCGGTCCGGACGGCAGCGGATATCGATCGCGTCAAAGGGCTGGACAATCCCCAAGACCTTGGTTTCGTCTACGAAACGGTGCGTCAAACACGAAAGGATTTGCCCGCAGGGATTCCACTGATTGGCTTTGCCGGTGCCCCGTTCACACTCGCCAGCTACGCGATCGAGGGCGGCGGCAGCAAGCAGTATGCAGCGACTAAACAACTGATGCGGGCCGACGATGGGGGCTGGTCGGCGCTGATGGATCGATTGACCGAAGCGATCATTGTGTATCTGAATGAACAGATTGCTGCCGGTGCACAGTGCGTGCAGTTATTCGACAGCTGGGCGGGCTGCTTGTCGGCTGCGGACTACAGCCGGTTCGTGTTGCCGTGGATGCGGCAGATCATCGCCGGTGTCACGCCCGGGGTACCGCTGATTAACTTTGCCACGGGAAATCCAGAGCTGCTACCACTGCTGCGCGGTGACCGCCGCACCGTCGTCGGCGTGGACTGGCGAATCGACATGGCGACCGCTTGGAAACGCATCGGCCACGACATTTCCGTCCAAGGGAACATGGATCCCACGGTACTGCTGACCGACCCAGCTACCATACGCGCGGCCGCGAAAGAGCTGCTTGATCAGGTCGGTGGCCGACCTGGACATATTTTCAACCTCGGGCACGGCGTGATGCAGATGACGCCGGTTGAGAATGCGATCGAACTGGTCAAAGCGGTCCAGGAGCTTTCGGTGCGGGACGATTCTGCCGAGGAGTCCGACGCGTGACGAGCATCGTCTGCCCGCTGTGCCCCCTACACTGCGACGATGTTCAAATCGATGATCAGGGATTGCTGGCGGCGAACGGTTGCCCGATCGTCGCGTCAGCCCTCCCGGTGGAGCATTCACCACCTGACCGGGCTGAATTTGTGATTTCGAGTGAACCGTCCAGGCCACTTCGCGTCGTCACGACAGGCGTCGATCTGTTGACGGCGAGACAATTAGCGAGCTGGCAAGCGGCGGGACGGATTTCGCTGACGATCGAGTCCGATCCGAGCATCGAGGCGTTGTTGCAGACGGCCAGCCGGGACGGGATTGTCTCGGCCACGCTCGCCGATGTCGCGACCCATGCGGATCTCGTGTGGATGATTGGCCGCGTCGATCAAACCTGGCCACGAATTACTGAAAAACTGCGACTGGGCAGCAGCGACTCCAATGCGAAACAAGTGCAGCGGTTCTCGCAATGCACCGCCGATGAGCTCACAGGTCTGGCCACTGCCATCGAAAATGGGGAAGCCTCATCATCCGCGACCGGTGAACTGGCCAGAAATGCGAACCACTGGATGTCGTCCAAGTACGCCGCCATACTGGTTGGTCCGGGAGCCTTTGCCAGCGGTGAGGAATCGCTCAGTGCAACCATGCTGGCACGTTTAGCTCGCCTCCGCAACGCGAAGGAACGCTGCGTGCTGCTGACGCTGGATGCGGCTGCAACGCTGCGAAGTGTTTGCTTGTGGAGCAGTAACACGAGTCCTGACGCGACGGACGCCGGCGGTCAAACGGACGCGGGCCGTCAAGAAGTCGAATTTGATCTCCGAATAGGTTCGCCGCTCAGCACTGAATCCCGGACCGCAAAAGTACAGCTTGGCGGCTCCGATCCCGGCCCAGCACTCGCCGGCGCGTACCGAGCCAGTGCGGTCGCGGGACTGCATCGCCCCAGCATGGTAATTCGCGGCGACGGCTCGGTTTCACTGCCATTGGCAGCTCCGGCGAAAGTGAATTTATTAAGTGTAGCGCAGTTCCTCGACGACAATTTGCGGGACGACCTTTTGAGACAACCATCTTGAAGTTCCGATCATAATGAAGCCAGTGCGTGCCCTTTCGCAATTTCCTCGCTTCCACGACACTTGACGCTCTGCGTTAATGTCCGAACGAATGAACCGGCGGAGGAATCGCCATGAAGTATGTGATCATTATTCCCGACGGCTGTGCCGACGAACCGCTCGAAACCCTGGGCGGGAAGACGCCGCTGCAGGCCGCAAACTTGCCGACCATGGACGCGATTGCGGCGGCGGGATGCGTGGGCGTGACCGACAACACGCCCGCCGACTTTCCGGCCGGCAGCGAAGTCGCCAACCTGTGCCTATTGGGCTACGACCCGAAGGAATTCTTCACCGGTCGAGCGCCTATTGAAGCGGCGGCAACGGGTATCCAGCTGGGGCCGTACGACTGTGCGATTCGGTGTAATTTCGTCACGGTCAACGATCAGATCATGATGGATTTCACGGCCGGTCATATCAGCACCGAGGAAGGCAGCGAACTGCTCGCAGAGCTGAACAAAACGCTCCTCGGAGGTGACCACCCAGCGATTTCCGCAGACCTGGCCAAGCGACTGGAGTTCGTCAGCGGTGTCAGCTACCGCAACCTACTGATCTATCGCGGAGACGCCGAGCATCCATCGCCTTTCACGCCCACGACGCGTTCGTCGGCTCCACATGATCTGACGGACCTGTCGATCGCCGACGATTTTCCTCGCGGCCCTGGCAGCGATGTGCTGGTGGCCCTGATGACTGCGTCGGCAGAGATTTTCGCTGACCATCCGATTAATAAAACTCGCTCAGCGGCGGGCAAGTCGACTGCCACCAACGTGTGGTTGTGGGGCAGTGGCGGCGCGCCGGGACTACCGACATTCGACGAACGCTATGGACTAAAAGGCGTGATGATCACCGCTGTCGATCTGTTACGCGGATTGGCGTCTTTGGCGGGCTGGGATCGCATCGAAGTCGACGGGGCGACGGGATATCTCGATACGAATTACGCGGGCAAGGGACAGGCCGCCGTGAAGGCGTTGGACCAGTACGACATTGTGTGTGTCCATATCGAGGCTCCCGACGAAGCCTCCCACGAAGGCCGCGCCGACGCGAAGGTCGAAGCACTTGAGCAGATCGACCAATTCATCGCCGCTCCACTGTGGAAAGCCGCCAGCGAGCGTGACGACGTCCGCATCCTCATCTTGCCGGACCACCCGACGTACTGCCGCACGAAGAAACACACCCATGGCCCCGTGCCGTTGGTCATGGCGGGCAAGAGTGTCACACCTGATGCCGCACAGACCTATGACGAAGTGACCGCCAATGCCTCAGGTCTCATCTTCGATCCCGGCTGGATCATGATGGCAAAGTTCCTCGGTCGCGAGTGACCCTTTCCGGAGCCGGCTCACCGCCGCGAGCAAGACGGCAGTGAGTGTTCATGGGATGCATTTCCGTCTCCCACCGCCGCTAAGTTTGAAAAAATCCCTTCCCTGGGGCGAGTTGAGGTTGACGATCTGCGAAAGGTTCGCCAAACTCCGCCACTTCTCACGAGTCGAGCATCTCATTGAGCTGGTCGGAATCTCGTGAGACCCCAAGTGGGAGAAGCGACCGCTCACCGGTTATTAGCCATCCACGGCTAAAACCCGAACGAGGCAGAGTCGTTTCGCCGAACCACCCGACACCAAGAGTCGTGACCAATATGCCAAAACAATCCAAGCGGTATCGCTCCGCGCTCGCTAAACAACCCAAAGAGCTTCAGCCGCTTCCCAAGGCGGTGGAGACGCTCAAGACCTACGACGCGACGAAGTTTGACCAAACGGTCGAAGTTCACATGCGTTTGGGTGTTGATCCCAACCAAGCGGATCAAATCATTCGCGGTTCACTCGTACTGCCCCACGGCATCGGCAAGACGCAACGCGTCGTCGTGTTTGCCAAGGGCGATCAAGCCAAGGCTGCTGAAGCGGCTGGTGCTGACGAAGTCGGCCAAGAAGACCTCGCTAAAAAAATCAAAGACGGCTTTACTGACTTTGATGTCTGTATCGCTGCTCCCGACATGATGGGCTTGGTCGGCCCACTTGGTCGTGTGCTCGGCCCTCGTGGCCTGATGCCTAGCCCTCGTGCTGGAACCGTGACCGCCGACGTCGGCAAGGTCGTTGGTGAATACAAGGCTGGTAAAGTCGAGTTCCGCAATGACAAGGGCGGAAACGTCCATGCGATGGTCGGCAAGATGAGTTTCGACTCACAAAAACTCGAAGAGAATATCACCGCGTTCGTTGATTACATCTCTGGAATGAAGCCCCAGTCCATCAAGGGCACGTACATCAAAGGCGTTGCCATCTGTGCAACGATGACCCCCAGCGTCCGAGTCCTTACCTAAAGCGTCGATTACGATCGAGAAGGATCGGCGAATTCAAGTTTCTGCCCAGCCACGCGTTGTCGCGGTAGTGAGTTTCGTCAGCGAAAAAATCAAATGAGTAAATACGTTAAAGAGCTGGTCACCCGTGACCTGAAGCGTCGTTTCGAAGGGGTCTCCGATGCTGTGTTGGTGACTTACACCGGCATGGACGCGAATACCACCAACGAATTGCGTGGCGAACTCAGCGAGAAAAACATCCACATGATGGTTGTTAAGAACTCGCTGGCTCGTCGGGCAACCGAAGGCTCCACGCTCGCCCCTGCGTTCGATGACACCCGTGGTCAAGTCGCAGTGATGTGGGGAGCGGATGACTTTGTCTCGCTCGTCAAAGAAGTCGTGCGGCTGGATAAAGACAGCGAAAAATACGACGAGTTCACCGCCACTGGCGGTGTCATGGATGGCGAACGCCTCGACTCCGATGGTGTCAAGGCGATCAGCAAGTGGCCCAGTCGCGAAGAGCAAGTCTCGATGCTGGTTGGTCAAATCCTTTCGCCGGGTGCCAACCTCAGCGGTGCGTTGCTCGGTCCTGGGCGTACGCTCAACAGCCAAATCAAGAGCAAGGGCGAAGGCGACGAGTCGTAACGACGCCTTCATTTCACCCGAGCTTTTCCCAATTCAACTTTTCCGAATCACCTTTTTCGTTTTTGAGGTAGTTTGACATGTCCGATGAAGCAACTGCGGTCGCCGAATACAGCGCCGAAGCCAAAGAACTCGGCGATAAGATCGCCAACATGACCCTGAAGCAAGCCAAAGAATTGAGCGACTACCTCAAGGATGAACACGGCATCGAGCCTGCATCCGGCGGTGGAGCTGTGATGATGGCAGCAGGCGGAGACGGCGGAGCAGCCGAAGCCGTTGAGCAAACTGAATTCGACGTCGTCCTGACCAGCTTCGGCGATAAGAAGCTGAACGTCGTCAAGGTCGTCAAGAACATCACCGGCGCTTCCCTGATGGAAGCCAAGAAATTGGTCGAAGGCGCTCCTGCGACCCTCAAAGAAGCTGTCTCGAAAGAAGACGCTGCGAAGATCAAAGCCGAAGTCGAAGAAGCCGGCGGTACCGTCGAACTCAAGTAGTTCCACAGGTGGTTTCGGAAACCCAATCGAACGTTCACCGAATCAATCGCATTCGGTGAACGTTTTTTGCTGCGCTGACTCTTCAGGATGGGACCCGCGTCCCGTCTGAAACCAATTTGCCCATGTCCGAAACCCGTTTCCTCCCGTCCAAGATTGGTTTGCTCACTCGGGACAATGGTCCCAAGCTTCGGTTCCCTATTTGCAAGGCATGACATCTTATGAAGGCCGCCTTCATCAACGCCACCGGTTCTCCCGATATTATCGAGTTCGGCGATGTGCCTGACCCCCAACTGCGTCCAGATCAGGTGCTGATCCGCGTCGAAGCGAGCTCCGTCAACCCGATCGATACTTATGTTCGCGGGGGCGTCATCGCCATGGAATTGCCGACGCCGTATTTCCCCGGCTGTGACGCCGCGGGCGTTGTGGAAGCGGTGGGCTCGGCAGTCAAGCGATTCGCGGTCGGCGACCGCGTATGGACGACCAATCAGGGTTTGCTCGGACGCCAAGGCACGTTTGCCGAGCAGATCGCAGTCGACGAGAAATGGGTGTACGCACTTCCGCGCGAAGTTTCCTTCGAGGATGCGGCCGCATGTGCGTTGGTAGGGGTGACGGCGCATCTCGGTCTGTTCCGTGAAGCAGCATTGGAGCCCGGCGAGACCGTGCTGGTAATCGGAGGCAGCGGAGGCGTGGGCTCACTCGTCGTCCAAATGGCAGCGGCTCACGGTGCCCGCGTGATTGCGACCGCCGGCAGCAAAGAGAAGGCGGACAAGGTTCGCAGCTTTGGGGCCGAAGAGGTCATTCTCTACAAGGATCAGTCGATCCCCGAGCAAGTCCAGCGATTCGCCCCCCAAGGTGTCAACGTACTGTGGGAAACCCGACGTGAACCCGACTTCGCCTCCGCTGTGGGGATGCTGGCCGAGCGGGGCCGGATGGTGCTGATGGCCGGACGCGATGCGCAGCCCCCGTTTCCGGTCGGCCCCTTTTACGTTAAGGAGTGTTCCCTGCATGGGTTTGTCATGTTCAAGGCCACCCCGATCGAAATGCGGACTGCCGCCGAAGATCTCACTCGCATGCTGAAGTCTGGCAAGATCCGCGCAAACATCGGTGCGAGGTTCCCGCTCGATCAAGCCGCCGCCGCGCACCGCTTGCAAGAATCCGCCACGCTGGGTGATAGCGATCAACTGTGCGGCAAGGTTGTCGTGATCAACAGCGAAAGCAGCGTATCATGAGCGACTTACCCGCGTCGCTGCCCAACTTCGCTGCCGGCGTGCTATGCGAAGCCAGCGGAGACCGACTGTTACCAGCGATTGCCCAGGACGTTAATTCTGGCCGCGTGCTGATGCTCGCATGGATGAATGAATCCGCCTGGAAAGAGACACTCAGTACCGGCCGCGCGGTTTACTTCAGTCGCTCGCGTGGCAAGCTATGGCGTAAGGGTGAAACGAGTGGTCACCAGCAACTCGTCCGTCGCGTGCAGGTCGACTGCGATGCCGATACGATCTTGCTGCATGTGGACCAAACCGGTGCCGCCTGCCACGAAGGCTACGCCAGTTGTTTTTTCCGCAGTGTGGGTGCGGATAATTCAATCGAGATTCACGAGCCAAGACTCGTTGATCCTGCAGACGTCTACGGTTGAACCTATCGGCAATCAGTGAGGGCCGGTTCCGGTGAACCTTCCGCCTCGTCGGGTGGTCATTCCAGTCGTAAGGTTCGATTTTTCGCCAGCCATCCGCACGATTCACGACAGCACTCCGCCGCTACCCGCTCATGAGCACGCCCGCCGCATCGATCGCGTCCAGCGATCCCTCCCCGTCTCCGCCGGCAATCGAGCAGACTGCGTTGAAGGTGCTCGCAGCGATTAGTGTCGCTCACATGCTCAACGACATCATTCAGTCGTTGATTCCAGCAACCTATCCGTTGCTGCGTGATTCGTTGCAATTGAGCTACGGCGACATTGGTCTGATCACGTTTGCCTTCCAGCTGACCGCGTCATTGCTGCAGCCGTTTGTAGGGATGTACACCGACCGCAAACCCAAGCCGTATTCGCTGGCGATCGGCATGGGATTGACCCTCTTTGGATTGTTGTTTTTCTCACAGGCGCGATCGCTAATCACGTTGATGGCTTCCGCTTCCCTGATTGGCATGGGATCGAGCATTTTCCATCCCGAAGCGTCGCGGATGGCTCATATGGCAGCCGGTGGACGGCACGGGTTCGCGCAGTCGTTGTTCCAAGTCGGTGGTAACTTTGGGACTTCGCTAGGACCACTGCTGGCCGCGGCAATCATTTTTCCATTTGGCCAGACCTCGATCGCTTGGTTTGCACTGATCGCGCTGGTGGGAATCATCGTACTGACCAAGGTCGGGGCGTGGTATCACGCAAGACTCGCCAGTCGTGCAGCGAAAGGTGTCTCGTCGAAACCGCAAAGACACAGCTACCTCACCCGGCGCCAAGTCACCGGTGCCATGGGCGTGCTGGTGGCACTTGTGTTGTCGAAGTACATCTATCTGGTGAGTTTCACCAGCTACTACGCTCTCTACATGGAAGACAAATTTGGCGTTACGAAACAGCAGTCTCAACTTTGTTCGTTTGCGTTCTTGTTTGCTGTGGCGGTGGGGACGTTTGCCGGTGGTCCGCTAGGTGATCGCTTTGGGCGAAAGGTCGTGATCTGGTTTTCGATTCTGGGTGTCGCACCCTTTGCACTGGCGTTGCCTCACGCGGGATTGATCGGAACGATTGTGCTGACGGTCTTCATTGGAGTGATCTTGGCATCAGCCTTCTCCGCGATCCTGGTGTTCGCGCAGGAGCTATTACCAGGACGCGTGGGCGCGGTGGCAGGCCTATTCTTCGGATTCGCATTTGGGATCAGCGCAATCGCTGCGGCTCTGCTGGGAGCGTGGGCAGATCATACGAGTCTCGAGAACGTTTTCCAGATGTGTGCGTATCTACCATTGATGGGGATCATCACCGCGTTCTTGCCGAAGCTAGAATCACCAGCACCGTAGGGCCGGTTCCGCCGGCCATCCCCTCCCAAGCAAACATCCGAACCGGAAAACCAACCCATGCGGCCGGTGGAACCGGCCCTACGCTCAGTCCAAACGCCGGTATTGTTTCCAGCTGATGTGCGTCTTCGTTTCGTCTTTGCCTCGCGTTATCACGAGGACCGTCGACATGTTGCGAGTGTTGATGAAAATCGTATGCATCGCAAACGGGCGGCCTTTCGAATCGTCGCTGAAGATGACCGATCTCCCTGATGGATCGACCTCGATGCCATCTTTGTTATTTTCAGACGACGTGGGATCGAGTTTCGCTTTGTAGAATTCAATCACCTTATCGATGGACGCATCCGTTGTCATCACAGTCTTGCCAACAATCGACTGGGTCGTCCGAGCGCCATTAACATCAATGGTGGCCGCGTCCGACATCTGAGCACCTTGGCCTTGTGCATCCGGGTACCTCCATGGCGAGATCATCTGCATCAGAGACAAATTCTCACGCTCAGTAGCATGTAGCGGCATGGCGAGCGACGAGGAAACGGTAAAGATTGCGAAAGTCAGCATTGCAAGGCGAATCATTTCTAGCTTCCAATCGATTGAGGAATGACATTTGGCGAGCTGTGACGGCATTCAAAAATACCATGCCATTTCCTCCTCATCGTAGAACTTCTCCCCATACTCTTCCTTTTCGCCGTTCGACAAGTCGTCGTACTTCACACCGTCGCGTTGAAACTTCAGCGACACCAACAGAGCCTTAAAACCAGCCAGAAGACCATCACGTATCACTTGGTCCACCTCGTTGACGTAAGTCGGGTTGACCGTTTCCAAACCAAACTACCCGTAGGTGTCGTAATCGACCTCGCTCCAGGACGTCGCTGTCCGCCCTAGCAACAGCGAATCGAAGCACTCGAAGATCGTTCAGAACTTCTGGTAGATGCTGCGGCGAGCCTTGTAGATGATGATCAAATCGAAGTTCCCGACGCCGTAGCGACGCTGGCCATCGTTCTTGGTGTCTTCGACCAAGTTCATCATTTTCGGATATGTCGAAAACACCACCCGAGCATTCTCGTCAGATTTCTCTTTGACCACGTTGACCAGCTTTGCCTGCGAATCCTCGAACGCCTTGTCTTTGACCGCGAGTGATTTCTGCAGCGTCTGCAACTGTTCGGCCGTTCGGTCCACAATGGCCAGAAATTCAAAATTGCCCGTCATTCTCGGTGGTCCTGCTGCCCGATAAACTGTATTAGTATGAGAGGCAGCGTTGACGGCCCGCCGTCCTGCGACGGGATGGTGTTTGACGAACAATTTGGCTGCGAATTCAGTATTCTACGGATAAAACCATCGAACAACCATTCCACGGCCAGATAGTGGCCTTTTGAGACCGGATGACCGCTGAAACTCCCACCTTTGAATCACCACCGATCGTCGAGTTTGTACTTGGGATTCAGTTTGATGCGTTGGCGGGGCTGAGTTCTGCCCATTACGGGCAATTCTGGGACGTCATTGGCCGCGATGACTGGACGGGTCCAAGAGACCAGCCGCCAATTCAAGAAGCTTTTGAACGATTTGATCGCAAGCCCATCGCAGCCGAGCTGAAGTTGCAACTTGAGTCGACGCCGCCGCTGCCAAGACTAACCCTCATCAGCGCAAACGAAGAACGCGACCGCTTGATTCAGTTTCAACCGACTCGCTTGCACCTGAATTGGCGTAGCGTCAAAGCGAAGTCGTCCTATCCGAGCTACAAAGCACTGATCGTTGAATTTGAGAAAGCGGTTGGCCAACTGCACCGTTTCTGCGAAAATATAGGAATCGCTCCTCCGCAAATTAACCAGTGGGAAATCACCTACGTCGACCGATTCCCACGCGGAGAGCTCTGGGAATCACCCTCCGACTGGGGCAAAATTTTGCCGGGTCTTTTCCCAAACGAAGAGCCAGCAACGGCGGATGGCTTAAAGATGGACGGGCGAGCACTTCAATGGGCGTTTGAGATCACGCCAAAGCTTGGACGATTGCACGTAAATACTTCAGTCACTCGTGGTCCTGACCCAAGCGACGAAGCCTTGATGCTGACACTAACGTCGCGCGGTCCACTTCATTCAGGCGAAACACCGACTTACCGCGATGGGCTAGACTTAGGTCATCGCACTTCCGTCAATCAGTTTTTGGCTCTGGTCGATGACGACTTGAGAAAAGACTGGGGAGAAAAGGACAAATGAGCTTAACACTTGACGATCGAAAGAATAGCACAACCGCGTTCTGTGGCTCCGCTTCGATTTGCTCGGACCAGCCTCCCGCCGTGGCGTTTGAAGATCACGAGCTGATTGACCCTCGTTGGGATGAGATTCTGAAAAAGCTTCTTTCATTCTTCAATTATGAAGACGATTGGGATGGCATGGATGGTGCTGCAGCGAGTGCAACCGTGATTGGAGCAGCTATCCGTATCGCATTGACCCAGCGAGACGCGTTGCATCCTGCGCCCGATGCCGTGTCGATGACGTGCAATGGAACGATTACGTTCGAGACTTCTGCGAGCGAGAGCGAGCCGTTTCCAATCACTACGTTGGAAGTGTTGTCGGAAACGGATGCGGAGCTTTATGTAGGTGGCGAGGTTTTGAAAACGTTTACGATCACGAAGTAATTATGCTGGTGGTCTGGTCGTGCTGCTCAAGAATGAATCCGAACCAATCTCAGATGACGAATGGCTGGTTCGGCGAGTTCGCTACGACCGATTTCGAGACCACAAGCAGCCTTACGTTTCACCGGGTGCTTTCGAGCCAAGGACTGGTGGATCACAGCCCGACGAAGAGGGCATCAGTCTCTATCGCCTGTCTTGCCTCGGCAGCGTTCAACCGATCGTGGACTTCATCGCCGATCCGGTGAAACAGTCCGAGGCAGGTTTCGTCCAAGTGAATGTGGGTGAATTGCGAACAATCGGGCTGACCGTCCGATCCGATAGGGACGATGACGTGAAGGGCCACGTCGTTATTCCTGAACTTTCTGCCCCGGCTTTTCGAGACGCAGAAGGTGCCCGGAAGATGTGCCGCGAAAAGATGATGCAATTATCCGAATTGGCGAGTCGTCCCGAGGCGATTCTCAGAGATCCGAACAAGCTCCTCGGCGATCGCCCCAAATAGGCGGTGGTTATAGTTCGGCTCGGAGGGAACGCTGGACGAGGGGGTTGAAGAGGTTGTCGGAATGGGCATCGCATTTGTCTTGACGTGTATTTGTTTGCCACACAGTTTCAACAATGCGGGCAAATTTTCCTTGCAGGTCAATCGGTGCGAACGACACATCAACAGAAAGCAATTTTGGCTTGGCAACACTCTTCATCATGCCACTGGTCTCCCTTGCTCGTCCTCCAATTTCAGCACGGACGCCAGGACTCGAAATCAAGAAGTGTGAGCACAATGGTGCGACCACAATGCCGTCTCGCCACACAAATCGCCAAATTTTGTTTGGCAATTTGATGTTGTCGCACGTCGCCGCAACCGACTGGCCGCTTGTGATTCAGCGATATCGCGAGCAATTTGTCGTCATGGTCTCGCTCTGGGAATGGCGATGGCTCAGCCGAGGTTGGCGCTGGCGAGCCAATCATCACAGAGGAAGAAGCCGATGGACATTGATGCTCTCCTCGCCGACGCCAAAGAGCTTTGCTAGCGTCTATCACCAATCCAATGCGAAATCGCCCTTGGAAAAGGAAGTACGTATCTGCGAACCGAGCACCCGGAATGAAGTTATCCGAGATCGCAGCGGTGACAACGAGTGCCGTCAACATGAAAGTGCCTAGGCACCAAATTCCGGTACATGCGGCACTACGCGTCGAACTAAGTGGACGCGACGCCTCTGCGGTCGCCAATGATGGTGCGAAGGGCGTTTGCTCTTCTGCCATTCCACGCTGTTCCAACTGGTTAAAGAAACTCCCCCGACGCAACGCATCGGGGGAGCCATGATCATCAGTATAGAAGGAGCCTCGATCAGTTTTCGCTGCTCGACGCACCGGCTTCGGCGGTTTCGCCGTCGCCGCCGAGGAGTGGGAAGGATTCCTCGAGCGCCGACACGGGGGTCGCGGCGAGTTCTTCCAACGCTTCGCGGCGGTAGTTGACTTCCGACTCTTGGAAGATTCGGAAACCCGTACCAGCTGGGATCAAGTGACCGAGAATCACGTTTTCCTTCAGACCGACAAGTTTGTCGACCTTGCCGGCCAGAGCGGCTTCGGTCAGCACCTTGGTCGTCTCTTGGAACGATGCAGCACTGATGAAACTGTTCGACTGCACAGCAGCCTTGGTGATACCGAGTAACTGGGTACTCGCCGTCGCACTCTTGCAGCGTTTGCTCTTCGCTGTTGCACCACCCATCGCTTCGACTTCTGCGTTGGTTTGCTCGAATGCTTCCTTCGGTACGATCGTGCCTTCGGTGTAGTCCGTATCGCCGGGGTTGGCGATCTTTACACAGTTCCGCATCTCTTGGTTGGCACGACGGAAGTGGAATCGGTCCATCACGCTGCCGGGCAACAAGTTGGTATCGCCGGCCGACTCGATCTTCACCTTCCGCAACATGCGGGCAATGATGATTTCGCCATGCTTGTCGTTGATCTCAACTCGCTGGCTACGGTAGACCTGTTGGATTTCATGCAACAGGTACTGTTGGACAGCCTCTTCACCGGTGACTCGCAGGATGTCGTGAGGCACCAAGGCACCGTCAACGAGGGCTTGCCCTGCTTTGACGATGTCGCCGGTATGAACGAGGAAGTGCTTGCCGTGAGGCACGAGGTGTTCCCGCTCGATGCCTGAATCGCTGCGGACGATAATCGTGCGTTTACCACGCTTACGTTCGCTGAGGATCTCGACTTCGCCATCAACTTCCGCGATCACGGCGGGATCCTTCGGCTTGCGAGCTTCGAAAATCTCGGTAACTCGAGGCAGACCACCCGTAATATCCGACACACCGCCGGTCTCCCGCGGCATTTCCGCGAGCACGGCCCCGGGGATCACTTGATCGCCTTCCTTGACCGAGATCGTGGCACGTTCGGGCAAGTACTGAGCGTGCAACGCTCGACCATCGCCATCTTCGATGACCAACTGCGGGTGCAAATCGCCCTTGTGATCGATGATGACCATCCGCATGTTACCACTGGCCTCGCGGTCAACCCGCATCGTTTCGCCTTCGACAACGTCTTCGAATCGAATGCGACCGGTGACTTCCGAGAGAATTGGAATCGAGTATGGGTTCCACTCGCAGAGCACTTGGCCGGCGGTGACTTTGTCACCTTCCTTAACCATCAGAGTCGAACCTGTCGGAATGTCATACGACTCAATTTCGCGGCCCCGATCGTCGACCAACATCACCTGGCCGTTGCGGGTCAACACGACGTCGCGACCTTCGGTATTGGTCACCGCCTTCATGCGTGTGAAGCGAACCTCACCGTCACGTGCGGACTTGATATCGGACTCTTCGACCTGCTTACTTACACTACCACCGATGTGGAACGTCCGCATCGTTAGCTGCGTGCCGGGCTCTCCGATCGACTGAGCGGCGATGATACCGACGGCCATGCCTTCTTCGACCATCGATCCCGTCGCCATGTCCATACCGTAACAAGAGCGGCACACACCCAGCGGCGCGTCGCAAGCCATCGGGGTACGGACCTGGATCTTCTCCAGTCCCATCTGCTCGATCTTGCGGGCGATTTCCGGCGTGATCATCTGGGCGGCATCGACAATCAACTCGTCGGTGACCGGGTTGACGATGGCCTTCAAGCTAACTCGACCGTTGATCGAATCGGCCAGCGACACTTCCACCTTTTCACCACGGTAAACGACACCCTTGGTGATGCCCTGGGTGGTCCCGCAATCGTGCATCGTGACCACGACGTTCTGCGCGACGTCAGCAAGTTTCCGAGTCAAGTAACCGCTGTCAGCCGTCTTCAACGCCGTGTCAGCCAAGCCCTTACGTGCACCGTGAGTGGACGAGAAGTACTCGAGCACCGAGAGGCCTTCGCGGAAGTTTGCCTTGATGGGCGTTTCAATGATCTCGCCGGTTGGCTTGGCCATCAAACCCCGCATACCAGCGAGCTGACGAATTTGCTCGATACCGCCCCGTGCACCCGAGTGCGACATCAAGAAAACGGGGTTGATATACCACCCGCCTTCACGAATGTCGTTTTCCATGGCGCTCATCATGTCCGCGGTAATCGCTTCGCGAGCGTGCGTCCAAGCATCGAGAACTTGGTTGTAGCGTTCCTTGCCTGTCATCAAACCACGGTCATAAGCCTTCTTGTGCTTCATGACCGTTTTTTCGGCATCCTTGATGAATTTCTGCTTGGTGTCGGGCGTAACCAAGTCATCCGTTGCGAAGGACAGACCGCTGCAAGTGGACTCGCGGAAGCCCATCTGCATCATGTCATCGAGCAGGTGAATGGTCGGCTTACGACCGAGACGCTGATAGCAGTCACTGATCGATTTTGCCAAGTCACCGCTGCGCATCGCACGGTTGTAGAAATCCATCCCGTCGGGAAGCATTTCGTTGAACCGCACACGGCCCGGAGTCGTCTCGATGACAGCCCCATAAACACCCGATTCATCATCGGTTTTGAGCTTCTGGAACTTCGGCAACCGCATCTTAATCTTGGAGTGCAGTTCGACCTTGCCCTGAGCGAGTGCGTAGTCCACTTCGTCGTAACCGCTGAAGACCATCCCTTCGCCTTTACGACCAGGCAATTCGACAGTCATGTAGTAGCAACCCATGACGATGTCCTGCGACGGACTCATGATCGGCTTACCATTCGACGGAGCGAACACGTTGTTCGTACTGAGCATCAACGTGTGGGCTTCGACTTGAGCTTCGATCGAAAGTGGCAGGTGAACGGCCATCTGATCACCATCGAAGTCAGCATTGAACCCCTTGCAAACCAGTGGGTGCAAGTGAATCGCGTTACCTTCAACGAGAGTCGGCTCAAATGCCTGGATCCCCATCCGGTGCAGCGTGGGGGCACGGTTGAGCATCACAGGGTGATTTTTAATGACCTGCTCGAGGATATCCCACACCTCTTCATCTTTACGCTCAAGCATCTTCTTGGCGGACTTGATCGTGTCGGCGTGACCGAGCTCCTTCAATCGGCGGATGATGAACGGTTGATAGAGCTCCAGGGCGATCTTCTTAGGCAAACCGCATTGATGCAACTTCAACCGCGGGCCGACCACGATCACACTTCGGGCGGAGTAATCGACTCGCTTGCCGAGCAGGTTTTCGCGGAAACGACCTTGTTTCCCCTTGATCATGTCGGTCAACGACTTCAGCGGCCGGTTCGATGAACCGAGGACTGGTCGCTTACAACGGTTATTGTCAAACAACGCATCGACCGATTGCTGCAACATGCGCTTTTCGTTGCGAATGATGACCTCGGGCGCGTTCAGATCGACAAGCTTCCGCAACCGGTTGTTACGGTTGATGATCCGGCGATAGAGGTCATTGAGATCGCTCGTCGCGAAGTTCCCACTGTCCAGCAGCACGAGCGGCCGCAAGTCTGGCGGGATCACGGGAATCACGTCGAGCACCATCCATTCAGGACGGTTGTCACTGTCGCGGATCGACTCGACGATCTTCAAACGGTTGATCAAGTCCTTCTTTTTCTGTTTGCTGCCGGTTTCGGCAAGGTCGACACGGAGCTGCTCGGAGAGCGGCACGAGGTCGAGCTTATTGAGCAACTTGCGAACCGCTTCTGCCCCCATGTCGGCTTCGAATGAACCCGGACCGTACTGCTGCCGTGCGGCGCGATACTCTTCCTCGGTGAGCAGTTGCAACGATTCCAAGTCCGTCTCGCCTGGATCGATGACGACATAGTCTTGGAAGTAGATCACCTTCTCGAGCGAGCTGGTCTTCATCGCCAGCAGGTTGCCAAGTCGCGATGGCATCGCTTTGAAGAACCAAATGTGCACGACGGGCGCGGCCAATTCGATGTGGCCCATGCGTTTACGACGAACGCGCGAGTGGGTGACCTTCACACCGCAGCGGTCACAGATCATGCCCTTGTACTTCATCCCACGATACTTACCACAGGCGCACTCCCAGTCCTTCTCAGGGCCGAAAATACGCTCGCAGAACAAACCGTCTTTCTCAGGGCGATAGGTACGGTAGTTGATGGTCTCAGGTTTCTTGACTTCTCCGAACGACCAACTCTTGATGTCCTGAGGACGGGCCAAAGAGATGCGTACCGAAGCGTAATCGTTGATGCGATCGTAGTTACTGGTTTCGCCAACTGACATGAAAGAAGCCTTTAGCTTTTAGCTTTTAGCTCTTCGCAATTTCGCCGGTCGGTGCCGGGACGTGAAACGCGTTGAGCGATTTGAGGTGGAAGGTTTCAAGCGATCTTTGTCGCGATAGAGTCAGGCGTTGCCCGACATCAAAACTGTTTCAAGGAAGATGCAATCTCACCGGATCGCACACGCGGACCGCTCGTAGCGAACCGCGTGTGACAGGTGATCAGCGGCGGAGCCAGCTAGATCGGTCTCTTTTCGAGTTGCATATTCAAGGCCAAACCGCGAATTTCGTTAGTCAACACGTCGAAACTGGCGGGCGTGCCAGCTTCGAGGGTGTTCTCACCCTTGACCATCGACTCGTAGATCTTGGTTCGTCCTTCGACGTCATCGCTCTTGACCGTGAGCAGCTCTTGCAGAATGTAGGCCGCCCCGTACGCCTCGAGTGCCCAAACTTCCATCTCCCCGAAGCGCTGACCGCCGAAGCGAGCCTTACCACCGAGGGGTTGCTGTGTAATGAGCGAATACGGCCCGGTGCTGCGGGCATGGACCTTGTCGTCGACCAAGTGGTGCAGCTTCAACATGTAGATGTAACCTACCGTTGTCTCCTGCTCCATCGGCTCGCCGGTGCGTCCATCGGTCAGGCGAATCTTGCCGTGGGCGGGCAATCCTGCTTCGGCCAAGCAATCGTTGATTTCAGATTCCACGGCACCATCGAAAATTGGGGTGATCGACTGGAACCCGAGTTTGGCTCCCGCCCAACCCAGGTGTGTCTCCAAAATCTGCCCCACGTTCATTCGCGAAGGCACGCCGAGCGGATTGAGCATGATCTGGATCGGCGTTCCATCGGGTAAGAACGGCATATCCTCGATCGGCAGGATCTTCGCAATCACCCCCTTGTTCCCGTGACGACCAGCCATCTTGTCACCGACGCTAATCGTTCGCTTGGTTGCGATGTAGACCTTGACCATTTGCAACACACCGCTGCGAAGTTCATCGCCACGTTTCATCGCATTGAGCTTGCGGTCACGCTCGTCGATTTCATTCTCGACATTCTGCCATTGAGCAGCATAGACCTTCTCAACGTCTGCCTTTTTCGCATCGGAAACTTGATCGAGAACCTGATCGATCCGGAAGCTCGTCGCTCGCTCCGCAACGAACTTGGGATCTTGGCCATCTGCCAAAGGAGTTCCCGTGGCATCTTTCAGCTTCGTTCCCGCGGCTTCTTCGAGATCACGAACCAACGATTCAAACGTGCTCGCGATCGCTTCGTTGCCTTCGGTCTCGTGCTGCTTCAGCTCTTTCTCGAATGCCTTACGCTCGTCATCGCCGAGACTCATCCGACGCGAGAACTTCTGCGTGTCGATCACGATGCCTTCGATTCCCGAGGGAACCTCCAGCGAATCGTTCTTAACATCCTCACCGGCACGGCCAAAGATCGCGTGCAGCAACTTCTCTTCGGGTGTCAATTCCGTCTTGCTCTTCGGACTGACCTTGCCGACGAGGATATCACCCGGTTTGACATAGGTTCCTGTCTGCACAACGCCACCGTCGTCGAGGTTACGCAGGGCTTTCTCGGAAACGTTTGGAATGTCACGGGTGAACTCTTCACGACCAAGTTTGGTTTCGCGAATTTCGACATCAAAGTCTTCGATGTGGATCGATGTGTAGGTATCGTTGCGAACGAGTTCCTCACTGATAATGATCGCGTCTTCGTAGTTGAACCCGTCGAACGACATGAAGCCGACCAGAACGTTGCGTCCGAGAGCGAGTTCGCCGAGGCGAGTCGCAGCACCATCGGCGATAATCTGACCCTTCTCGACCTTGTCGCCCACCGTCACGAGTGGTTTTTGGTTTTGACAGGTACGCTCGTTGAGCCCCTGGTACTTCTTCATCGTGTAGTGATCGCTCCCCACTTCGATGCGGGTTGCATCGGCATAGGTGACCTTGCCTGCTCGGCGAGCACGCACAACCATCGCGCTGTTCTTGGCAACTTCACGCTCCATGCCGGTGGCCACGATCGGCGGTTCGGCAACCAACAGCGGAACGGCTTGCCGCTGCATGTTCGAACCCATCAACGCTCGGTTAGCATCATCATGCTCGAGGAACGGAATCAAACCTGCTGAAACACCGACCATTTGTGCCGGGGCAACATCCATGTAGCTGACCTGGTCGGGCAGCACGATCGCGAAGTCACTGCGGAATCGAGCGATCAAGTTCGGGCCAGGAACGAGCGCCCCATCCTTGACTTCGGTGTCGGCAGGAGCAACGTAGGACTCGCCTTCCTCGTCCGCACGCAACCACACGGTCTGTTCGCTGATCTTGCCATCGATCACCTTACGGAACGGTGTGATCAAGAACCCATAATCATCCACGCCAGCAAAAATCGCCAGCGAACTGATCAGACCAATGTTCGTGCCTTCCGGCGTTTCAATCGGGCAGATCCGGCCGTAGTGAGAAATGTGAACATCGCGAACCTCAAAGCCCGCCCGTTTGCGGTTCAAACCGCCGGGACCGAGTGCCGACAAACGGCGTTCGTGCGCCAACTGGCTGAGCGGATTCGTCTGGTCGACGACCTGGGACAACTCGCCCCGACCGAAGAAATAATCAATCGCTGCAGAAACGCTCTTAGGATTGATCAAACTACGTGGAGTCATGTCCTGAGCATCCTTGACACTCATACGCTCCTGCACGGTACGACGGAGCTTCAAAAAGCCTTTGCGAAGCTCTTCGCTGGCGAGCTCATCAATCGTCCGCAACCGCCGGTTACCCAAGTGGTCAATATCATCAATCTCAGCGTCGCTGTCCGCATCGAACAGATCGATGAGGTAACGAATTGCCGAGATCATGTCGTCGGGACGCAACGTCATCACTTCTTCGCTGACGTCCTGACCGAGTTTACGGTTCAACCGGAACCGACCAACCTTACCGAGACGGTATCGATTCTCGTCATAGAACTTCTCTTGGAACAGCGTGCGCGCCTTCTCCAACTGCGGCGGATTTCCCGGGCGCAACCGCTGGTAAATTCGCAACAACGCTTCCTCGTGACTCGCTGTCGTGTCCTCGGCGAGGGTATGGAAAATCAACGGAACCTTCGGCAGGTCCATCGCTTCGACGCTCTTGACGTCGGCCGCACAGATAATCTCAGCCAATTCCGCACTAATCTTGTGGCCTGGCTCGACGATGATCTCACCAGCCCGCTCATGGCCGCTGGGATAAACCACGTCGTCAACACAGATCTTGTTCTCAAGCTTCGCAGCGTCGGCACCACCAGAAATCGTGATGGTCTTGGTTTCGTAAAACGCTTCGAGCAATTCCGCATCGGTGCTGTACTTCGGATCCATCGCACGCAGCAGCATCGTGGCGGGGAACTTACCGCTCTGGTCGATCCGTACCGTCAACGAATCTTTCTTCGTCACGTTCACTTCGATCCACGAACCCCGCTCAGGGATCACGCGGCACGAAGGCAACTTACGATCGGTCGTCGTGTCCTGCTCGAGCACGAAGTCAACACCGGGACTGCGGTGCAACTGGCTCACGACAACGCGTTCGGCGCCGTTTATCACGAACTCTCCACCGCCAAGCATGATCGGCAGATCGCCGAGATACACCTCTTCCTCGATCGGCTCATCCCGATTCAGCCGCAGCCAGACCCGCAGCGGACGCCCATAGGTCAGGCGGAGCTGGCGACACTCCTGCACGGTGTAACGGGGTTTACCGAGATCATAGCGCAGGTAATCCAGCGTGGTGTTGCCGTCATAGCTGGCGATCGGGAAGATTTCTTTCAGCACCGACTCCAGGCCTTGATTCTTACGCTCGGTGCTCGCCGCATCGGCTTGCAAGAACGCTGAATAGGATGCAGTCTGCAGGGCAGTGAGGTCCGGCAATTCGAACTGGCCAAGGCCGGTTCCAAAATTACGAATACTGGTGGGCTCGAGTCGACGCTGAGTGGTGGTTGCCATCGAGAGGGAAGCTCCTTCGCGGGGAAGAACAAAATCACCACGCGTCCGAGTCAGGAACTGCCACCATTTGAGTGAGGCCAGTTCCGTTCAACGCCGGAAACGAGTGAGATGACTAAACTTAAGTTTGGCTATCGAAACCGGCGATAATCTTGTGCGGGGAGTCACTCTGCGAGTCAATCTCTACAAAAATAGCCCAATCGACTCCATGACGGCGAAATTACCCTGCGGTAATCGCGGAAAATGGAAACGAAAACCTCTCACGAAATGAATCAGGCTTGCCGTGGAGGGCACATTTCCACGAAAAGTTTGCATCCGGAGAGAAAGGCAGCAGAGGTCGGGGCGCGCGTTGTGGGATACCGGGTGGCGATAGTCGAAACTGAAATGTAACCCCATTTTCCAGTTTCGCAAAGGGCAACACCCTGATTTTGGTCCCGTTTATGCTCTAGACGCCAGCGACGCCCCGCCAGCGAGGGCCAGGGACCGCCTGATATCACGATTTTTCACGGCAAACTCATGCGGTTTGCATCTTCCGAGCTCATTGACTTTGATACCCACGCCATGAAATTCCCCCGATCATCCGGCGTCCTCCTGCACATCACCAGCCTGCCGGGAGAACCCGGGACAGGCGATCTTGGGGAACAAGCATACCGATTTGTAGATTTCCTCGCCGCCGCTGGCCAGAAAGTATGGCAGATTCTACCGCTTTCGCCACCCGCTGAGGGCAACTCTCCCTACAGCGCCTACTCCGCGTTCGCCGGCAATCCTCTGATGATCAGCCTGCCACAGTTGATTCACGATGACCTACTCACCGCCAACGACTTATCCCAGGCTTCCCCAGCCCCGACGCAGTCAGACGCCACGACTGCGATGCCAGCACCCACCTCGCCAGCTTCACAAAGGCACTGCGACTTTGCTGCCGCCGCCGTGCACAAGGAAGCCGCACTGTGCATCGCATTCGAGCGATTTCAGAACACAGCATCGCACCCATTGCGTGCCCCCCTGCTCGCATTCTGTAAAAAACAAGCCAAATGGCTGGACGAATTCTCCCGTTTCGAGGCGTTGATGCGGCGACTCGGCGACGCAACCTGGACGAATTGGCCCCCTGAACTTGTCACCCGGCAACCCGCCGCCCTGAGCCAATGGGACGAAGAACTCGCCGAAGCGATCCAGTATTCGAAATTCAAACAGTTTGTGTTTGATCGCCAGTGGCACGCACTGAAACGCTACGCAGGCGAGCACAATGTACAGATCTGCGGCGACATGCCCATCTTTGTCGCTCACGAGAGCGCGGACGTGTGGGCCAACCAAACTCTATTCGCCGTTGACGAGACCGGCAATCCCACGCTCGTCGCCGGCGTGCCCCCGGATTACTTCAGCAAAACCGGGCAACTCTGGGGAAACCCGCAATACGACTGGGATGCTCTGGAAAAGACCCACTATCGCTGGTGGACGGAACGCTTCGGCGAAGCAATGCGACAGTTCGACCTGTTGAGAGTGGACCATTTCCGCGGTTTCGAAGCCTATTGGGCCGTGCCCGCCACGGCACGAACGGCCGTTTCCGGAGCCTGGAAAAAAGGCCCGGGCGCCAAACCATTCGACGCTGCCCGCGAAGAACTCGGCGAACTGCCGTTTATCGCAGAAGACTTGGGACTGATCACCGAAGAAGTCCACCAACTTCGCGAACAACTCGGATTCCCCGGCATGCGAGTGCTACAGTTCGGGTTTGACCAAATGGAAGACGACTTCCATCGACCAAACACTTTCCCCGAGGATTCGATTGCCTATACGGGCACGCACGACAACGACACACTCGTCGGCTGGCTGAAAAAACGCGAACCCTCGTCGCCCGATCCGCTCGCCGAGTGGATCGCCACGCACGAACACCCGCCAGGAGAACAGGTTCACTGGCAACTGATTGACGCGGTGCTGCAATCACCTAGCAGCATCGCCATTGTCCCCATGCAAGACTTACTCGGCCTGGATAACGCGGCGCGTATGAACATTCCCGGCCAGGCCGCTGGTAACTGGACGTGGCGAATGGACGACACCTCCCTCAACGCCGCTCTGGCGGACAAGCTGAAATCGATGACGCAGCGGGCGGGCCGGTAGCCCGAACCCTCCTGTCATCGCATGTCAACACCCCCCCAACAGACTCGTCTTCGTGACATCGCTCAGCTGGGCTCTCATCTTGATCACGTGAACGCGATCGTTCGGTCATCCGTCCCAAATTCGCCGGGCGGCGTCGATACCACCTTGAACCCGTTCAGCACAAACTGACTTGTGCTGAACGGCAACGCCTCGAGAGACACCCGACTGAAAAAAGGGAAACGCTGAGCGTTTAGACGCGATCGATGTGCTTGTTGAACAAGTTTTCAAGCATTTCTTGGCGTCCGCTCGCGTTCGCGGTTACTTCGCCCTTGTCGAGCATGTACTTCTCGAGCTCCGCGAAGCCCACGTTACCGCTCTCGATTTTGGCGCCGATCCCCTCATCCCAGCTCGCGTAGCGATTCTTAACGAAATCGCACAGCTCACCGCTCTCGCGAATCGCCGCAGCGATCTTCAGTCCCTTGGCGTAAGCATCCATGCTGCCGATGTGGGCATAAAACAGATCGATCGGCTCATGCGATTCACGCCGCACCTTTGCGTCAAAGTTCACCCCGCCACTGCCCAGGCCACCGTGCTTGAGAATCATCAGCATCGTTTGCGCCGTCAGGTAGTAATCGGTGCCGAATTGATCGGTGTCCCAACCCAACAGCATATCACCGGTATTGGCATCGATGCTGCCCAGGGCACCCTGCATCCCTGCGTAATCGAGTTCGTGCATCATGGTGTGCCCGGCGAGCGTGGCATGGTTGGTCTCCAAATTGAGCTTGAAGTGATCTTCCAGACCGTAGCTGCGCAGGAAATTCATGCAGGCCGCCGCGTCGCTATCGTACTGATGCTTGGTCGGCTCTTTGGGCTTAGGTTCAATCAAAAACTGACCCTTGAAACCGATCTCCTTGGCATAATCAACAGCCATGTGGAAGAACTTGGCCAGATGGTCGAGCTCCCGCTTCATGTCCGTGTTGTAGAGATTTTGGTAGCCCTCCCGGCCGCCCCAAAACACGTAATTCTCGCCACCCAATCGGTGTGTGACTTCCAAGGCCTTTTTAACTTGACCGGCACAGTAAGCGAACACATCGGCGTTGCACGACGTTGCCGCACCGTGCATGAATCGCGGATTGCTGAACATATTCGCAGTGCCCCAGAGCAACTTCACGCCCGTGGACTGTTGCTGCTCCGCCAGCACGTCAGCAACAGCGTCCAGGTTGGCGTGCGACTCTGCGAGCGAACCACCTTCCGGGGCAACGTCACGGTCATGGAACGCGTAGTAAGGTGCTTGCAGCTTGGTGAACAGCTCAAACGCCACTACGGCGCGTTTTTTCGCATTATCGACGCTCTCACTTCCATCGTCCCAAGGTCGCAATGCGGTACCAGGGCCGAATGGGTCACTGCCCGTACCACGGAAGGTGTGCCAGTAAACGATGCTGAAACGCAAATGCTCACGCATCGTCTTGCCCTCCACCACTTCCTCGGGATTGTACCAGCGGAAGGCGAGTGGATTGTCACTTTGGGGGCCTTCGTATTGAATGACGGGCACATCTGGAAAAGCGGTCATCGCGATTTTAGGGGTTGTAAAGGTATTGAATGTGAAGAGGGCAGCGAGTGCGTGCCGATCTGCTAAAAAGCGTCAAACGGCACAATGCCAGCCGTAGGCAGACTAATATCGGCCTATGTCCCCCCAGCGACAAGGGGAGCAGACCAGCTCCTCGCCCACGCCCCTCCAACCCCCAATGGTCCAGTACACTGAACCCTTACCCCTCTCCTCCCGCCAAAGTCGCCCTGATCACCGGCATCACCGGTCAGGACGGTTCGTATCTCGCTGAATGGCTGCTAGAAAAGGGTTACGTCGTCCATGGGCTGGTACGCCGGACCAGCAACACCGTGCGCTCCCGGCTCGACGCGTTGTTTCGCAACAAAGATATTTACGAGCGCACGCTGTTCTTGCACTACGGCGACCTTGACGACATCACCACGATTCGCCGGATACTGGTAAAAACGGAGCCGGACGAAATCTACCACTTGGCGGGGCAAAGCCATGTGGGACTGAGTTTCGAGATTCCAGAATCGACGTGCCAGTTCACCGCGATGGGCACACTTCGATTGTTAGAGATGATCCGCGATCTCGATAAGCAACCGAAACTGTTGCACATCAGCAGCAGCGAAATCTTCGGACGACCAGAGAGCTCACCGCAAAACGAATTGACGCCCATGCGGCCGGTAACGCCCTACGGCGTCGCCAAAGCGTTTGCAACGCAAATGGTGCAAGTCTATCGCCGGTCGTTCGATTGCTTCGCGTGCAATGCGATTTGCTACAACCACGAGTCGCCCCGTCGCGGCGAATCCTTCGTCACCCGCAAAATCACGCGTGCCGCTGCGGCGATTTCGCTGGGCCGACAATCAGAGCTTCGGCTGGGCAATCTCGATGCCCGAAGAGACTGGGGCGATGCCCAAAACTACGTCACGGCGATGTGGATGATGCTCCAACAAGACACCCCCGACGACTATGTACTCGCGACCGGCCGCACGCACTCGGTCGCCGACTTCCTTCAATTCGCGTTTGAACACGTGGGATTGGATTGGCGAGAGTTCGTTGTGGCTGACTCTAAGTTCATCCGCCCGACCGATGTCGCGGACTTGTGTGGGGACCCCTCCAAAGCCATCGACACGCTCGGCTGGCAGCCACCAAGCAGCTGTCAAGAACTTGCTCAGAGAATGGTTGACCACGATCGGAGCAAGTTATTATCAGTCAGCGACTAGCGTTTCGAAGCCTGCGATGTGCCTGCTTCCTGGCATCAGGGAGCGTCCTGGCTCGAGGTCGGATCGCCCCGCGTTAGCCATCCGCCAGACGGGTGGGCATTCGATTCAGCAAAATTTCGTGAACGATCGTTGCAAAACGCGATGAGCTCCGCCAGTCTCCATTCCTGAACTTTAATAATTATGCCTTTCCATAAAATCTTCGTCGCTGGGCATCGGGGCATGGTGGGTAGTGCCATCCTGCGTCAACTCGCCGCCGCCGAGGCAACAGCGAATTGGCCCGCAGCTGAAATCGTGACTCGCTCCCGTGAGGAACTCGATCTCTGCGACCAAGCCGCGGTGGACGCCTTTTTCGCGTCAGCAAAGCCCGACTGTGTCCTGTTCGCCGCAGCGAGGGTAGGAGGGATCCATGCGAATGCAACGTACCCGGCCGAGTTCAGCTACGAGAACACCGTCATGGCGGTCAATGCCATCCACGCCGCCTACCGCCATGGCGTCCAACGGTTCCTATTCTTGGGAAGCACCTGCATCTACCCTCGAAATGCCCCCCAGCCGATGGCAGAGTCCTGCCTCCTTTCGAGTCCACTTGAGCCGACGAACGAAGCCTACGCGCTCGCGAAAATCATGGGACTGAAATTGTGCCAATATTATCGCCAGCAATATGGAGTATTGTTTCATTCCGCCATGCCCACAAATTTGTATGGACCAGGTGACAATTACCACCCCGAAAACTCACACGTCATTCCCGGTATGATTCGCCGTATCGATGCCGCCAAACGCGAAGACGCCGAAGTGGTCACGGTATGGGGATCCGGTACTCCGCGGCGGGAATTCCTACATGTCGATGACCTCGCCCGTGCGATCTTGCATCTCATCGATTTGCCCAACCCGCCCGATTGGGTCAACGTCGGCAGCGGTACCGATCTAACGATCGCCGAATTGGCAACGAAAATCGCTGGCGTGGTGGGCTACGAAGGTCGCATCAAACAGGATTTATCGAAACCCGATGGCACCCCCGTCAAACGCACCGATACCACCCTCATCAATTCCACAGGCTGGTTTCCCACCATCGATCTCGACGAAGGCCTGCAAGCCACCTATCAATCGTTCCTAGCATCTCACAGCCTGAACGCTGAACACTGACCCTTTTTGCTTCCTTTTCTGAACTTTTATCATGTCTTCCAAAGTTGCGTTAATCACTGGCATCACGGGTCAAGATGGCTCCTACCTCGCTGAACTATTACTTGAGAAGGGATACACCGTGCACGGTGTCGTGCGCCGCTCAAGCACTTTCAATACCGACCGTATCGACCATATCTACCGCGACCCACATGACGCCGGTGCGAGGATGTTTTTGCATTACGGTGATCTCACCGACGGCCAGAATCTGACCAATCTGGTGCTCGATGTGCAACCTGATGAGATCTACAATCTCGGTGCCCAGTCGCACGTGCGGGTCTCCTTCGATGCTCCCGCTTACACGGTCCAGACTACCGGCGTGGGTGCGTTGAACGTCCTCGAAGCTGCCCGGCAACTCAATAAAACCAAGCCGACCCGCGTGTACCAAGCTAGCAGCAGCGAGATGTTCGGCGAGGTCGTGGAGACGCCACAATCCGAGACAACCCCCTTCAGCCCGCAAAGCCCCTACGCGTGTGCCAAGGTATACGCGTTCCACCAAACCGTGAACTACCGCAAGTCGTACGATCTGTTCGCCAGTAACGGGATCCTGTTCAATCACGAGTCGCCACGCCGCGGCGAAACATTCGTGACTCGCAAAATCACACGTGCCGCCACGCGAATCAAACTGGGCCTGCAAGACAAATTGTTTCTCGGCAACCTCGATGCCAAGCGAGACTGGGGATATGCGAAGGATTACGTCGACGGCATGTGGCGGATGCTGCAGCACGATGAACCTGACGACTTCGTCCTGGCGACCGGCGAAACCCAAACCATCCGCACCTTCCTCGACTACGCCTTCGAATCGCTTGACTTGGATTGGCAGAAACACGTCGAAATCGATCCACGCTATTTCCGCCCTGCAGAGGTCGACCTGCTGCTTGGTGATTACTCCAAAGCCAAAGCTAAATTGGGCTGGGAACCGACGACGAGTTGCCGCCAGCTCGCCGAGTTGATGATTCAAAGCGATATGGACTTAGCCAAACAAGAGGCAGGCAACGTATGATCGAAACCATCAAGCATCTCGACCAAACAATTGGGATCATCATTCGATCGAACTTTCATAAGGAAGGCATCGAGTTCTTCACACCGGACATGTTTTCTCAGCAACTCGGCTACATGAATCGACCGGCTGGCTACACCATCGAACCCCACGTGCACAATCCAGTTGAGCGAGCAGTCGTCTGGACGCAAGAGGTATTGTTTATCAAGTCCGGTAAAGTCCGTGTCGACTTCTTCACGGATGGCCGCCACTACCTCGAAAGCCGCGTGATTATCACAGGTGACGTGATTCTGTTGGCAGCAGGCGGACATGGGTTCGAAATGCTCGAGCCCACTGAGATGATCGAGGTCAAACAGGGCCCCTATTGTGGCGATCAAGACAAAACACGATTCGAACCTATTGCAGCAAACAAGATCAAACTCAATGGCTGAACCTTTCGATAATTACAGTCGCTACTACGACCTGCTCTATCAAGACAAGGACTACCGGGGCGAATCAGACTACGTCCGAGATTTGCTCCACCGATTTCACCCAGCAGTCAATTCGATTCTGGAACTGGGATCGGGAACCGGACGCCACGCGGAATTGTTTGCCGCCAGCGGCCTGCAGGTAACCGGCGTGGAATTAAGCACTCGGATGTTCGAGATCGCGAGTGATCGCGCCCAGGGAGTCGCCTCAACCAACTCGACAGCGGGATTCTCCATTCATCAGGGCGATGCGAGAAACTTTCGCATTGACCAGCGTTTCGATGCGGTCATTTCTCTGTTCCATGTCGCCAGCTACCAAGTCAGCAATGCGGACATCCTGAATTTGTTCCAGACCGCCAGCCACCATTTACAGGCCGGTGGCTGCTTTGTGTTCGACGTCTGGTACGGGCCCGCTGTCCTGGCCCAACAGCCCGCCGTGCGCGTGAAGCGTCTCGAAGATAACACCATTCGTGTTCTGCGGATTGCCGAGCCCACGGTTGACACGCAAGCCAATCGCGTTGACGTCCACTACACAATGATTATCAGTGACAAAACCTCCGGCGAAGTTGAGCAGTTTACCGAGCGTCATCCCATGCGGTATTACTTTTCGCCTGAACTCCACCTGATCGCTGAACAGGCAGGATTGGAATTGGTCCACAGCGAAGAATGGATGACCGCCAACAAGCCATCGCCAGACACTTGGGGTGTAACCTACGTCGCTCGCAAGCACTCATCAAAAGGTCGCTCATGATTCCCGTCAATACGCCGCTACTCGACGGCAACGAGCGCGAGTATTTGCTCGAATGCATCGACAGTGGATGGATCAGCAATGAGGGGCCATTCGTGGCCCGGTTCGAACAAGCCTTCGCCGAGACCGTAGGACGCAAGCACGGTGTTGCCTGCGCGAATGGTTCGGGAGCTCTCGACATCGCCGTGGCCGCCGCGGGTATCGGGCCAGGCGATGAAGTCATCATGCCGACCTTCACGATCATCTCGCCTGCAGCTTCCGTCGTTAGGGCGGGAGGAGTTCCCGTCCTCGTCGACAGCGACCCGGTGACCTGGAACATGAACTTGGGTCAGATCGAGGCCAAGATTAGCCCCCGCACCAAAGCAATTCTCGTGGTGCATCTGTACGGGCTACCTGTCGACATGGACCCGTTGCTGGAAATCGCCGAGCGACATGGCCTCATCGTGATCGAGGATGCTGCTGAGATGCATGGTCAAACCTATCGCGGACAGCCATGTGGAAGTTTCGGCCTGATGAGCACGTTCAGTTTCTATCCAAACAAGCATATTACCTGTGGCGAAGGTGGTATGGTCGTGACGGATGACGACGACGTCGCCGAGCACTGCCGCCGGTTGCGAAACCTGTGTTTTCAACCTGGACGACGGTTCGTGCACGAGGAACTCGGCTGGAACTACCGGATGACCAACATGCAAGCGGCAATCGGATTGGCGCAGCTGGAGAGACTGGACGCCCACGTCCAACGCAAACGAGCAATGGGCACCGCCTACCAAACCGCGTTGAGTGATACCGCCAATATCCAATTGCCCCTGGCCACGACCGATTACGCAGAGAATATCTACTGGGTATTCGGGATCGTGCTTGGCACAAATATCGATCAGGATGCGGCAGGCATCATGCAACAATTGGCTAACCAAGCCATCGGCACGCGTCCCTTCTTCTGGCCGATTCACGAACAGCCCGTGTTTCTAAACCAGAACCTGTTCACGAATGAATCCTACCCGGTTGCCGAGACCCTCGCCCGGCGAGGTTTCTATCTCCCCAGCGGATTGGGGCTGTCGACAGACGATCTCAGCGAGGTTGTCACCGCCTTGCGTGGCTGCCTCCCCGCAACACGATAGCCAAGCCCCCACCGGCGTGAGCTGGTAAAATCGGCCTGACCGCCTCTCCGGGCAGTGCCACCATCACCATCATTATTCTTGCATCTCGCCGAACCCACGAGAGCGGGATCATGTGGGCTAACGCAGACCCCCTCTATGTCCTGAAAATCATCGGGCGACAATCGCAGGCGGAACAATCCCATCAACGTGAAAAACCCCTAGATTTGACCTAGCATGAGCATACCTTGATGGGCTACCCATGAATTTGCCTGCCAAACCTTACCGATAGGGTATCCTTTCGGGGTGAAGCAGGTTCTTCCAACGCTTTTCGGCGTTCGTCTAGAGCCGACCAATGTGGGGTGCGAAATTCAGCAACGAATGTCACCCAAGTGGACGAAGTCTGCTCCCATCGAAGCCAAGCTCCATGCCGCCAAGCCGCATTCTTAAGATCTGACCAAACGCTCTACGCGATTGCTCACAGAGTCTTGTTCACCAGTGGTCTCGTGTTGATGGGCCATAACCACCACATCACACTGGTCGCCAATCGCCCTGCACAGAACTTGGGTGGCGTCACCAAGAACAAGCAAGCCCGTTACGGAGTACCTCTCAAGCAAATGCGAAGAGGGATTCGTGAGTCAGCTCCGTGGAAACTTGGTAATAGATTGTAGTGGCGTGCGATCTTCCTGATGAACACAAGCGCACACGTCTCGATGAAACCTGAAAACCGTGGCAACTGACAGCACACCAACCGAAACCCCGCAAGTCTCAAGCGATTCGGCTTTTGATGACGACGACTGGGATCTCATTATCGAACCTCACTCTTCTCTGCTATCACTGCAGTTAGGCGAAGTTTGGCGGTACCGAGATCTTCTGTACCTGTTCACGCGTCGTGACATCGTTTCCTTCTACAAGCAAACGATCCTCGGTCCGATCTGGTTCTTCATCCAGCCCATTTTCACGACACTCGTTTACGTCTTGGTATTTGGCAAGATTGCTGGCCTTTCCACTGATGGCCTGCCACAAATACTGTTCTACCTGTGTGGCATCACATTCTGGAATTACTTTTCTGAATGCTTTAATAAGACCGCCACGGTTTTTAAAGACAACGCCCCACTGTTTGGCAAAGTTTACTTCCCGAGGATTATTTCGCCTCTTTCGATCGTGATCTCCAATCTGCTGCGTTTCGCAATCCAATTCTCACTATTCTTGGTAATTTTCGTTTGGTACTGGGCGAAGGGCGAAATACATCCAAATTCGATGGTAATGCTATTTCCGATCATTGTCTTCACGATGGCGGCGATGGGACTTGGCTTTGGAATGCTGTTTTCAGCAATGACGACGAAATACCGCGACATGGTGTTCCTGCTGACCTTCGGTGTGCAGTTATTGATGTACGCCACCCCTGTGATCTACCCGTTCTCTCAGATGCCCGAAAGCGTCGCAAAGTATCTCGCTTGGAATCCACTCGCTCCGCTCTTCGAGGCCACACGCTACGGGTTCCTTGGTGCAGGTAATTTTACGTCTCTTGGCATCATCTACTCCGTCATCTTTGCGGTCGTGCTGTTTTTGTTCTCCACGGTCATCTTTAACCGCGTCGAACGTACTTTCATGGACACGGTCTAGCTGCACATCGCCACGTTGATGTTCGAGACAGGTACATCGCCGTTCCAATCAGTCGCCTTGGAACGAGCCAAGGCTCTTGAGAAGCAGACAGACAAAGAATAATGTTAGTTCACTTCAGGGAAACTGGCCTTCTATGAACTCCATACTCGTCACCGGATCTTCGGGACTGATTGGATCAGAAGTCTGCATGCATTTCGCCACCCGCGGATGGAAGATTCATGGAGTTGACAATAATCAACGAGCGGTCTTCTTCGGACCCAGCGGAGACACGCGGTGGAATCAACAGCGGCTTACCCAAGCAATTGACAAATTTGAGCACCATGAACTCGACATTCGCGATCGCCAACACGTTCTCGAACTGCTAAAAAAAATCAAGCCTGACGCGATCGTCCACACCGCCGCCCAGCCAAGCCATGATCGGGCAGCTGCGATCCCCTTCGACGACTTTGATACCAACGCCGTGGGCACATTGAATCTACTCGAAGCGGTTCGGCAAGCCTGCCCAGAATCGCCGTTTGTGCACATGTCAACCAACAAAGTCTATGGTGATCGGCCCAACACGATTGCTTTAAAGGAACTTGAAACTCGCTGGGACTTCGACGATGCGGATTACGAACAAGGTATTCCTGAGACGTTCTCAATCGACCAATCGAAGCACTCGCTTTTTGGCGCATCGAAGGTCGCCGCAGATGTCATGGTCCAAGAATACGGCCGGTACTTCGACATCCCCACCTGCTGTCTGCGAGGCGGCTGCTTGACCGGCCCCAACCACAGCGGCGTTGAGCTGCATGGCTTCTTGAGTTACCTAGTGAAGTGCAACCTCGAAGGTCGCCAGTACAACGTCTTCGGATACAAAGGCAAGCAAGTTCGCGACAATATCCACAGCGAAGATGTTGCTCGCTTCATTGCCGCGTTCATCGACTCGCCTCGCGTTGCTGAGGTCTATAATATCGGTGGTGGTAAGGCCAACAGCTGCTCGATTCTGGAAGCTTTTGAAATCACTCGATCGATCACCGGGCGAGAAATGAATCACACCTACGTTGATGAAAACCGCATTGGTGACCACATATGCTACTACAGCGACCTGTCCAAGATGCGGGCGAATTACCCAGGGTGGGATATACGGATCTCACTCGAAGACACCATCCGCCAGATTATCGAGGCAAACCTTGCAATCACAGATAGTTGAAGACGGCTCCACACTTCCTTAGGTGGCTACAGACAACTCCATGTGCCCCCTCACTCGCTGGCAATACGTTTTTCCTGTCGACGCTTCTTGCAACCACCCTCCCCACTGAAAAACAATGGCCATCGCCATCCGCATTGAAAACGTCTCGAAGCAATACCGCCTTGGTGAAGTCGGTACGGGTACGCTTTCTCATGACCTCCACCGAGCGTGGGCCAAAATTCGTGGAAAGCCCGACCCATTTGCCAAAGTGGGTCAAATCAACGACCGGACGCAGAAGCTTTCAGTCGGCATCGCTCAGTCGGCAAACTCACCCAACTGCCTACTGAAATCCGAAAACGCAGTAGACGCCGATTACACCTGGGCGTTGAAAGACGTCTCATTCGATGTTCAGCAAGGCGAGGTTCTCGGGATTATCGGTCGCAACGGAGCTGGAAAAAGCACACTGCTGAAGCTACTCTCACGAGTCACCGCTCCCACAACCGGCAGTATCAAGGCCAAAGGCCGCATCTCCAGCTTGCTAGAAGTCGGCACCGGGTTTCATCCCGAACTGACAGGTCGCGAAAACATCTATCTCAATGGTGCGATCCTTGGCATGCATCGACACGAGATTTCCAATCAACTTGACGCGATCGTCGACTTCAGCGGCTGCGCCAAATACATCGACACACCGGTGAAACGATACAGCAGTGGAATGATGGTGCGACTGGGCTTTGCCGTGGCTGCACACCTAGAATGCGAGACTTTGGTGGTGGATGAAGTACTTGCGGTTGGAGATGCCGAATTCCAAAAGAAGTGCATCGGCAAGATGAAACAAGTCGCCAGCCAACTGGGACGAACTGTGATGTTCGTCAGCCACAATATGGGATCGGTAATGAGTCTGTG
This sequence comes from Allorhodopirellula heiligendammensis, assembly GCF_007860105.1. Lineage (NCBI taxonomy): Bacteria > Pseudomonadati > Planctomycetota > Planctomycetia > Pirellulales > Pirellulaceae > Allorhodopirellula > Allorhodopirellula heiligendammensis. The sequence goes on from NZ_SJPU01000002.1 coordinate 2,500,413, forward strand.
CACTCGTGCCTGTGTTTTGATCAATGGAGGAGCCGAGCCTCCCACGGCAACGGAGGTTGCAATTAGACAATATCTGAACCTCAATGAGCACTCGTCAGGTTCAGAAACGAGTGCCCACTTTTTGCTCACCCCGTCCAGTCCTTTTCAATTCCACTCAATAGCCATGTGCAATAGCGATGGCCAGCAGATAACGAAGTGTAGCATAAACGATTCCGTCCGGATCGATCTTACATATGAATGTCGACAGTTGATTCCTGGTCTCGAAATTGCTGTCGCACTGTTCAATAGCTACGGTACGCGTCTGTTTACGACTGAGAGATCACAACACTTCACGCAACAGATATCTCTCGGAATGTGTAGCGAGTCCGTAGTAATTCCAGCGGACACCTTCGTTGCCGGTGAATACTCAGTAACCGTTGCGGCATTTCTTCCAAATAGTCAAATATTTCAGAGTTTAAAGGATGTCGTTCGATTCTCTGCATTTGACGACGGTTTTCATTTCAGCAGGTACGCGGGAGCGGACATTGGAGTCGTTCAGGTAGCATGTGGATGGTCAACAAAACCACCAGAATGAAAGCTAGGTTCCTATGAAATCCCATAAAAGCCCTCTTGGAGACGAAGATGTCCGTTGTCTTCAGGAAATTGATACCCAAGAGATCATCCGGAGGTGGCGAGATGACTACAATATCGACATCTCGAACGAACCAATCGCAAGTGAACCTCACATTCATTTGATGCGCGGCCAAACCTCAATGCTGCGATTTTTTGCACCAGCGGATATAGCGGGCAGCGACGACTTCTACTCAAGCTTTCACGCCTATAAGCTCGAACACTGGGGCGACGAATACTATAACCAGCCGCGTTGGGAGCACCACGAACTGCTATCACGCCTCTCGGGACACCCTAGAATCCTTGAGGTAGGGTGCGGCTCAGGAGCATTCCTCAATGCTTGCCGCCGACGCAATCTTGACGCGATGGGCGTGGAGCTGAACAAGGCCTCGGTCACCCATGCAAAGCAGAGTGGCCTGGATGTGTTTCATGGGACTATCTCTGAATTTGCCTCAGCGTGCGCTCCTGAGTCATTCGACGTTGTTTGCGCGTTCCAGGTCCTTGAGCACATCTCAGACCCACTTGCCTTCTTAACCGATGCGATCAGCAAGCTCAAGCTTGGGGGAATTCTCGTCATTGCAGTTCCCAACAGTGACAGCTTTCTTGGCCAGCAAGACAATCTTTTGGATATCCCTCCCCACCACATGCTTCAGTGGTCAGAAGCATCGATCCGATTTCTGACCACGCTCCTTCCCGTCAACGTCTCTCGCATTCGCCGCGAACCACTCTCCTTGTTACACCGATCAGGTTTTGAGGCTGTGCAGAACAGTAAAATTGACCGACAATTCCCCCAGACCCCACGTAGGATCCGCAGTGTAGCAAAGCGTTGTGTCAAGTTAGCAACGCGCACGCCCTTCCGACGACTACTTACAGGTCAGTGTATCTATGTAGAATTTCAAAAACACGCTGAATTGGCCGGTGATTGATACAATCAACTACAATGCGGAGACGTGCCTTGATAGCGGGTGGCACTATCTGGATGTAGGTCTCCTCTGATTCAACCAGTAAAAGGGCGCGGCGAATATTTTCTGAACATGTGCTCAGCAGGCAATCAATTGTCTCGAGGATGTAATGGCCGGTGTTTGGCTGATACTTCTGCGAGAAACACCCGCGCTCTCCGCAGTGACATGTGCGGGCAAGTAGCGCTCCGGACGGCGTCACACGACGATGCCACCGGGCCCGAGCAAAGATCCATTCGCAGCCGACGCGTTCTTTAAGGATCAGATGGATATTGGAGCGATCCAAACAGCAACGTTGGCTGCGCGCAGCGTCCCTACCGCGGTGCAATCCAGATGCTCCCCGTGTCCTGGCGAATCTAACCCATTTATTTATGAGTGTGACTACCTTGAAATGCCTGAATCTAGGATGTGGCAATCACTTTCATTCCGATTGGCAGAATGTCGATTTCTGCCCTGCAGACCCGTCGATACAGGTCCATGACCTTCGCTATGACTTGCCTTTTCCAGACACGACATTCGATGTTGTCTACCACTCACATGTCATGGAACACTTCACTCCCTCGGAGGGACGTCGGTTCATTGGAGAGTGTTTCCGAGTCCTTCGAACATCTGGTACCTTACGAGTCGTTGTCCCCGATCTGGAACTACTGGCTACTCGATATCTCCAAACATTGAGTGCCGCCGACATCGGGAACGATGCATCCTTGATTGAACATCAGTGGTCCATTATTCAGCTAGTTGATCAGTGCACGAGGGAAACGAGTGGTGGGGAGATGGTCAAGTTCTTAAGGGATGTCCCCATCGAGAACCTGAAGACCTTTTCAGCGACAAGTAGCACTGCGATGGAACACCTTCGCTGCCGTCAGGCGAGTGCAAATAAAAGATCAGCGTCGAGCACGCCGACAATCACAGCTCGATTGCGCCGAATAGCGTCGTTGGTCCGCCGCCTGCCAAAAGCCATGCCACGTAAACATAACAGCGAGGTTGGAAACTTCCGCATGTCCGGAGAACCGCACAAGTGGATGTATGACCGAATATCGCTAAAGGCTGTACTAAAAGATGTCGGCTTTTCTGAAATACGTGTCGTTCACCATCTGGAAAGTGCGATCGCGCGCTGGGAAGAATTTCAGTTAGATACCAATTCTGACGGCAGTATATACAAGCCTGATTCGCTAATTGTCGAGTGCACCAAACCAGCGACCACGTGAATATTGACTTGAAAATTGTACACTTATCGACCTATGAGAAGCTGGGCGGCGCATCCCTTGCTGCAAATCGGATTCACAGAGGTCTGATTGAAATCGGAGTTGAATCGCACCTACTCTGCTTGGATGGACCTGCCAATGCAGACGGCATCATTCGGGCAGGTCACAAGAAGAAACGGTCGATTTTCAAGCGTGTTTTTTCACCGAACTGGGAATTCGCAATCCGTCAATTTGCGATTGACGATGTCGGCATAGAGATTTTTTCTGACATTGAGGCACAGCCTCGTAATCTCTGGCGTCAGATCCCTCCAGATACCGATATCGTCCAACTAAACTGGATCTCCCGTCTTATCGATTGGGAGGATTTCTTTCAATGCATCCCTGACTTTCCGATCGTCTGGCGATTCGCCGATTTGAATCCGATGACGGGTGGCTGTCACTACCCCGATTCGTGCAAAGGTTTTATGACCGGATGCCATGCTTGCCCGCAGATAGGCGGTACGAAAGCTAAGCGGCGAATTGCTTCGAATTATCATTTGAAACAAAAGTGCATTGAACGCATTCCATCGGAACAGATGACTATTGTTGCACAAAGCCGTTGGATCGAATCTCTGATCGAGCAAAGTCCGATTTTCGAACGGTTCCCTCGCGTCTTCATTCCTAACGGGGTCGATAAACGCGTGTTCAGGCAGTTAGACAGCCTTTTTTGCCGCAATTTGCTCCGAATCCCTGACGCCGGTCCAGTCGCTTTGATTTTTGCAAGTCATGGGACAGCGAGAAGGAAAGGGATTTGGCAGGTGCTGGATAAGCTTGACCAGTTGCACAAGCTACCGTTTCACTTGTTGATCGTCGGTGAAACCACTCACAGGATTGGATCACGACCGGAGGTTACGGTGACTGACGGTCTTCCTCCCAGCGTTCTTCCGGTGGCGTACTCCGCAGCCGACCTGATGCTGTTTCCGTCACTACAAGACAATTGTCCCAACGCAGTGCTGGAATCACAGGCTTGCGGCACGCCAGTGTTGGCCTTTGATAACAGTGGCACCAAGGAACTTATTGAAGACGAGAGCAATGGGTGGTTAGTACGTAATCAAGATTTCGATGGTTTCGTGGAAAAGGCAATCGAGCTCGTTGAGAACGACAGGCGGCCGTCAGCCGAGGCGGTTCGAAAACAGGTTCGTGATTTCCATGATATGCTGAGTGAGTACGTGCTGGCATACAGAGAAGCAAAGTCTCGACACCAATGAACGCCTTACTTCAAGAGACTGCAGACGATCTGCTGACGCAACACAACAATGTAAAACTCTGCAATGTCAGCTTCCTTGAAAATCAAGGTTTTAAAGGACGCAGTCGTAAATCCTCAGCGGTGGTTCGAGGATGGTAGACTTTGGACGCATCTCACCTACGGCTTGAATGAGCAATGCGCGGCTGAAACAACACTGACGGCGAATGGGTCCATAGTCAGCCGAAGGAACATATCGATCTACCTCGATCACATTAATCCTCGACATTCCTCGTCAGGTCGCTTCGCAACGGAGCTTGCTGCCGATCCGCCCAGTGCATCGATACTACCACCGTTGGATTACAACGACAGAGCGAGACAGACGCCACCACCATGCCATGGTAGTACATCCCACTCATCATTAATATTTTTAAGCGCAGATCACTTTGCCGGAACGTATTCATCGATCAATACACACGGCGATACGCGTACGGTTGTGATAAGCCAAGCCGCGAACTAGTCACGCGATCGAGCGTGATCGAGATTCTCTGAGCATGAATCATGAAGCGTCTGGCTGGGTTCAGGGAGACACTAGGTTAGATGCGAAGAGTAATTATGGAGCCGAGCGTTCCGATGAACGCAACTTGACATCGAATTTCATGCAATGCCGGACTTCTCTTCTATGGTAGATGACCAGGGCGCCGCATCGCGTCACCGAATTGTTTTTGCCGAACGCACCCTTCCGCGATGCCATTGGACATTCAGCCGTGCCTGAGCAATGCATTCCTGGACAGCGGAGTATGCGTCGATCGAATGATCCGAGCAGTAACGTCCATTTTGATTTCTTCTTGTCTGAAATGTCGGTGTCTGACGCACACGGTGGTGGTATCACGTTACAGCGATTGCTGGGAGATAAACTCCGCAACATTGATCGATTTTTTCATTTGTCGCAATTCGGCAACGACTATCCACCTGCCCAAGCAGTTCAGGACCGAACTGTGGACCTTTGTTCATGGTTCGAACAGGCCTGGCTGAAGCGCATTGTAGGTTGCACCGCAGCAATGAAACTTTCTCAAGACCGGCGGATGACAACGGTTCACGCCAAGAGTGCAGCGAATAGGATCGACTCGATGCTGGCTTCGGGGCGACCGGCTCGAGCCATCGTCTGTCCGCAGGGACAGCGCAGCGTTGAGACCTTGGAGCATTTAAAGATCCAGCGTCCCGTCGAATACGTAAGCTGGGTAATGGACGACCATGTGGTCCGCCATACCAACGGCAGATGGGAGTATCCCTTGCACTTTCGTCCACTTTTCGAGAAGCACCTAAACGAAGCACGTGCAGTATTTGTAATCAGCTCCTCGATGGCAGAGTTCTACGAACGAGAATTCGGAATCAAGAATTCAATCGTGTTGATTCCGCCCGCTGAGCAACTTGCTCCACCGATGACGACGAGTATTCCTGGAACGACTCGCCTTGCGTATTTCGGAAATCTCTCATCGTGGGCGGCAGACGCACTGCTCGCGATCGCACCGTTCCTAATAGCGAATAAAATCAGCCTTGCCGTTTACAGCGCGGGTAGTCAACCAACGAAAACTTCGGCGTGGGAACCGATCGAGTTCATGGGACGAACTCCTCAAGACGAGCTATTGGAAACAATGCGGTCCTATGACGGGTTGGTACTGCCCATGAGTTTCCAGAATAGGGACAAGCACATGGTTGATTTGAATATTGCGACAAGATTAAGTCAGTACCTGGCATCGGGGAATCTTGTGCTAGCTGTCGGACCTGATTCAGCTGCGATGATTCGATACTTGCGGGAGCAGCAAGCAGCGATTGTCGTGACAGATGTCAATGCCACATCGATGCGAGAAGCATTTCACTCTGTAAAGAACTCACACCTGCGTAGTCGGATCGTATTGAGAGCCAACGACATCGTTAAGAACCAACTGAGCTTGGACACAGCTCGCAGGATCTGGTCGGAGACGATCGACGGCTCGTTCGGCTCACGGACAGATAGGAAGGAAGCACGGCATACGCTGTGACTGATACGCTTCCCAAGCTGTTGTATATCGGCGATGTTCCAGTAGAGAATTCCTACCATGGATCCGCGCTGCTATACAGACTGCTGGAGGACTACCCTGCAGGGCGATTGATGATTTACGAGTGTGGTCAGCATTCGGATCCGTCGCGACGCCTTGTCGCTGCGGAATATCGGCACAAAGCGTATCCATTGACGAGATTGCGAAACAGCCGGTTCAGTCGAATGCATGCCTCCTTCCTTGTTCGCTATATATCCTACCAGGCGGCCAAAACCACTCAAGCCATATCGCGATTTCAGCCCGACGCGATTCTAACGGTGGGGCACGGATATTCGTGGATGCTGGCTGATCAAGTCGCAAAGCGACTGAACATCCCACTCCATTTCATTGTCCACGATGACGTACCCGAGTTGATCCATTTACACGCCTCGGTAAAGCGATTGTATCAGCATCGATTTCGCAACGCATACCGAGATGCTAAATCCCGATTGTGCGTTTCCCCATACATGGTAGACGCCTACAAACAACGTTACGGCGCTGAGGGTGCGGTATTGTATCCCGGTCGCTCAAAGCAAGTCTCCGAGATTCCCTATCGAACGCCTTCAAATACCAAAAATAGTAAGCTTCGATTCGCGTATGCCGGGACGTTAAATTCAAGTGGTGCCGTCCAATGCTTAAATGAATTAGACAGTGCACTAACCTGCCACGGAGTTGATTCGGAAATCCAGCTGTACGGCCCATTTACAGAAGGCCAAGCACGAACCAGCGGATTCAGCTCCGATCGTGCTGTGTTTGGTGGACTGATACCAGCGCAAGAAATTGTGAATAGGCTTCAAGAGAGTGCGGATGTTTTATTCCTACCGCTCTCATTCTCTGGAAATGATCGCGCAAACATGAAAGTGCACTTCCCCAGCAAGATGACCGACTACACTGCGACGGGCTTACCAATTTTGGTGTACGGTCCGATAGATGCCTCGGGGATTATGTGGACACGCGATCGGATCGGCAGCACGCTGACGGCCACCCACCGCTCAGAACTTCCCGCAGCGCTGACCGCGCTGGAGTGTGTCGAGCAGCGCACCTTGCTCGGAAGGCGGGCATTTGAGATAGGACGCCAGGAGTTTGATCACGCGGTCTCATTTCGCGTGCTTCGGAGTTCCCTCGGGTGAGAGACCAAAATTGCCCCAGACTCAACAGCATTCGAGCGAGTTGTTGCAAAGTTCATTCCGCTCTCCCTGCTCGCATCCCGGTGAGCTGCCCCGGACTCGGGAGACTACGCGTTTGGAACTTCTCGCCATGCCAATCAGCTCAAATCCACCATTCACATTCGTTAGCTGGGTCGGAGATAATTCGCGGCACCACACCCACACCAGAGCGGACCGTCTAATGGAATTGGATGACTTACTCCGATGCAGCTAACATCGCCTCAGGATCCTACCTCAGAAACCGAAGCTGGCACTGCAACCGAAGAAGATGATACTCGACGTGTTAGCGTCATCGTGCCTACCATTGGACGACCTGAGTCCTTGCAGCAATTGCTTAGTTCACTTGCGTTCCAAACGCAACTTCCGACCGAAGTCCTCATCGCAGATGGAAGTCAGAGCACGCGGATACACGAAGTCGCCCACGATCCTCGCTGGGGAGACTTGGGCCTAACTGTTCACCACATTCAAGTCAGCCCACCCAACGCAGTTCGCCAAAGAAAGGCAGCTATCTCTCAAGCGACAGGAGAGTGTCTACTGCTACTTGATGATGATGTGGTGCTCGAACAAGACTGCATCGCTGAGATGATGAATGCCATGCTTAAGTCATCCAACACGGTAGCAGTCGTGGCCGATTTCAATAACCAGACGTGGGCAATGCCAACTCGCGCGTGGAAGACATACTTAAAGCTGTGCTGTGGCTTAAGCGAAGGAGAATGGCAGGGGCGTGTTATCGGCCCCTTGCTCCGATACGGTTATAACCCTACTCCCGCTGAACCGATGCCGATGGAGTGGCTTGGCGCTGGAATGAGCCTTGTCAAAGCGTCCGCATATCACGCCTCCGGTGGATTTTCCGATTTTTTTCTTCGCCGATGCACCATGAATGAAGATGTCGACCTTGGCCTTAAGCTCACCCGCCAGGGCGCAATCATATTCTGCCCAACCGCTCGGCTAGGGCACTTCCACGCACCAGGTGGACGGATGTCGGCACGGTATGCTGCAGAGGATGATCTCTACAACCGCTACCTGATCATGCGGCGCACCCAGATGCGATCTCCCGCGGGCGCTTTCGGTTTGGCCATGTTGTATTTCTCTGTCGAGACTGCCAGCAGTTTCGTAGGATGTATTCGACGAGTTAATTCAGACGGATTCTTCTCTCGAACGTGTGGACGGTTCTGTGCGCTCGCCAGAATCCTGTTCGGCTCGACAACAACTTAGGAAGAAACCCGCCAATGAAACGTTACTTTAAGATCCTGCGAAATCAGCAGAGCCCGATGCGGTTCGTGCTGGCCAGACTGCTGATGGCAACAGGACTGTGCCGTTGCCTAAAAATTAAACAAAGAGAATATTTGCTGCGGTTTCATCCAGCAAACCTTTCGTCTCAACTGTGGATTGACCCAGGCAGCCGAGAAGATTCGCTCAGATTCTTCGTCGACTATCTTAAACCGGGCGACTATGTTGTTGACGTTGGGGCGAACATTGGCGATACGGTGCTGACATCGTCTCGGTGTGTCGGACCCGAAGGTCACGTGATTGGCATCGAAGCTCACCCGCGTACTTTTGCATTCTTTACCGAGAACTTGCGACTGAACAGAATCACGAATGTGTCAGCTATCAATTCAGCTGTGGGCGCAGAACGAGGCGTACTCCGATTCTCAGACGATCGCCGCGATGATATGAATCGCGTTGGAATAGGCAGCCTCGAGGTTCCCGTGGATAGGCTGGACAACATAGCCAGCCGCCCACAACCAGTAGCGCTTCTGAAAATCGACGTTGAGGGCTACGAAAAGTACGTGGTGGAGGGCGCTCCAAAACTGCTTGAAAGAACTCAATGCGTTTTCTTTGAGGTGAGTTCCGTTCATTTCGCACGCTTTGGATACAAAACTGGCGAGTTGCTGGAGCAATTCACAACAGCTGGCTTCCACCTCTTCAAGCACGTTCACCAGAACGAATACGCGCCTATCTCCACCACATACGAAACCAAAACTTTCGAAAATTTGCTGGCGATTCGCGACGAAAGTAACTTCCGAGATCGCACATCCTGGATCAAGGTCCCGATAAGCAGTACAACGGATCACGACGTCAACCAGAGAACCTAAAGCCGGCTTCCGAGTCGCCCAGCACCACGATTTCAATCACTTGGCAATAAGATGAATCAGCCTGTTTGCTTTGTCCATATCCCCAAAACAGCGGGCACGACGTTCAACTTTATATTGTCTCGAGAGTATGCGAGTGGCGTTCGGATTGAAGTTCCTTCGAACGAACTGTCGCTTGTGCCCTCGTTTTTAGCCCGGACTCCAAAAGAGCAGATCTCGAAAGCAAGTCTAATTCGCGGACATTTCGGCTATGGCGTCCATCAACTAGTCGAAGGAGGCGTAAGATATCTAACGTTTCTACGAGACCCTGCAAACAGATTAAAGTCCTACATCTACCACATGCGTCACGAGGCCGAAGTGCATCACGACAAGGGTGGCTGGTGGTATGAATCTGCAAGAAAGAGAACTCCTCTGAAGGACTACGCGAGCGAATTTCAAGACAAGTGCATTGACAATGATCAGGTTCGTCGCGTGGCCGGCATTGACTTTGATTTCGGCAAGTGTAATCAGGCAATCCTCGATATCGCAAAATCCAATCTCGACAACAAGTTCACTGCTTTCGGCCTTCTCGAGAGATTTGACGAAAGCCTCATTGCCATGTCCCATGTTTTGCGATGGTCCAAGACACCAAGATACTACGTTGTGAAACGACGCAATCGACGGTTGGCGACTGAGCCACTCTCCAGTCAGGATATTGAGTGCATTGACCGGCTAACGATATATGACCAATTGCTCTACGATCATGCAAAGCTTCTTTTCGAAGAGTCCACGTCAACAATAAACCACCTGGCAGCAAAGACATTTGCACTCAAAACGCAAAACACACTGACCGCGCCTGGTTTGAAGATTGCGCACCAAACGTGGCGGCACTTTCGTTCGTCATGAGCGAGAATCTACGTCGCACTGAAATATTGAAACACAGACTATAAAGTGATGCATGTAGCGCCTGTATCTGCGATTGTGGCCGCCCACAAAAGGAAAGCGATGGTTCTTAAAACCATGCGATGCATCAGTGAGTGCAGTCCTCCACCAGACGAGATTATGGTGCATGTCGACGGCGGTGAGGAAGACACAGCGGAGGCAGTCAGGACTGAGTTCCCTCACGCCAAGGTAATCGTCAGCTCCGGCAATCTAGGCCCCGGGGGAGCACGCAACAAGATGGTCGAAACGGCAGCAAACGAGTACGTGGCAAGCTTCGATGACGACTCTTATCCTGTCGAGCGAGATTATTTTGCCAGAGTGATTGTACTCATGGAAACATTCCCAGATGTTTCCATTTTGAATGCCGCGGTGCATCATCGCGGGGAACACGCCAAACCTGACGAACAGCACGCTAGCTTGGTCTCTGACTTTTCGGGAGGAGCCTGTATCTACCGCCGATCCGCGTTTTTAACCACATCGGGCTATGTCCCGTTGGCGATGGCCTATGGCATGGAAGAAGTAGATTTGGCGCTGCGGATGCATGCGGATGGACATCGAATTATGCATACGCCTTGGCTGCGCGTGTTTCACGATACAGACCTAGGACGGCATGCAGATCCTGGAGTTACTGCCGCGAGCGTCGCGAACATTGCGCTACTAACGTTTCTACGCTACCCTGTTGTTTGCTGGCCGATCGGAGTCGGCCAGCTTCTCAAACGAGTTAAATGGCTGCTTCACAATGGACGACGCCGGGGAATTGTCAAAGGCCTACTCAACGTTCCATCACACTTGTATGGACACCGCGTTTATCGTTCGGCGCTACGTGCGACGAGCGTTCACTCATACCTCAAGTTGCGACGTACGCCCGTCAGAATGTCATGGGAGCCGACTACCGATCCCTCGATCTCTCACCGCCGTGCGGACTGAGCACACCGACGATCAAATTAATTCCCGCCTGCTCTAAAGTATGGAACTCTGAATTGCCAAATCTCAAACATTGGAAAGTCGCCTCCTAGCATGCACGCTCACTGGACTGTTTGCCAACTTGGCGCACGAGAGCATTACTCGGTCGCAGCGGCTCTGCACGCCAGTGGATGTCTCAACGGACTATTCACCGACGCATGGATTGCTCCTGAAACTGCCCGCCGGTTGAGTGGGCTATCTATGGGACGGCGGCTGGCGGATCGCTATTGCCATGATCTAGCATCAGCTGAAGTCGGTCATGCGAATTTCCAGTCTATTTTGTTTGAGTTGGGACTGCGACTGCAGCGTCGAGGCGGATGGGAGGCCATCATTGCGCGAAATGATTGGTTTCAGCGCAGAGCGATCAAGTGGCTGACAAGCCGTCCACAGATACGATTGGCTAGCGAGTCAGGACCTAGCGTGAAAAGCGAACGTCAGCCAATTCTGTTCGCGTATAGTTACGCTGCATTGTCGCTTTTCCGCTGGGCAAAATCCCAAGGTTGGATGACTGTCTTGGGCCAAATCGATGGTGGATTCCAGGACGAGCGACTCATCAGCCAACTAAGAGCTGAGCAAAATTTCGAGGACAACCCCTGGAGGCCAGCGCCTTCACAGTACTGGGACCAATGGCATGATGAATGCAAATTAGCAGATCGAGTCGTCGTGAATTCAAATTGGTCGCAATCGCTAGTAGCACAATCCGGAGTCGCCCCTCAGAAGCTTGCAGTGATTCCGCTTGCCTACTCACCTCCACCGGCGTCAACGGCCTTCGTACGCGACTTCGCTCCTCGCTTTTCTGCACGTCGCCCTCTCAAGGTTCTATTCTTGGGCCAAGTGACTGTCCGAAAAGGTATCTTGGAACTGTTGAAGGCAGCAGAGGAACTATTGCAGCAGCCCGTTGAGTTTTCAGTGGTTGGTTCTCATCCCCAACTGATCCCTGAGCAATGGAGCCGAATCCCCAATGTTAGGTTCATCGGACCAATCCCGCGAAGCGAAACGAACAAATGGTACCGTAATTCGGACATATTCCTGTTCCCTACGCACTCGGACGGTTTTGGCCTGACCCAGTTGGAAGCTCAAGCCTGGAAATTACCTGTTGTTGCGTCTAGATGCTGTGGTGATGTCATAGAAGACGGCATCAATGGACGACGATTGGATTTTAATTCATCTAACGCCATTGTCGAAGCTATCGAGGCGATTCTTGAGCAGCCTCACTTGCTGCGGCAATGGTCCGAGCAGTCGTGTCAAACCGATACCTATAGCACCAATCGGATGAGTCACGCCCTGAGCGAGCTGCTTTGATCATGCAATTCTGCATCCATGGTGTAACAAACGCCCGCAGAGGACTTGCACTCACCTTACTGGGCATTGCCGAACTGCTCGTGCAGGACACCCTGTATTCTTCGATCAATTCCCTGCACAAGTCAATGAAGTACAGAGTGAATCCAAAATTGCTACGGAATCGAAAACAATGAGCATGCCGAGCAACCCGCCAAATTGGGGCACTCGAAGCGTGCAGCTTCACCTACCTTCCCGCACAAGCACGGTTGACTGGCAAACGAATCCTCAGCTCGGACTGGCGATGGTGGTCGTTGCGCTTGGATTGGCGATCCTGACGATTCCAGTTGAATGTTCAGCCGCTGGAGCGCTTCGGTTACCGGCGACGATTTTCTCGGTGGCGCTCGTAGTACCTACGTTGCTGCAACTGCAACACGCACCCAAATCGGCCTTTCATGCTCTCAATATTGCCGCTGCATCTCCTGTCTATTGGCTACTATTGGATATGATTCAGGGGGCGTATCCGTTGCTACGAATCAGTCAGGCCGACGTCATTAATTCGTTTGTGTGCATTGCCTTGTTCACAGGCGGTGTCTGGATTGGCGGCATGCTGCCACCTGGTCGCATCCCGAGTCGCTTGCGGGCGGGCTTGAGCGTGCAACTGACACCGAGGCAGCTGACGACTTTGATCATCATCGCCTTTTCGCTGGCCTTCCTCAAGTTCGCAGTCCCAGCCAAGTTTGACTTGTACGCGATGGTAGGTGCCTTCAATGGAGGACGCTGGGCGTCTCCCTGGGGGCGAGGAGCGATGGGTGGATGGGACGCCTTTCTAGATCACTTTGCGTATTTTGGCTACATACTACCTGTGCTAGTAACCCTACTTGCACGTCAGTTGGGCTGGCTTCACTCGAGAACGCTAGTCGCACTATCATTGACCCTAATCATCGCTGCGTTCATGGCTGTGGGCGGTGGCAGGCGCATCATCGGGGTGATGGTTGGTTCGGCTTTGACCGTTTGGCTTCTATCAAACCCCCGTGTTCGCCTACGCTCCCTAATCACGATTGGTCTATGCGCGTTTGCACTATTGTTCGTCATGCAAGTGATCCTTACCTATCGCAACGTTGGAATTGCGAAGGCGTTTGGTGGTGATTTCAATGAGCGAATGACAGAGCGAAATTATCTTCACGTGGACGATAACTTTCTTCGTCTTACTCAATTGACGCAAATCGTACCGGAAAAACACCCCTATGTGACTTGGCAATGGCCGCTTTGGATTGCAGTGCGGCCGATACCTCGTATTTTCTGGCCAGGAAAACCTGTTGACCCGGGCTTCAATCTGCCACGGTACCTGGGCGTAAAAGGAGTTTCGTATTCATCATCCATAATTGGCGAACTTTACATGGCGTTCGGTTTCTTGGGATGCGCTACGGGAGGGGTGTTCATTGGATGGCTGGCAATCAGTCTCGTGAGAACATTCGAACTCTATTCGAAATCCGGCGGCTTGATTGTCTACGGCATTGGCGTACTCGCTCTCTTCGCGGGCACTCGATCTGGCATCGATTTGGTGTTAATGAGCTACGGCATTGTTGGTTGGTTTTTGGTGATTGCAATTTACCAGAACTTCTTTGGCTCCCTGAGTGTTCATGAGAGATAGATCTACATTGGCAGCTAAACCCATCCAACAGAAGACCGACAGATTCCAAGGAAAACTTGCTGTAATTATCGGTGCAACGGGTCCCTACCACATTGCCCGCCTGACAGCCTTGCACCGATTACTCGAAAAGCACGGTTGCCAACTTGCGTTGGTTTTACGAAACGGAAGAATTGCGGAGTACCCGTGGTTTGCGGATCCGGGAGCTTTACCATTCGAGGTGGTGAGAGCGTACAACGAGAACGATACCGAACCACAGAGTTTTCGTTCAGGTCGACTTGTCCATCACGCATTATCGGAACTGAAACCCGATTCCATTGCCTTCGGCATGCCGTCAATGGCATATCTCGGACCGTGGTTATGGGGCGTGAAGAGAGGTATTCCCATGGTTTTGTTTTCGGAGAGCAAACTCGATGATGCGCCCCGAAAAAGCTGGAAAGAAAGAGCCAAGCGTGAAATCTACGGTCGGTTCGATGCTGCTATCGTTGGGGGGCCTCCCCATATTGAGTATGCTGCGTCTTTCGGCATCGATCGAAGTTGCTGCTTTCCAGGATACGATGCCGTCGACAACGAACACTTCCGTACGGGTGCCGCTGAGGCACGCCGCCGTCGTGCGTCCTATTCCGCACAATTCGATCTGCCTTCTCATTACTGGATCGCCGCAAATCGTTTCGTCCCCAAAAAGAATCTGCCTCGCTTGCTCGAGGCCTATGCGAGATATCGCGTTGCGATGGGAGAGGAGGCGTGGAAATTGGTCCTGATGGGCGATGGCCCAGACAAGGGACTGCTGCTGGAAAAACGAAAGCAACTTGGTTTGGAGAATCATATCATTCTGCCCGGGCTAATTCCGTACGAAACACTGCCCATTTACTACGGACTTGCCAGTGCGTTTGTGCATGCCAGCACAACAGAGCAATGGGGACTAGTCGTCAACGAGGCAATGGCCTCGCGACTACCCATCCTCATCTCAAAGACCTGTGGCTGCGCGTCGGTGCTCCTCGATGAAGGACATAATGGCGCCAGTTTTTACCCAGAGCAAACCGAATCAATTTGCCAAGCGTTCATAGACTTCCACAGGACGCCAGTAGACAATCGCGTTTCGATGGGACTGCGTTCTGAAGCTATCGTGCAGCAATGGGGTCCCGACCGATTTGCCACCTCGATGTGGTCTGCTCTCAACTCGAAAAGGCCGCCAAAATGAACATGGCGTCGCTCTTTAAAAAGCAGCGAAGTGACTTTGATAAAGCGACACGCCGGCGAGGATTGAAATCGCTGTCAAGTGCGGAGCAACTTGAATTGATTGCGTTGACCTGGCAGGACGCAACAAACGACGTTCCCTACTACAGGAAACTCGTCGAAGCACAAAATGCGCCAGCCGAAATTAATTCTTGGGACGAACTGCGTTCCATTCCAATCCTGACACGGCAAATATTACAGAATCGCCCGCAGGATTTCGTCAGAGCTTCGGGCCCACCTGACAGCTTCACCAGAACGGCAGGATCAACAGGTACCCCATTACGAATCGGATCCAGTCCTGCAGAACGCGACTTGATGCGAGTTGTCAAACTAGCGGATTGGCAGCGATTCGGGTACTCGCTGGATTCACGCATGTTTCTCATCTGGGGACACTCGCACTTACTCGGAACAGGAATTCGAGGGCGAATGAATCATCTGATTCGAAAGTCGAAGGACCGACTGCTTGGCTATCACCGTGTCGATGCCTACCGACTAAACCGATCAGATTGCCATCGCTACGCAGAACAATTGCTGCGATTTCGGCCGCTTGGACTCGTCGGCTACACAACTGCTCTGGATCTATTCTCGCAGTACACCAATGAGTATCGTGAACGATTCCATGCGGCGGGGTTGAAGTTTGTACTGGCGACTGCCGAACCGCCCAATCGCCCTGACAGTCTCCCAATGATTAGCGACCTATTCGGGTGTCCGGTGGTGCAGGAATATGGCGGAGCCGAATTTGGCCAAGTTGCTTTTAAGGTTGGTGATGCTCCATTCGAGGTGTATTCGGATTTGAACTATGTAGAATGCGAAGCAACAGAAAGTGATGATGACGAGAAGCCGATTCTTATCTCGAGTCTGTATCGCAGGTACCTTCCTCTTATCCGCTACAAGGTTGGTGACGCTATCGGCGAGGCGAGCGTGCAAAAACATGGCAATGTGTCCCAGTTTAAAAACATTGCCGGTCGGCTGAATGACGTGATCTTATTAGACGACGGAAATTCAATTCATAGCGTAGCGATTTTCCACTGTATCCATCAGGAAACGGCTGTCCGAAACATTCAGATGGCACTATTACCCGACCGGATGGAGATACGCCTAGTGTCGGAGACTGGAAACGACCCCGCGATGGCTACTCGAATTCGTGATCGCTTGAAAGAAGTACACCCTGCACTCGGAGGCTCCATCGTTCGGTTTGTGAGTGATGTTGAGACGAATGTTGCTGGCAAGCGGCGGTGGTTTATCGACAAGCGTAAAACGAAGTCCATCATTTGATTTACGAACAACGCGACGACGCACCAACCAAGCCTCACGTGAGTGTTATCAAAGTCATAGCCAGCACTCGGATCGATCATGGGGGGACTTCCCGCAGTGTGCCGGCGTTGTGCACGGCATTATCGAACTGCGGCGTTCATGTGCAGTTGGTGACGGGGCGTACGCGAGGAGTCCAATCCATCCTTCCGGACAACTCCGTTCCGGTGCATTTCGTCGAGGAATCTGCCTACTTCGGCCGCCTACTCAACGCCGGCCCATTCTCTCAGCTAATAACTTCACTGCATGCGAGAGCACCGAGCCCCTGCCTCGTTCATGACCACGGTATCTGGCTGCCATCAAATCGTGCAGTTGCACGCTCGGCAAAAAAGAAAGATTGGATTCGAGTTGTTTCCCCCAGAGGCATGGTGTCGGAATGGGCACTCGAGCATGGAAGTCGAAAAAAAAGAATTGCCTGGTCGCTCTATCAAAAGCGCCACCTGGAGTCGGCGACAGCATTCCATGCCACTTCGGAATTGGAAGCGGACGAATTGCGGCGGCTTGGCATGCGACAGCCGATCGCTGTCATTCCAAACGGAGTACAGCCTCCAGCCTCCAAGCCGAACCGTGATCGACGCGATGGAAAGAACCGCATGCTATTCCTGTCTCGGATTCACCCCAAGAAGGGACTCCTAAATCTCATTTCAGCTTGGCAACAAGTCAATCCTCAAGATTGGGAACTGCTATTGGTTGGTCCGGACGAGGCCGGATACCGCGGCGAAGTCGAGCGACAGATCACTGCATTGGGTCTATCCTCTGAGATATCGTTTCATCCTGAAGTCAATGAACTGGAAAAATGGCAGCAGTACGCAAACGCCGACATTTTCATACTTCCTTCGTTCAGCGAAAACTTCGGTATCGTTGTCGCTGAAGCACTAGTATCTGGACTTCCTGTCATCACGACAACGGGAACCCCTTGGAGCACACTGGCACATGACGAAGTCGGCTGGTGCGTCGAGCCGACCGTTGAAGGATTGTCCGATGCGATTCAGAAAGCTTGCTCTTTAAACGAAAAGGCAAGGTTAGAGATGAGTCAGCATACCGCTCAATGGGCGGCGAATCGATTTGAGTGGCCTGCAATTGCTGAACAAATGTCACGATTCTATCAATGGCTGATCTCGAGAAGAGCACAGCCTGAATCCCCGTGCGACTTTATCCGACTTTAAAAACATTCTAAAGCAACGCCAGAGCTACCGTTGAATCTATCCCACGTTACGGCACTGATTCTTACCTACAATGAGGAGGCAAACCTGCGCACTTCCTTGGGGGCGCTCGACTGGGCTTCCCGAATTGTAATCGTTGATAGTGGCAGCAGCGACAGGACCCGAGCGATAGCAGCAGAGTTCTCACACGTCGACCTATTTCATCGAGATTTTGACAACCACACCAATCAATGGAATTTTGGTTTGAGTAAAATCGACAGCGAATGGGTGCTTGCCCTGGACGCTGACTACGTGTTTGGATCCGATTTCCCCCTGGAACTAGAAAAACTGGAAACGTCTCAACAGGCATTTGACGTACAATTTCGATATTGCGTCTACGGACGCCCACTGCACGCGTCGCTTTATCCTCCAAGGGTGGTGCTATTCCGCCCCGCTCACTGCACATATATCGCTGACGGACACACACAGACACTTGACGTTTCGGAGGTAGATGTTGGGCACTTGGCGTCAATCGTTTCTCACGATGATCATAAGTCTTTGGCGCGTTGGTGCTCATCGCAGATAAAGTATGCAAATCTTGAAGCGGACAAACTACTCGCGGGCGACAGCTCAACACTTGGCTGGAAGGACAGATTGCGAAAAAGAATCGTGTTTGCGCCGTGGCTCACTCTATTTTATTGCCTATTCGTCAAGCGACTCGTTCGCGATGGATGGGCCGGATGCTTCTACTCGCTGCAGCGAGTGTTTGCCGAATTATTGCTGTCTTTGGTTTTGATTGAACGTAAATTCCCAGAGCGAGTAAGTTCGAGCAGGCAAGTACTCGAAAATGATTCGATCAAGGACGCAATGGTGAACGGCCAATGATTCGAACTCTGATTGAGAGATGGGGCCGTGGCAAGATTGTTCGACGGCGACTGCCGAAGGCTTTTGGGAGGCGATCTATCCATGTATCTCCCGACGCTGCACTGAAGTATCTGTTCCCCAATCTTGAGCGTGGTGACCCCAGCCTACTGCGGATCGCGACAACTTTGTCGACTGCACAGTCGATTTGGGACATCGGTGCAAACGTAGGGCTGTTCACCTTCGCTGCAGCCCATCGAGTTGGCTCGCCTGGAAAAGTTCTGGCCGTTGAAGCTGATCCGTTTCTCGCCGATTTGCTGCAAAGGTCGGCGCAGATGCCGTCCAATTCTGACTTGAACGTGAGGGTGCTGTGCTGTGCGGCATCTGATGAAACGAGCGTTGCCCGGTTTCTTATCGCAAATCGAGGCCGTGCATCGAACTCGCTTGAACAATCTGGCCACCGTACGCAGGCGGGTGGTACGCGATACGCCCAGTACGTGCCAACGCTCAAACTCGATGATTTGGTTGAAACCTTTGGAGTGCCAGATTTCATCAAGGTTGATGTAGAGGGTGCGGAGATGCAGGTCTTGCGAGGAGCGCAACACATACTGAGTGTACATCGACCGTCTTTCTATATTGAAGTATCCGGTGCACAGAGCGAGCATGTTGCTGCAGTATTCTCGGCGAACAAATACGTTCTATTCGACGGTGATGCGGTGGATCCAATAAGAATCGATTCCTGCAGATTCAATACACTCGCGATTCCAGCAGAACGAGCCTGTGGATTAGACGATACCACAACGACGTAAATGCACGCTCAGACAATTATCTCAAAATCGCGTGGCTGGCCGAGTTCTCAAGAAGACTCCCTTTGCCCGCGTTGATTGATTGCGATCAACAACCCATGCGGACGCATTGTCTGCAATTCATAACTTGCTCACCGCCTCATGAACATTATTGGAATCAACGCCTATCATGGTGATGCGTCGGCGTCACTTGTCGTCGATGGACAACTTGTTGCCGCGGTGGAGGAGGAGCGGTTTAACCGGATCAAACATTGGGCTGGGTTTCCTGCGCAGTCGATTCAGTACTGTCTCGAGGTGGCGGGGATCAGCATCAGCGATGTCGATCACGTGGCCATCTCATTCGACCCGCGAGCGAATCTTGCGCGGCGGTTGGCCTTCGTGGCTTCGCACCGCCCCAGCGCCCGAGCGATACTCGACCGTGTGAAACGCCAAGGAAAAACGCTCGGTCTGGAGGATCAGTTGGCTCGGGGACTCGGTGTGGACCGATCGACGGTTCGTGCTCAGTTCCACCGCATTGAGCACCATCAGACGCATGTTTCGGCTGGCTTTTTGCTCTCGCCTTTCGAGGAGGCTGCTGTGCTGTCGGTCGATGGCATGGGTGATTTCACGTCGACGATGACTGCCCACGCAAAGGGCACGGGCTGGCGAGAATTCGATCGTGTATGGTTCCCACACTCGATCGGATTTTTGTATAGCACGATCACGATGTTCTTGGGATTCCCCTATTATGGTGACGAGTACAAAGTCATGGGACTCGCCCCATACGGAGAACCGGAGTTTGCAGATTCCATCCGCAAGATGATCCGCCCTAAAAGAGACACGTTTGAGCTCAACTTAGAGTATTTCACGCACCAAAAAACGGGTGTCAAGATGAAGTGGAATGATGGCGCGCCAATCATCGAACCATTTCATTCACAGAAGCTGATTGCTGAGCTCGGACCGATGCGAGCGAGAGACGAACCGATGACATCTCGACACGATAATATCGCGAAGAGCTTGCAAGTCGTCACGGAGGAGATCATCTTGCACATGCTCACTCGATTGCATGCAAAAACCCAATGTGAGAATTTGTGCATGACAGGAGGCGTGGCGATGAACTCAGTTGCCAATGGAAAAATCACCTCTCAGACTCCTTTTAAACACGTCTATATTCCTGCGGGAGCGGCCGATAACGGGACTGCTTTCGGAGCAGCGTTCTATGTATGGAACAAGGTCCTCGGTAATCCACGCAGCTTCGTGCAAGATCACGCATACTGGGGCTGCGAAAGCACTGACGATGAATGTGCCAACGCCATCCGCACGGCAGAACTGCCGTTCGACTGCGTGGACCAAGCAGACCTGGTGGATCAAACGACCAACTTGATGCTAGACGGGAAGGTTGTGGGGTGGTTTCAAGGACGAATGGAGTTTGGCGCCAGGGCGTTGGGCAGTCGCTCACTAATCGCGGACCCGCGACGGACCGATATGCGCGATATCATTAATTTACGAATAAAGTATCGCGAGAAGTTTCGACCGTTCGCGCCGAGCATCTTGGAGGAGCATGCCGGCGAGTGGTTTGAAATCAATGAACCCACGCCTTATATGGAGAAAGTGTTCCCGATTCGACGCGAGAAACGAGAACTGATCCCGGCGGTTACTCATGTCGATGGCAGCGGCCGCCTGCAAACCGTTTCCAAATCCACCAATCCGTTGTACCACGCGCTAATCACGCGTTTCTACGAGAAAACGGGCGTGCCGATTGTTTTAAACACCTCACTCAATGAGAACGAGCCGGTAGTGCGGACACCCGCCGAGGCCATCTCATGCTTCTTGCGGACTGATATGGATGCATTGGTGCTAGGCAACTGCATCATCGACCGACATCGAGCCGATTTCCCCGAAGCGTTCCAAAAGAAAAGCTCAATCGACCGGCAGGTAAAGCCGGGGTGAGCGGATTGTTAAGCGTTTTTCAGCTTTGGGTACTTAGTAGCGTTCAACACGCTTGGCCTAAATCCTTGATCCACTGGGCGACCGCGCTTCTTACCATCGCACGCCTAAGAGCACACATGGAATGATGAAGATCTCCGTCATTACCGCGGTGTACAATCGATCCGACACGATCCGTGTTGCGATTGAGTCAGTATTGGCTCAACGTGAAGTGAATCTGGAATACATCGTTGTCGACGGAAATTCAACCGACGGTACCGCCGACGTGGTCACTAACTACGGCAACCGAATCACGAAATCCATTCGCGAAGCGGATAATGGAATCTACGACGCGCTCAATAAGGGCATTGCGGCAGCTACTGGAGATGTGATCGGATTCCTGCATGCCGATGACTGGTTCGCCGATGAGGACGTGCTGAGGCGAGTTGCCGATGGCTTGGTTGACCCGAGATTCGACGGTGTCTATGGGGATTTGGACTATGTCGACGCAGAGTCGCCCGAGCGCGTTCGTCGAAAGTGGGTCTCAGGAGAGTACGAAGTCACCAAATTTCGTCGCGGTTGGATGCCACCGCATCCCACGGTGTACCTGCGGCGATCGTGCTACGATCGTTTTGGAGTATTCAACGATCACATGAAGACGGCGGCGGATTACGAGTTACTGGTGCGGATGATGGTCAAGCATCAAATTTCGATGCGTTACGTACCGCAGGTGATGGTCAAGATGCGAATGGGCGGTGCTAGCAACGCAAGTATCCGCAATCGCATGAACGCCAACGCCGATGACCGCCTTGCGTGGACCAGCAACGGGCTGCCACCACCGTGGGGCCTGCGACTAACCAAACCGCTCAGGAAGCTACCGCAGTTTTTGAGGTAGGGTCACGTTAGGCCAACTCCGCCAGGCGACCTGTCGAGAGCGGGCGGGCGACGAAAACCTGGAGTTCGGCGCTGCTCCATTGCTGCTCAAACTGCGCAGCGGCTTGTGCATCGGGATGCCAGACAAACACGCCTGGTCCCCAGCTACTTTGGCCGACTCCGGCAAAACCCGCCGTGCGCAGTCGCGTGATGAGACGTGTGGTAACAGCTCCGTTGTAGGCGCCTCCCTGGACGGACGCAAACAACTCGCCACTTCGCTGGTTGTACTCTGTCGTCGCGGCGCAAAAGGAAGCAAAGTCAGCATCTTCAATGGCTGGCACAAGCCGCGTTGTGAGAATGTCGGCAAGGGCGCTACGGCAATCAACCGCAGCCGCCCTGAGAGCTTCGAACTTGGCCTGCTCTTGCTCACCACTGACGGTGCTAGCATCGTCAGGCGTCGCAACTGGTAACAGGATCGTGACGCGCCAGGCCGGTGGCATCTCAAGCCGCACGTCAAGCGGATTGAGCGGATCATGTTCCCCTGAGGGTTTCAACCCCTCGGCAATGAACCCGCCAGCCAGGTAGCCATGGGTGCCCACCGCTGAGCGTCTGCCACGGTCGGCAGCAGCCAGCCAAAGTTCGCCCGCTCGCGGCGGCATACCCAGCAGGTCACCAGCCAACTCCGACGCCATCGCGCCGGGTGACACCCTCAATATCGCTTCGGCGATTGCCAAGGACAGCTGCGTGCCGCTGCCGAGTCCGGTGTGCGCGGGTGCTGCGTCGAGCACCTCGACATGGACAGGCGGCAGCCGCTTTGCCGAGCCGGTGGCGTCCGCAATCCGCTGAGCAATCGCGTGAGCTCGCTTGTGATGCTCACGGACGCGGTGTTCGGAGCCATTCATAGTTGCTGTGAATGAAAACTCGACCGATGTTTTCGCCGTGACAACGGTGTTCGGCGCATCAATCATCACACCACAACCTCCGAAAGGCGCCGCGACGTCAAGGAGACCGAAGTGCAACCGTGCACCCGTCGTAATTCGGAGCCGCTGTGTCATGCCAAATACTCGGCAGGAGAGATCATTCGCTGCTCGATATACTTTTGCACGAGCTCGAAGGCGGCGAGCTCGTCCGGTCCCGCCGTTTTCTGAACGGGGACTGCGAGTCGCTGCAGTTCATCTTTGATCTGTGTCGAATCAATCATGCCGATCCGAGTCGCGAGGATCGCTGCTTCGATGACCGCGTGCTTGGCGCGATTGAATCCAAAGAATGGACGTACCGTCCCCTCGGCAATGCAGGTCGCAACCAACTCGTGTCGGGGAGGAGTTCCGCCCGCGTGAGTGACCTCGATCGCGAACCAGCGGTGACAGTCGACCAGCCGAACGTGCTCCCGGGAGGCTCCTTCGGCTTGGCAAACCAGCCCAGTCGGGTCGATAGTTCCAATTGCGGCGCGAGCGAGCAACAGCACGTCATCGGTCACGTGGATGACCGCTTTGCCGTTGTCTAATAGGTTGCCGCAGGTTCGCGAACCTTCGTAGGGACGCAAGCAAAAGGTGGGGAAAGCCGCATCGCCGCTCGGTGGCCGGACGATCGGGCCCATCGGTGCGATATTCACGCGTCCTTCCGGACTGACGGTCGTGACGATCGATTCCAGGATCATTGATCCGCATTGCCAGTGAGTGGATTGGGACGTCCCGGCAGCGGTCGAGGTGGGGCGATGGACAGGGTGGGCAGTGGTGATTTGCGGTAGAGGGTCGGTGAGGAGACATCATGCGAGCTTAAGTCGGTCTTGGATCCATGATGTGCAAACCCGGTTCGCGACATCCAAACCACCGGCCGACCGGTACCACCGTTTGCACCGAAAATGCGCCGAGCTCGCTCATGGTGACGATCGACCAGAACGAAGAAATTCCGGAACAAATCATGACCATGTTCGGTCAGCAGTGACTCCGGATGGAACTGCACCCCATGAACGCATCGGGCATGGTCGGAAATCCCCATGACAATCGACGGCGATTCAGGCGCCGCCAACGTCGTGGCAGTGATTTCCAGTGACGCCGGCAAAGTCCTCGCGTCGACGCAGAGAGAATGATACCTGCCCACAGAAATCGATTGTGGCAAGCCACTGAAAATGCCCGTTGAGTTGTGGCTGATGATCGAAGCCATCGCATGAGCAGGCGGAGAGACGATCACGTCGCCCCCATATGCAGCGGCAATCGATTGGTGCCCCAAGCAGATTCCGAGGATAGGGATTTCACCTGCGAGCGAGCGAACGACATCGAGGCAGCATCCTGCTTGCTCGGGTCGATGGGGCCCCGGTGAGAGCACAATCGCTTCGGGTTGCAATTGATAGCACTGATCGACCGTGATTTCATCACTGCGGATCACGCGAGTCGCTTTCCCGGCGAGTCGGAGGTAACGGGCGACATTGTGCACGAATGAGTCGTAGTTATCGAGCAGCACGATCACGATAAATCCAGCCAAACTAAAAAGGGGTCTGACCCTCCTCTGGTAAATGTTTCAGAAGGGTCAGACCCCTTTTCGGATGGAGACTCAGCGACGGGGCTTAGCAAACTTAATTTTCTCGATCAATTTGACGACTTGATTTCCATCCTTGTAGCCACTCACCGCTGTGATTGCCCGGATCACGTATTCATATCGCAGGTTGTAATCCGTATCGATTTCCACTTCCGGTCCCTCGCCGGCCTCTTCAGCGACGGGGCCTGCCGAGGCGATTTGTCCGACGATCGTGGTCCGCAGTTTGTCAAAACCTGCAGTCCCGGTACCCATTTGGATGTCGTTGAGCTTCATACCAGCGAGGTTGCCGGTGTCATCGGCCAGCAAACGCAGTTTCAGCGGCAAGTCGGTGGGATCGATGGTTGAATTGGAAGTACCCGCCAACGGCATCTTGATACTGAAGTCGCCCTCGAGCTCAACGACTTTGAAAGTCATCACGAAGAAGATTAGCAACAAGAACACGATATCGATCATACTCGTCATGTTCAGCTCGCTCTTCTCTGGAGCGGGTGGATTGCGGATCTTCATGACTTATCCTCTTTCACACGCAGAGCAAAGTTGACGAGTTGCGAATCCTGACAAACTCGCACGATTTCCTGAATCTCACCCGCGGCGCAGTCTTTGTGACCTCGAATCACGACGTTGGCATCCGCCGGGGTCTTGCCTTCGCCACGAATGACCGCGAGTTCCCGGTCAAGACCAAGGCGCAGCGTCTCGGCAGTGTAGTCATCGCCGCCGACATAAATTCGTCCATCGGCGGCCACGTGCAGAATAATGGGTGCTTCCAGCGGTGCTTCGGGCGGTTTAACGAGCTGACTGTTAGGCAGCACGACGTGATCGTTAGCTTCGGTTTGAGCGAAATTAATCAGCACCATGAAGAAGGCAATCAATTGGAACGTCATGTCGATCATCGGCGTCATATCGCCTTCGGCCATGTCAACCGACTTTCGTTTGACACGCATGATCAGCGAGCTCCGGTCTTGGGCGTCGTATCTTCAAATCGGCTCATCAAATTTTCGCTTTCGACGCCCACTTCAAGTAGCAATCGCGCGACCCGGTTGCGCAGGATATTGTAGGCGGCGATCGCGGGAATTGCGATAAACAGGCCGACCAAAGTGGTGAACAGCGCCGTTGAAATCCCTTCGGCGAGCGCGGAGGGCTCGGGCGTCGTGCCACCGTTAGCGATCACCTGGAACGATGCAATCATTCCCTGCACGGTACCGAACAATCCGATCATGGGGCTGAGGTTGCCGATCAACGCCATGTAGCTGAGGCGGTGCTCGAGCTTCATGCTTTCCTCTTCACCGACTTCCTGCATGCCCTCGAGTGCTTTGGGATAGCCGCGCGAGACCTTTGCGAGGCCGGCAGCAAGGACCTGGCCAAGCACCGATTCGTCATTCTTGGCGAGATCGTAGGCACCTTGATTGTCGTTCTCATCGAGTCGCTGACCGAATTCCTCCACCAAATCGTGTGGACAGAGCGTGTCCCGCCGGGCAGCGAGCATGTTCATCACGAACAGCGACACGAGTGTCACCGAAAGTGCCAAAAAGACGATCACATACGGGATACCGAGCGATTTAATGAACCACGTCAACAACGATTGATCTTTCTTCTGTGTCTCCGCAGCACCATTAGCATCCGCTTGGCCGCCGTCGGCTTCGCCCGCCGCTTCCTGACCAGCAACCGCATCACCACCCGCATCGACGGGTTGCTCTGCCGGTGGCTCAACGTCGTCACCACCGCCAAACTCTGCAGCAGCATCGTCTTGAGCGATCGCCGTGGAAATTGCCAGCGGGCTGGACAGCGAAACACCGATGACGAAAATCGCCAGCCAAGACGCCAGGCTCCTGCGGGAGAAAGCGTCGCTCAACAGGGCGGGAATGGATTTCATTGAGGGACCTTCAAGAGAACCGGTTGGAATCGAGGCGTTGAATCATCCAGTGCGGGGGTGATCCAGAAAATCGTGGAGGGCAGCGGCGTACGCGTTGGTGCGCCACTACTGATAGAATAATCGACATCATGCTCGCTGGCATCACCCTGGAGAGGGCATTTTGGAGACATCACCATGACGCAAGACTGGGACGACACAGATGACTGGGACGATGACGATTATGATGAATTCATTCAGAATGAGTTTCCGGAGACGACCAACTCGAACAATCACCTACCCGCGATTTGGAAATGGACCGCCTGGACGCTGCTATTGATGATAGCATTGTTTTGGGCCCTGTCGCTGTGACGAATGCTGCTGCACTGAGATTGCCCACATGAGTGATATGGAAAAAACGTCTCCCGCGACCGCCTCCCCGCCGATCGATCCGCCCGCGCACGTAGTGCTCTACCAGCCGGAAATCCCACAGAACACGGGTAATATCGGCCGCACCTGTGTCGCGGTCGGAGCAAAACTGTGGATTGTGCAACCCGCCGCGTTCTCCTTTGACGAGAGACGGCTCCGCCGAGCTGGCCTGGACTATTGGCAGCATCTCGATATTGAAATGGTACCGAGCTGGGATGCCCTGACAGAGCGACTCGATCCCGCCCGCTTTTACTTTTTATCGCGATTTGCCAAGCGCATGCTCTGGGACGCGCCACTTCGCCGGGGCGATGTGTTTGTTTTTGGTCGCGAAACGAGCGGCTTGCCGGCACAGATTCTCGATCCTCACGATGAGCGGGCGGTACGTTTACCCACACAACCCGTCGTGCGCAGCCTGAACCTTGCCACGACCGCTGGAATCGTCCTCTACGAACATCTGCGCCAGTGCCAGCCGGGCCAGTGCCAGCCGGGCCAGTGCTCGACATGATCCAGGATCACAGCATGGATGCACCCACCCCATGCCGTCGAGGCGATCCTCATCTGGGCTCTGGGAACGCCTGAGCGATTCAGTTTCGAATTCGACGTGCTAGCGATGTATCGAGGTGGTGGCGTGGCATCGAAACGTGAGCGCATAAAAAAACCGACAGGCTGTCTCCATCGAGACGACCTGCCGGTCCAATTCGGTCTCAGCCGCGCGGCGGCAAATGGAGCCGCTGGGAGAAACGCGTGAGTCTCGGCGTGCTACTGCACGTGCCTTGGATTGACTCAGACGAACCCTGAAAATGATCCCTCTGCCGATGTGATGGGCTGAGTCCTGACAAGCCTCACAAGGCTTGCTAAGTGCATTTTAGGCATGAAGCCGTTTGCTGCAAGATTGATCGGGTGTTTCTGAGGGCGGGATGAGCGGATTTAGCCATTAATTCACTCAATGAAGTGGGAAAGTTCTTTTTGTCCGCCTCCAGACATCAAACCAGGACACGTTGCCCATTGGCACTGCTCTGTTCCGCAGCCCGTAGAATAGCCGAGGCTTGGAAAGCTTCCTCGAGCCCGCTGAGATTCCGCACCAGACTCGTTACAGCGCGGTGAAATTGAGCCAACATTTTCTCACCCACAGGCGACTCGCTCTCCAGCGACTCCTGATGACGCCCGATGTCGTCGAACCACACCAGCGTGCCGGGTAGGTCGACGAAGGCGACGCCATTTTCACAGCACACCTGCATCGCCGCAGGCGGACGAAAGCCAATCGCTTCCTGCCACTTCGCGGGAATGTAGTTCCCGAAACTCACTTGGGCCGTCACCGCGTCGGAATTGGCCAGCACATGGGGAGTCTGAGAAGCGCTCAACACGTCATGGGCCGACCCAAAACGAAGGCTCAAGGCGCGGTAGTCCCACGGACTCGATGCGTAGCAATTCGCCGACATCACGCTCTCGGCACGACTGCCGACGACATAGCTGCACCAGTCAATCAGCTCGATGAGTTGATTTCTCATCGTTGCCCGAGCCTCGATGTGGCCACGCGCAGCGCCTGTGGAATGCTCACCGTCGTGATGTTCGTGATGGCGACTGCGAACCGGATCGGTGGGGTCTCCACGCCGAGACAAACGGGTCTGCTGCTCTAGCAGACTGAGTCGTTTGTGGCAAAACAGCAATCGTGGCGGACCGAGATGTGTCGCAATAAGCTCCTTTAAACGGAGCGTCGCAGGAGCAAATCGGCGTGGGAAACTGGCCATGAACGCGACCCCCGAGTCCTCGACTGACCGGCGAAACCCAGCGTCTGTGACAGGGTCAAAATCTAAACAACCCGCCCAGTAAATGGCTTTGCCATGACTGCAGGCGGCCAGTGCCGGCAGATGTTTGAGCCAGGACTGCTCGAGTACCAACACGGCATCAATGTCATCGCGACCGACCATCGCCTGGTAACCATCGACCGGGTCAGCCTGAAACTCAGCAACTGCGTTTTCAGCAAGTTTCGATACCGAACAATAAATGGCGCGAACGTCGAAACGCTCGTGGAGCATCCGCAGGGCAGGGCGATGAAGAGATTGCCAGTGGTCTCCAAGACCGATCAGGCCGACGCGAAGCTTCACGAAAGACGAATCCTAGGAGTGAGGTGGTAGTCGGACGGAACTTAAAATTGGTTCTCCCGATCGATGCCCCAATGAAAAAGCGGGGCAAAGTGCCAACCGAAGTATACCCGCTGTGAGTAGCCGAGTCTCTCCGAGACTCGAGTGTGGGACTCCAACACGAGTCTCGGAGAGACTCGCCTACTTATCATCGCAAGCGCCGGAACTTGAAATTGGTTCTCCCCATCAATGCCCCAATGAAAAAGCGGGGCAAAGTGTCAACCGAAGTATACCCGCTGTGAGTAGCCGAGTCTCTCCGAGACTCGAGTGTGGGACTCGAACACGAGTCTCGGAGAGACTCGCCTACTTAGCATCGCAAGCGCCGGAACTTGAAATTGGTTCTCCCCATCGATGCCCCAATGAAAAAGCGAGGCGAAGTGCCGACCGAAGTATACCCGCTGTGAGTAGCCGAGTCTCTCCGAGACTCGAGTGTGGGACTCCAACACGAGTCTCGGAGAGACTCGCCTACTTAGCATCGCAAGCGCCGGAACTTGAAATTGGTTCTCCCCATCGATGCCCAATGAAAAAGCGAGGCGAAGTGCCGACCGAAGTATACCCGCTGCGAGTAGCCGAGTCTCTCCGAGACTCGAGTGTGGGACTCGAACACGAGACTCGGAGAGACTCGCCTACTTAGCATCGCTGACGCCGGAAAGCGAAGGTGGGCAGTCGCCGACTTGGGCAAACAAAAAACCTCGGCTGCTTGGAGGCAACCGAGGTTTCTGGGTCAATTTGGATTTGTGAGCAAGGAGCAACACTATTCGCGGGGGCGAATTGCGCCAGTCAAGCCGCTATAGTCCACGCGGTCGGTGGTATGCCAAAGCGGTTGACCAAGTTCGACTCGGCGGCGGAGCACCTCGATTTTCTCAGGACTGCCCGCGGGGGCGTCCGTAGCGATGAAGTGTTCATCCTCTTGCGGGCTGAAGTCTTCATCGTGACCATAACGAAGGATTGCTTCGAAGACGTTCTTACAATGAGTCATGCGTTTTCTGAGTTCCCAGAGACACCGCGCCCCGTCCGGGGGATTCGCGGCTACAAAAATTTAACTTGACCGTTCGCCAGTGAATTCGTTTCGATGGCGGACATCACACGAGAGGATTATTGGCGAGATCGACCGGTAGTCAAGAAAATTTTCCGGCACGAACACGCGTAAAGTCACTCACGCATGACGCTGACCGGGACTGGTCCGTTGGCAACGAACAGGCAATTCGTGACGCGAACGGGCGGGCCAAAATGCCAAGCAAAATGGAGCGGTTTGATCAAGGGGGCAGTATCTTACTTTGCCTCCAATGTGAAGGGGCCCTAGTTGTGGTTGACAGAAAAGCGATGATTGCTACACGAATCGGCCGAACCGCCTCCACGACCCGATTTTCGCGCTATCTCAAACAACCTGCGTGATCGTGCGCGAACACAAAATATTTTTATTTTTTTTACCGAGTCTTCTCCTTTCGGGACATTTCTGACGATGATTTGGACGCAACATGAGCTCCGACTGCCGCCTCACCGCCGCGGATTCCATCTGATCACGCCCGCCATCGAAGCCGCCACGCCCGAACTTGGCCAGGTTCAAATCGGGCTGCTGCACTGTTTCATTCAGCACACCAGCGCCTCACTGACGATCAATGAGAATGCTGACTCGGACGTACGGGTGGATTTTGAAACCGCGATGAATCACGTCGTCCCCGAGAATCTTGCCTATTTTCACACGCTCGAAGGACCTGACGACATGCCCGCCCATGTAAAGGCGTCGATGATGGGCGCTTCTGTGACAATTCCTATCCGGGCCGGGCGATTGCACCTCGGGACCTGGCAGGGAATCTACCTCTGTGAACATCGTGATCACGCGTCTTCCAGACAGCTCGTGCTAACCCTGCAAGGACTTGCCAGGGACGAAGCCGTCGATCGATAATGACGCCCACTACGCCGCCAGCAGCTCGTCGATTTTCGCAGCAACGATAAAATCGTTCTCGCTCAGCCCGCCGATCGCATGAGTCGTCAAGACGACCTTCAGATGTCGATAGCCGGTCACGTGCAAATCGGGATGATGCTGCTGATCTTCCGCCAGGACAGCGATGCGATTGACGATGTCGATGACTTGGACGAACGATCCACCCTGGATCTGGCGAGAAATACTGCCGCTTGATTCGTCAAGTTGCCAGCTGGAGAGCGCCACGAGGTACTCGCGGGCCGTTTCCATCGGAAGAGGGTCGACGCCGCCCTCACACGCGGCACAGCGTGCGCGTATCAACGACGCTCGCAGTTTTTCTGGGGTTTGGTCTGAGTGAGCGGAATCAGCTGATGAGGTCAAGGAATCGTTCTCGAGATCGAGGGCAGTAACAGATGAAAGGATGATTGTAGCGAAATAGCTCCGTTGATCTGAGCGGATACATGCCGGCTACTCGTGACCGGCCGCCCCCTCGGTCGAAAATGACGCATCGTGCAGACTCACGCGCATTGCTAGACTGGTGGGTATGACTTCCTCCCGATCCCATTTGGACCCCGCATCGACCAGTACGCTGCCTGACGCGGACGAGGCCGCCTTGATCGATGCCATCCAGGCCGGCGACGAATCGGCGTGGCGGAGTTTGATCGACCAGTACGAAGGTCGATTGCTCGCCTTCGTCTTTCGCCGCTTGCACGATCGCAATGTGAGCGAAGATATCGTTCAGGAAACCTTGATCGGCTTTCTCGTTTCGCTGCCCAACTACGACCGCCGCCGTCGATTGGAAAACTACTTGTTTTCGATCTGCGGCTACAAGCTCACCGACCATCTGCGAAAAATGGGACGGCGACCGACCCTACCGCTCTACGGTCGCGGCGGTACCGACGACGGCACGTTGGGCGAGTTGCCCATTGCCGGTCGCGGACGGGTAGCCAGTTCGATTGCGCGTAGTGCCGAGCGAATGGAACTCGAGCAACATGTCGTGGCTGCCGCGATCGCTGACCAGATCGCTCACTGGCGGGAGAGCGGTAACTACGCCAAACTGCAAGCGATCGAAATGTTGTTTGTCGCTGGACGCAGTAATCTCGACGTCGCAAAACGGTTGGACCTGACGCAGCAACAGGTGGCGAACCTCAAAAGCGATTTTCTTACTCGTATCAAAGCGATCATCGCCCGCCAAGATCTCGATGCGGGCGTCTTTCCAGAACTGAATGAGTCATGTTGATTGTCCTCTCGCCCGCAAAAACGCTTGATTTTGATTCCGAGCCGCCCGTTTCCCATGCGACCAATCCGGAACTCATTGCCGACAGCCAAGAGTTGATCGGATTGCTGAAGCAGCAGACGCCGGGAGACCTGCGAAATTTGATGGGCATCAGCGAGTCGCTGGCTGAACTCAATCACGCGAGATTCCAGGACTGGTGCGTGCCCCACCCGCAACCAGGCGCCAAACAGGCGATCTTTGCCTTCCAAGGTGACGTGTACCAAGGGTTGCAGGCTGATACCTTCACGGACAAACAACTCGAACGGGCTCAGGTTCAACTGCGAATGCTGTCAGGGCTCTACGGTGTGCTGCGACCATTTGATCGGATCCTGCCGTATCGGTTGGAGATGGGGACCGCGCTACCAAATTCGCGCGGCAAAGATTTGTATGCATTCTGGGGTGACCGCATCACCACGCGGATCGCTGAATCGATGCGGGCTGACAATTCCCGCTTCCTACTGAATTTGGCTTCGAACGAGTATTTTCGTTCGATCAAAGCGTCCGCTCTTCCCGCTCCCGTGGTGGCACCAGCGTTCAAGGAGTTCAAGAACGGCAGCTACAAAATCATCAGCTTTTTTGCCAAAAAGGCACGCGGCACGATGGCGGCGTGGGTGATCCGCCAGCGGGCGAGGACGCTCGCCAAGCTGACGCAATTTGCTGAGGATGGTTATCGTTATGATGCGGAATCTTCCACCGACCGCGTTCCGGTATTTTTACGCGGCCCCCGTTGATCTTTGGCGTTGATCAACGATAGTCGTAAGGGAATAAGGGGCAATTCCCTTTTCCCAGAAGCTCTGTTTCCCCACTGCCCCAGCTATTCGTGTAGACGACTTGATGACCGAAAAGACCCAGACTCCGGCAACCGACGATCTTCGGATTGGAGCGATGAAGCCACTGATGCCGCCGCGGGAACTGATGAGCGAAATCCCGAGCTCGCCGAAAGTCGCCGAAACCGTGACTGCGGCGCGTGATGGAATCCGGCGTATCCTCTGCCAAGAAGACGACCGCTTGGTTGTCGTCGTGGGGCCGTGTTCGATCCACGATCCTGAAGCAGCGATCGAGTACGCGAACCTGCTGGCCGCAGCGCAAGAAGAACATGCTAGCGAGTTGCTGATCGTGATGCGGGTCTATTTTGAAAAACCGCGGACGACCGTCGGGTGGAAAGGTCTGATCAATGACCCTGGACTCGATGACAGCTTCGAAATTAATCGTGGTTTACGTACTGCCCGCGGCCTACTGCGAGACATCAATGCCCTCGGCTTGCCCACCGGCACGGAGTTCTTGGACCTGATCAGCCCGCAATACATCGCTGACTTGGTCGGCTGGGGAGCTATCGGGGCGCGGACCACCGAGAGTCAAGGTCACCGTGAGCTGGCGTCCGGGTTATCGTGCCCGGTAGGGTTCAAGAATGGTACGAGCGGCAATGTGCAGATCGCTGTCGATGCGATCTGTTCCGCCCAACGCCCCCACCATTTCCTCTCTGTGACGAAAGAGGGCACCTCGGCCATTTTCGCAACGACCGGCAACAGCGATTGTCACGTCATCATGCGCGGCGGCACGCACACTAACTATGACGCCGCGAGTATCGATGCAGCATCAGATCTGCTTACCAAAGCCAATCTACCGGCCCGCATCATGATCGACACCAGTCACGCCAACAGTCGCAAGAAGCACACGCG
Organism: Allorhodopirellula heiligendammensis; assembly: GCF_007860105.1. NCBI lineage: Bacteria > Pseudomonadati > Planctomycetota > Planctomycetia > Pirellulales > Pirellulaceae > Allorhodopirellula > Allorhodopirellula heiligendammensis. Next base: position 2,534,522 of record NZ_SJPU01000002.1, read on the forward strand.
GCAGCGCTACGTCTGTCGCGATATCTGCAGCCAGGTCAGTGACGGTGATTTGCGGATCATGGGCGTCATGATCGAGAGCAACCTCGTCGAAGGCAATCAGAGTCTCGGCAAGGGCGAACTCGTTCGCGGTCAGAGCATCACCGATGCGTGCATCAATTGGGAAGAAACGAAGCTGATCCTGAAAGATCTCAGCGACGCGGTGATCGCGCGGCGCTGAGGGAACATAGGCGCTGAGGGAACATAGCAGAGGCCCCTTGTCCCGAGCGGGCAAACCGCTCGTGGATGAAACCGTAGTCCCTGCAAACAAATTCAATCAATCGGGAATGTTCAGCACGATCGGATCGTTTTCGTTGAACACCGAACTTCCAGCCTTGCCATCGAGACGATACTCGATGGTCAGCTGCTTGGGTTTCCCTGGTGCAGGATCGCCACCGAAGTTGGAGTTGTAGTTCGGATTGGCAAGCCGAATGATGGGTAGTTTGCCAACCTGCTTTTGCAACCGTTCGGTGACATCGACCTGCTCGCCCGCGGCACCATACATTGCCCGGACAATCTCCACGTTCACTTCTTCGATATCGAGTTCAGCGAGCAGTTTGGCAACTTGATCCGAGGGCTTGAGATCGCGGGCGATCGCCATGCCCACCGCTTGTGCTTCGTTTTTGAGCGATTCACTCTCGCCGATTTGCACGACGAGTTGCAGCATCTTGGGACTCGGGTATCGCCCGGCTGCATCTAAAATCAAACGTTTTTCATCATCGCGGTCGCTGAACGACATGGCCGTCTCGGCCATCTCATTGCGCTGAGCGGGCGGCATCGGAAATTGGCGAAGCAACCGCAGATAACCACGGGCTGCGCGAATCCGATAGGGGTGATCATGTCGCGCAGCAACCTTCTCCAAGACGTTCGCAGCATCGACCGTCATCCAACCACCGAGTAAACGCGTCGCCGCATTCTGGAGTGCGGCCGAACTGCTGAGGGCAGACTTCTCGATCGCCTGCAACGCATCCGGGCCACCCATGGCGGCAAAGATTTCGAGTATTTCGAGCTGAGCTGCTAGGTCGGCATTCGTCATCTCGGCTTCGAGCTGGTCGACGCAGGCAGCTTTATCCGTCATCCGCACGCTCGCAGCGCGAACCGCTTTGAGTGCGGTAGCATGAACACCATTGTCTCGGCCACTGTCATTCGAGAACGCAACCTTGCTCAAGATCGGCAACTCGTCGAGAGTTGCGACATCACCGAGTGCCGCTAAGGCTGCCGATTGAATGGACACATCATTCTGCTTGGTTGCGGCCACAAGGAGCTCGATAGCGTTAATGCGGCGTGCTCCAATGACCTCAATCCATGTTTTCAACGCATCGCCCGTCGCCTTCTGAGCCCGCTCCACGATGACCGAATTCATGTCTTCATCGCCCACGTTTTGCAACGCCGTACGCCCCGCCGCAGCCACAACATCATTGTCATCCGTGGCGGCGGCGATCAAGGCATCTAAACACGATGGATCACCAATCCGCTGGACAACACCGAGAGCTGCCGTTTTTACATCGATGTCGGTGTCGGTCGGTGCGGGCTGTGCGATAATCTTTAGCATGGCCGGCAGCATGGTAGCTTCGCCCCGATCACCCAATGCGATCAAGAACAGAGCGGCTTGCGATGGCGGCACATCAGACCGGGCAGCAAGCAAACCGTCGGCGACCCCCTCACCACTGAGTTCGCGAGTTGCCGTCAGCGCGATGTAGCGAATCCGTTGATTGTCCGATCCCAAACTCTTGACGAGCAGTTCAATGCCGTCCTTGCCCCGTGCCAGGATGGCGCCGCGAGTGGCCTCGACAATACGCGGATTTGGAACGTCTTTCTCAAGCACGAAATCATAGAGCTCGGCGGCCTCAGCGGCTGGTAGCAATTCGGCACAGCGAATCAATCCTTCGGCGGCAGCCGATCGCACGTTCATTCTCGGCGCACCCGTGGCTACCTTCAATGCCGCGATAGCATCCGAGCCGCCAATTTTACCTAGGGACATCGCAGCAGCTCGGGCGATCGTCTCGTTGTCACTGCCGAGATGTTGGGTGAGCAAGTCGATCGCTGCCGAGGATTTTTTGACACCAAGCGAGTTGATCACACCTACCAGTGGCAAGCCTTCGAGTTTCGGTGCTGCCTCGATCAACGCCGCTTCGGCGGCATCGTCTTCAATCGCTTCGAGCGTGATCCGCGCCCAGGAAGTGAGTTCGGGGTCGGAAAGCAGGGCGGCCACTGCAGGCACACAGTCTGCTGAGCCATACACCGCCAACTGTTTGCAGGTAATGGCTTTATCAGCCGGCGGTGCATCAGCGGACGTCAGCGTCGCGATCATCACCTCTTCGGTGGGAACATCCTCACCCCGACCGACGGCGGGGAAACAAGTTAATAGGAAACCGAGTATTAACAGAATGGATTGTTTAACAAACATGGCTGTGATCAATGATGGTTGAGATGTGTGGATAGGCAGTGAAGTCAATGGAAACGGCGGAGATTTCAAATTTGCCACGGCTCCCGGAAAGCTTCACTGCGCAATCGATTGGCTTCTGGATCGTCGATGAACTCGTAGGTGTCCGGGTCAAGATTGACGTCGCGTCCCAAGAATGCGGCCACGTTAGCGGCATGGCAGGTGATGTGCGCATAACAGGCGGCTTCCGCGTTGGCTCGCGGCTTGCTGCGAGTTTTGACACAGTCCAGGAAATCGCGGACATGGAACGTCGCGGGATAACCACCGATCTCCGCGACTTCACGTCCGGCGAGCAGTTCGGGCGAACTGAGCACGAACTTGCCGCTGTCCCCGGTCTCGATCCAGCCGTCATCACCTTCAAAACGAACCGGGCACGACCCCAGCGGTAGCCAACCATCATCGCGAATCACCAGCTGCACACCGCTGGGATACTCGGCCAGAATCCGCTTGTCCTTGGGAGCGTGGTAATGAATAGCAGCGGTCGCGTCGGCGCCGGCCGCCCATTGGCACAGATCAACACAATGCGAGCCCCATTCCAGCACGCCGCCACCGGTCAGCCCGCCGCCTTTCTCAAAATTAAACCCGTCTAACCACGCTTTATTGTATGGCCGATAAGCTGCTGGGCCGAGGTACATGTCCCAATCGACTTCCTCGATCGGCGGCAAGTCTTGAGCCGGCAGCCAACCACTCATCTTCGTTTTCATACCAGCGGGTTGAGCGTGCACTTTCCGCAGCGTGCCTAACCGCCCGGTGCGCGCGAGCATGCATGCGAATTCGAAATGCGGCAAATTTCGTCGCTGGGTACCAGCTTGGAATACGACACCGCTGCGCCGCATCGTGTCGGCCAACTGAAGACTCTGAGCAATGTTCTTTGTACAGGGTTTTTCGCAGTAGATATCTTTGCCCGCTCGCGCCGCCGCGCAGGCAGCCGTGGCATGCCAGTTCGGGCCTGTCGCGATCAAGACCGAATCAATATCGTCGCGACCGAGCAGCTCTTGAAAATCTCGATACGTGTCGCAATCAGTGTTATTGTGATGGGCGTTGACGCGATCCTTGACGGCCACCCGCTGGGTCTCTTTGATGTCGGCGACCGCGACAAACTGTACGTCGGACTGTTCTAAAAAGCACCCCAGATCGTACGTGCCGCGCCGACCAATTCCGATGCCGCCGACGGTGATACGATCACTCGGCGAAACCGCGCCACCCAACCCGAGGGTGGAAGCACGGACGAACCGCGGAATGGCGAGCGAACTCGCCGCCGCGACACCCGCGGTCAACGATTGGCCTAGAAAACTCCGCCGCGACGGGTCGCCAGTAGTTTGCGTCTTTTGTGACGAACGCATGTACAGATTCCTATTTTGAATTGATGGTCGATGAAGGGAACACGTTAGTTTACCTCAGCCCAATTGCCCGCTGTTGTCATCGACAGGAATTATGCTTGACGAAGAAGGGGCTTTCCAGCCTGTTGGATTCGGAGCATTGGGGCGGAAGCCCGTGCGATGTTGGTTCGAAACAAGTAAGATAATGCGAACCGACGCCCCCCTCCATTTGCCATCCCAGAGTATCCCCATGAGTCGAATTACAAGCTGCCTCGTCGTATTGACCATTGGATGGACCATCGCCCTGGCGCCCGGGGATGCTCGAGCCGAGATCAACTTGCCTGCTGGCGAAGTTAGCACCTCGCTGTTTGACGGTGTTAGCTTCGCCGGCTGGCAGGGCCTGACGGATAAGTATTGGTCGATTGAAGATGGGATGATTGTCGCCAAAAATGATCAGCCCAATCCGGCGAGCACCTACCTGCTCACCAAGAAGTCCTACCGCAATTTCCGGTTGTTGTTAGACGTGCGACAAACGACCGGAAATAAGTATTCGACCATGCATTCAGCGGTGTGCTGCCTCGGTGAAATTATAGAAGATGCCGGCCAGGCGTTTGGATTCCGGGGGCCGCTGTTGATGTTCTGCCAGGACTGGGGGATGTGGGACGCCCACGGCCGTAATCGAGTATTTCCCTCTGGGCATGGGGGTCCCTATCACCCCGATTTAGAGAACGTAGGTGAGTGGAATCAGATCGAAATTCTGGTGCTAGGAAATCGCATTCGCGTAGCCGCCAACGGTCAGTTCGTGATGGACTTTATCGACACAGCTGAGCGTTTGAAATCGTCGCCGATCGGACTTCAGCTGCATGGCAATCGGCAGCCTCAAGAATACCATTTTCGCAACCTGTTACTGGTCGAAGCCCCCACCGACGCAATGGCTACGATCCCCGACGCCGATCTACCCACGACCGCGCCATCGAACGTCGGAATGTCGTCGGACAAACTAAGTGAGATCGACGGATTGATGCAGCAGTCCATTGTTGAGCATGCAATTGCAGGCGGGGTAGTGATGATCGCTCGCGATGGCAAAGTTGTGTTGCAGCGAGCATACGGCAAACGCGACATCGCAGACGACCAACCGATGCAAGACGATACGATCTTCCGCATCTATTCAATGAGCAAAGCGATCACCACCGCTGCCGCGATGATGTTGGTCGAAGAAGGACGCCTCGGTATCGAAGATCCAGTGGCCAAGTACCTTCCGGAACTCGCGCACGTCCAGGTCATTGACGGTGATAGCACCCGACCGGCAAAGCAAACGATGACCATTGCTGATTTGATGCGTCACACCTCGGGATACAGTTACGGCGATGCGGGCGTTGCCGCCTACGATGATGCTTTCCGCAATCTCGGTTTGCTCGATCGAGATGTATCGAGCAAACAGTTCCAATCCCGTCTCGCCGATCTGCCACTGTTGTTCGAACCAGGTACGGATTGGCATTACGGTATATCGACGGATGTATTGGGGCGGGTCGTCGAAGTCGCCTCGGGACTATCGCTCGACGAATTCTTTCAAACCAGGATTTTTGCTCCGCTGAAAATGGTAGACACCGGTTTCTGGGTTCCGCCAAACAAAGTCGACCGCTTCGCCGCCAACTACAGCAGAGACAAGAGCGGGAACCTGACAATCCTTGATGCCCCGCAGACAAGCCGCTATTTAGCCAAGCCCGCATTTTGTTCCGGTGGCGGTGGGCTGGTTTCCACAGCCAGTGACTACATGCGATTTCTGCTGATGATCGATGGTGGCGGACAACTCGGCGACGTGCGTTTACTCCGAGAGGAGACCGTCGCATTGATGACCAGCAACCAATTGCCACAAGACGTAGGTTGGATCAAGTTTGGCAAAGAAGTGCGCACCGGCGTCGGATTTGGATTCGGTTTCTGTGTTCGTGAGCAGATGAGCGATTGGGACCCAGATGGCCGAGTTGGTGAGTATGGTTGGGGCGGCGCCGCCAGCACCCACTACTGGATATCCCCCCAGGATCGCATCGTCGTCGTGACACTGGAGCAGATCATGCCCTACCAATGGCTAACGGAGTTCAAGTTAAAAGACACGATCTACGATGCGATCGACGTCCCTGCAAATGCAAAATAGTACGCGACTCTGAAGAGTTGCGAGCGACGCATGGTCATGAACAATCACTCGTCATCAGGAAGCGCCAACGGGTCATTCGGTTGGCTCCCGCCCTCCGGTGCAGGCGCTGGCAACTCAAACACGTTGGCACTTTCCTCCGCTGAGTCGTCTTCGACCTGATCGCTCTGAGACGCTCTCTGTCCCGCAGCGGCGTCCACATTGCCTGAGGTTTGTGGAGACGCAGAGTCAGTGGAAGCACCACCACCGAAGAAATTGCCCAGAGCGGCACCGACACCATTGAGGAGATTGCTCTGAGGACTCTCTGCACCGCCTTGGTCAGATGCCTCGGCGGGAGTGACGGTCTGGTCGCGAGCTGCTTTCGCTAGGCTATTGGCTCCCTGAACCGGTCGGCCCTCGCGGTCACCCATCTCCACGACCAGTTCTCGCATCGTATCCCCGCGAACAACGCCCAGCGTGAGCGAGTCTCCCGGTTGGGTGAGCGCGAGTTCGCGGATCAGTCCGCCGGTATCTCGAACCAACCGCCCGGCGGCCGACACGATACGGTCATCGACATGGAGACCACCGACTTTACCGGCCGATCCATCCGACACCTCAACGACGATCACACCACGTTGAGGACTGGCGTCGCCAGCTTTGATACCCAGCGACGCACGAGGACGCGCCAGCGTGGGACCAGCGGGCAGATCCGGGTATTTCGGAACGTCCCGCTGCGCAGCCTGATCGTTTGGCGACTCGATGGGCGAAGTCCACACGGCGCCGTCCTCAGCGGGCTCGCCCTCGACCGGCGGCTTCGCGGCAGAACGTAGTGCAGAGTCCATTCGTGCGGGATCGGCCGTGGCGACAGCATCGCTCTGCATGCCGGCCGCGTCGGCGGCTGGCCACGCAGGTAATCGGACTTGATAGAGCTGCCCGGCTCGGACGATCTGCATTGTCGCTCGTCCGCCGGGTGGGATCTGACGCCGAGCAGCGATCATCGATGCCATCGAATCCGTGCGTTGACCATCCATGGCAACGATCACATCACCACGACGTATCCCGACCTCTGGAAGGCGGGAGTCAGGACGGAATCCTTGTATCTCCAAACCACGTTCGCGGCCAATCGCAACGGGCACAATCTCAATTCCCAAAGTAGGCTCCGCCGCAGCGTCGCCGCCCCCCAAACGCTGGGAAAGGGCTTGTTGCGATGCCTGATTTTGATCCGTCGTTGGCGTCGCCAAGACGCGGGGCCGCTGCAACGATGCTGTCGGAGCAGAATTCGGCGTGCCAGCGGGCAGCCGGTAATTTGACGATTGTCGACCGTCGACTCCTCCCGGCGGAGCGACACTTGCAGGCGGACGATACCCGAGCGGTCGCGCGGGCGTTCCCGGAGGAGGGGGAGGAAACCCCATCCGCGACTCGATGCGTGCTCGAATGCGGTTCATCAACCCCTGAGCGGATGCAGGCTGGCTCAACGCGCCCTGCCACACCATCGCCAGCATGACACCGGTCAACAGGATATTGAGCAAGCGTGTTTTCAGTTGCGAAGGGGACTTAGTCATGAAAGGTACTCGAGAGGATTGGGTTGAGATCCCATGTTATTAACTTCTGTGATCAGTAGGATGGAGGACGTCGAACGCACGAAAGATTGATTCCATCTTCCCTCCACGACGTCGCTGAACCCCATCGTTACCTCGGCGTCGGTAAGTAGATTCGCCTCTATGACCCGCGAGTCAAATCCGTCGCTACCCTCTAATTTAGCCGCCGCAGCAGGGGAAAGCCACGCTGAGCAAGTTAACTCGTTATCCGTACGGGATGTGACGCTGGCAGAACTCGCGACCCTGCTCCCGCATGCCTTCAGTCGACTATCGCCGACCCGAGCAAGTCTGATCACGGACCAAATCCAGGATATTTTGCGGTCGGAACACAAGGAGCGATTGGTATGTCTCGCCGCTGGGGCTGGGCAACCGGATTTGAATGAAAGCGTGATGGCAATCGCGTTTCTGGCCCCTGAGAGCGACACCGCCACGATACTCCATGTGGATTGGGTCCAGCCCAGCTTTCCGCTTCGCCGCACTCCTGCGACAGTTAGGGGGGACACACGTTTGTCCGCACCATGTGTGTCAAAATCCCATGCGATCGCAATCTGGCAGCAACTAGCACTGAATTTCTGGCGAGCTGATGTTCGATTCATCCAATGGGCAACTGATGCAGTAGCACCGCAACCGACGGCCCCCCAGTCAGCAGATTCAGCGACCACCGAGGCAACTTCTGGCATGCAATCTCCTGAGGTCCTATCTTCTGAGATCCAATCGAGGCCTGATGTCGGAAGCTGGCCCCGCGCCATGGGCTTTACTCGGCTGGGAACCCTTCAGTACCTGTCATTGAATGCCGATGCGACGGGGTCATGGCCCCATCGAGGGCCCCATCGAGGGCGGCAGGGTACCAATGAAAACTCAGGCGCTCGGGAACAGCGAAACGTCATTGCGATCCCGCTCGACGCGACCGATGCTACTCAGATGACCGCCTTTGAAGACCTGGTCGAGCGAACCTACGTGGATTCACTAGACTGCCCACCACTGGTCCAGTTCCGTACCGCGCAAGACATCGTCCGAAACTACCGCTCCGTTGAAACCTACTCGCCCGATCTGTGGTACACCGTTGCAGAAGTATGCCAGGCGGGCGACGAACCAAGCACAATCGGCTGCGTCATTTTAGCTCGCCATCCTGCCCCCTCCGCAAGCCAACCTGCGCAGATAAATCCAGCATGTGTGATCGAGTTGGTCTACATGGGCATTATTCCCGAGTACCGCGGACGCGATTATGGGCAGGCGATAATCCGCATGATCACCAAGGTCTGTCAGCAGCACGGCACCGAGCGATTGATTTTGGCGGTGGATCAAGCCAATCCACCCGCATTGGCCATTTATCGCCGGTCCGGAATGCTCCCCCTATTCCGTGAAACGGTATGGGGGCGATCTGCTGTATGATGACGTTTCAGCGACGCCCCGTTCCTTCCGTTTGCCTGAATTCCACAAAAAGTTTCGCATGATCCATCTTGAAGGCTTTGGCAAAGACTACGGCGAGTTCACGGCCGTCGACAAAATTGACTTAAATATTGAGGCAGGGGAGACGTTTGGGTTCATCGGTCCCAATGGAGCGGGCAAGAGCACAACCATTCGCTTTCTCGCAACGCTGCTCAAAGCGACCCGTGGCAGCGGTGAAGTTGCGGGATTCGATGTGATGGGCGACCCCATGGGTGTGCGACGCTCGATCGGATACATGCCCGACAACTTTGGCGTGTACGACGGCATGAAGGTGTGGGAGTTTCTTGATTTTTTCGCTGTCGCCTACGGCATCAATCGTGCGGCCCGAGGGCCGATCATCGACAACGTTTTGGAGCTGCTCGACCTCGGGCACAAACGCAATGACTATGTCAACGGGCTTTCCCGGGGCATGAAGCAGCGGCTGTGTTTGGCGAAGACTTTAGTCCACGATCCACCGGTACTGATCCTAGATGAACCCGCCAGTGGGCTTGATCCGCGAGCTCGAGTGGAGGTCAAGGCGTTGCTGAAGGAACTCCGAAAAATGGGCAAGACGATTTTGATCAGCAGCCATATTCTGACGGAGCTAGCCGACTGTTGCACCTCCATTGGAATCATCGAGCGCGGTCAGTTGCTAATGCACGGACCGATCGAGCAGGTGTACCGAAAGATTCGCCGCAACCGCATGGTCGAGATCGCCTTTACCGAGAATAGCGAAGCGGGCATTTCGATTCTGCGAAGTAGCCCCGCGCTACGGGATCTCGAGATTCGCCCGGACCGCGTCATCGCCGAACTCGAGACCGACGACGCAGGACTTGCCCAGCTACTGGACTATCTGATCACTCAGGGTGTGAAAATTAGATCGTTCAATGACCGCGACCCAACGCTCGAGGACGTCTTCATGACCGTGACTGAGGGCCTCGTCAGCTGAACTGGCATGACGGGCGGTTTTTAATCATCCGCGGGAGCGATACCTAGCCGTTAATTTTGTGAGGCGAGACGTAGTAGTGGCCAAGCTTAAAGGCAGGCTGCTCACCGTTCCATCAGCAAAATCACTTCGATCGACCGCACTGAGACGAGTGAACAGCCAATGCAATCTAGCTGAGCGAATTCCTCGGACCTGCTTAGTGGTCGGCAGGCCTGCAAAGTTCTAGACTAGTGGGACATCGCGTCTTCCGATTCCCTCTTCCTGAGAGCAGCACCATCATGGCATCCGACCCCGCACTTTCCGAATCGCCGCAAGTCCAAACCGCGTTGACTGCCGTCGAGATGGCTTGCCAGGATGGGAAAATCACAGCCGGTGCGGTAGAGAACATCCGCTGCTGGTTGACCGAAAACCGCTATCGTGATTACCGAGAGAGCGTTCTGCGGCACATCTCCGACCAGCAGTGGCAGAAACTCGATGACGTCTTCTGGACGATTATTCCGTTCGGTACCGGTGGCCGCCGGGGGCGGATGTACGAGATTGGCTCCAACGCGATCAATGATCGTACGATTGGTGAGAGTGCTCAGGGCCTGGCCGATTACGTCGTCCAATATCATGGCGGAAAAAAATCACTGTCATGTGCCATCGCGTACGACACTCGACACCGCTCACGACACTTTACGGAATTGTGTGCTGAGATCATGGTGGCCGCGGGCATCAATGTGTATCTGCTTGATGACTACCGGGCGACACCACAACTTTCCTTTGCGGTTCGCCATCTCCAGTGCGACTGTGGGATCATGGTGACAGCCAGCCACAACCCGCCGAGCGATAATGCGGTGAAGGTATACTGGTCCAGCGGCGCTCAGGTGTTGCCGCCCCACGACAAAGCGATCATCGAAGGTGTGATGAATTGCCAGGAGATCAAGCGGGCAAATTTCGAGCAAGCGCTGGCTGACGGACAGGTTGAAATAGTTACCGACCGCATCGATGCCGCCTACATCGACGCTGCGTCGGAATGTCGCTTCCCCGGCCCGCGAGATGTGCGAATCCTGTATTCACCCTTGCATGGCGTCGGCGAGGCCGCCGTGGTTCCGCTGCTGCAGCGGGATGGATTTGAAGACGTCGTGGTTTACGAGCCTCATCGCCAGCCCAACGGCGACTTCCCCAACGTGCCCGGACACGTATCGAACCCGGAAAACAAAGCGGTCTTCGAGAAACCGATCGAGCAGGCCCGACAAGAGGGTTTCGATCTCATCATGGCAACGGATCCCGATTGCGATCGGCTGGGCGTGGCCGCGCCGCTGGGCACCGATTCCAAGGGTCCTTGGAGCACCTTCACCGGGAACCAAATCGCCGCCTTGCTCGCGAACTTCATACTCGATAAAGCGGCTGCGGCGGGAACGATCAACGACCAATCGTATGTCGTCAAGACGCTCGTCACGAGCGAATTGGTACGCCGGATTGCGACCGCCCATCAGGTCCGCTGCGTGGGCGATTTATTGGTCGGTTTCAAATACATTGCGGAAACCATGGACCACGAGGGACCGGAAAACTTTCTGTACGGTTGTGAAGAGTCCCACGGATACCTCGTTGGCTCCTATGCACGTGACAAAGACGGGGCGGTGGCCTGCATGTTAATGAGCGAGCTAGCCGCTGAACTCAAAGCCAAGGGGCAGTCCATGCACGATTACCTTGGCGAGCTATACCGGCAACACGGTCTGCACCGCGAAGATTTGATCAACGTATTCATGGAGGGCAGCGAGGGCATGGCCGCTATGAAATCGCTGATGAAGGCGTTTCGAGAGAATCCGCCCCGCAGTCTCGGCGGCATGACAGTCGCGTATGTCCGCGACTATGAATCTCAAACGCGAACAACACTAGGCGATTCTCCTGTCGTCGATTCGCTACAGGGCCCGGTCGGCAACTTGATTATCCTCGACATGATGGAGGAAGGCAACTACGTGGCGGTCCGTCCGAGCGGTACGGAACCCAAAGTCAAGTTCTACATATTCACGCGATTGGATGCGATCGAGTCTCAAGATCTGGAGGCCGCAGACACCCGGCTAATTGATCGGATCGCCGCCCTCGAAGAAGACGTGCGAGATTTCGCAAGGATCAGTGTCGTTTAGGGCCGCCTCCAGCAGATGGCGGGGGCTATGATCTTGCGGGGACTTTGATGTGGCGTGCTCAGACGCAGCAGCAGTCGGTTGGGCGCTGTCACCTCATGCCCTACCGAACTCGGCTCACCAAAACAAAATCTTGGCGGGGACAAAATTCTGGATGGGACAATGGGTCCCAACCTACGGTTACAACCAATATCAACAAGAGAAACACCGATGAAGATACTGCTTGCCGTCGATGGATCGGCCCACTCACTCGCTGCGTGTCGGTACTTGGCGACTTTTCCATTGCCTGCGTCGACCGAGGTGGAAATCTTGACGGTGGTCAATCCACCCGACGTGGTGCTCACCGGGCAAACGGAGCTTTGGTATCCACAGTTCATCGAGCACCAAGAGGAGATTTCACGGCAAGCAATCGAGTCGGCACGCGCTGCGATTAGCAAACTCGATGCGATGGTCACCTCCCACCAGATGACGGGACACATCGGCCACTGCATCGTCGAGCGAGCCAAGGAGCAGCAGGTCAATCTCGTTGTCGTTGCTGCCAAAGGACACTCCGCATTCGAACGAGTCTTGCTCGGCAGCGTCAGTGACTACGTCGCCACACATGCCACCTGCAGCGTGCTAGTGGTCCGTGTTCCAACGACCTCCGATGGCCAACCCGCGCAGGACGTCGCCGCTGGAAACATCGGCAAAGCAATCATCGCGGTGGACGAACGAGAGGTATCGAATAAGCTGCTGGATCGCATTTGCCAGTTCGCGTGGACCGCTGATCATCATCTCACTGCAGTCACGGCATCGGTCAAGCTGGAAGTATTCCGAGAGGATATTCTCGCGACGACCATGGAAGAGGCTGCCCGGCGACGCACCATAGCGCGTCGTTGTGCCGACGCCGCCGCTGCACGATTTTCGGAGTGTGGTGCGAACGCAGAAGGGCACAGCATCGAGGTCGAACACGTGGGGAAAGGGCTCGTTGAGTATGCTGCCCGAAGCCACAGCGACCTCATCGTTGTCGGCGACACCGGACGAGGGGCCATCTCGCGGATCTTCCTCGGGAGCACCTCTCGCTACGTCCTCCATCACGTCCACTGCAGCGTACTGATCGCTCGCTAAGACGCGCCGAAAGTGCACGACTGCGCCATCTTTAACGCTTAGTACAATTCCGTGGATTATCCAGGGGCCTGCCAGCCCCATGGCAATCTATTCGGATTACGCCGGTTCGTCACTGGCTCGCAGGCGTGCGATGCCATCTTTGGCTGAACTGCCATGAATGTTATGCCGATTCTACGCATAGCTCCGCTTGAAACGTCAGGCTGATGCAAGCTGGGCGCGAGCGCTCCTGGAAAGGTCAGGTCTAGGCTGGCGGAAATGGAAAACGAACAATCATGCAATCGCTCAATCGACAAGGATGCATCGCAGCGATCGTGATGTTCGTGACATCAGTGACCTGTTTGTCCGGCTGCCGGTTCTACAACGGCTTCTTAAAACCGGTGGGTCCCGACTATTGCCCGCCCGCGACGCCGATCGCTGCGCAATGGATTGACCAGACCAACCCAGCTGTCATCAGTGATTCGCAAGGAGTCGACGACGACGCTTGGTGGCACGTCTTCAACGACCAGATGCTGGCACAGCTGGTCGACAGCGCTCGGCAGCAAAACCTGACACTGCGGATCGCATACAACCGAGTGGTGCAAGCTCGATATCAACGGCAAATTGCTGCGAGTAGGCTCTTCCCACAACACCAGCAGATCCGCGGTGACTACAGCCGTGACCAGATCAGCACGACGACGATACCACAGAGTCTCGATCCGCCTGGATTTCTACCGCGGTCATTTGACAGTTGGTCCACCGGATTCGATGCCTCTTGGGAAATCGATGTATGGGGCAAGTACCGTCGAAATCTACAGGCAGCCGACGCTGAATTGGCGGCATCGGGCGACGACTACCACGACGTGTTGGTGACTCTGATCGCTGAGACAGCTGCGACCTACATCGAGATTCGAACGCTGCAGGAGCGGTTGGCTTTAACAGCAGCCAACGTCGAAACCCAGCAAAAATCACTCGATCTAGCCCGCCGTCGGCTTGAGGGTGGAGTTGCCACCGGGTTAGATGTTGATCAAGCCCAGGCTAACTTGTCCGCAACCCAAGCATCTGTCTACAGTTTGAGAACTCAACTGCGTCAAGCAGTGATTTCGCTTTGCATTCTGCAGGGCATCCCGCCAACCGATTTGTTGCCCGAGTTAGGCAGCGCTCCGATCCCCATGGCCCCCCGTGAAGTCGCCGTCGGAATCCCAGCCGAACTGCTTCGCCGCCGCCCTGATGTGCGGGCTGCGGAACGGCAAGCCGCTGCCGAAAGCGCCAGAATTGGCATCGCTGCGGCAGAGATGTTTCCCAGCTTTGCCATTTCCGGATCGATCGGTGTGGCTTCCGAAGAACTCGTCGACCTGTTTGGTGCCTCCAGCGTAACCGGTGGTGTGGGACCTGGATTCCAATGGAACGTGTTGAACTACGGACGGCTTCTTGCCCGAGTCGATGGCCAAACCGCCAGATTCCGAGAGGCGGTATTGAATTATCAGGAAACGGCGCTGCAGGCCAACGCTGACGTTGAAAATTCGCTAGTGGCGTTCCTGAATTCACAGCAACAGGAAGTGCAGTTACACGACGCCGTAGAGGCGACTCGGCAAGCGGTGACCACCGCTAACCAAGAGTACCAGGGAGGCACGGCAGACTTCAATCGTGTGTTCGTGATGGAACGTCTGCTTGTCGCTCAGGAGAACCAATTGGCGGAGGTACGCGGTGACGTCGCAACCAACCTAGTGTCTGTCTACAAGGCAATCGGGGGCGGCTGGCAGGTTGACTGGCGAAACTACCTTCCCATGATCGAGATCGATAATTTCCCCGTCGAGATGATCGAAGAGCCCGTCTTCATTGAGTCCCTTCCGCTAACGCAATTGACAGGACGGTCTCCACCCCCGCCTGTTGAACGCCATGACCGTTAGAATGGCAATGGATACAACCAGTTCCCCCAACTGTAAGCCCGAATTTCGATCTTGCGAAACGGCTTGAGCGATGTGTTGTTGCCTGTATAGATCGCCACAGCCCCTTGCCCCCCAGCACTTAGGCGGTCAATTTTGTCTGCGTCCATGCGAATTTGGACCGCAAACTTTCCTTTGGGTATCGGTTGAGCTCCGAATTCTGGCAAGTTTGCTGACGGTGTCATCTGACCTTGACCCGTCGCCCACCAGATCGCTTCTACTTTTCCATTGAAGATATATCCTGGGAAAAAGTCCAGGGCGACTTCGACGTCTTGGCCGGGCTTAACGTACTTCAAGTGTTCCTGCCAGAAGGGAGCCAACACATACGGATCTTCGTCGCAGATGAAGCTGGCGATCGCCCCCATGCGGAGCGCGCCCACTACAAGTCCAGGCCGCGCCTGGAGGTTAATCACGAATCCATCTTCGGGGGCGTAGATCGTGGTTTGTTCCAAGTAGTATTCCGCCTGCTGCAACTTGGCCTGGATCTCAGCGACTTGCGTATTCACACCGTCGATATCGGATTCGTACGCGAGACGTGCCTTCTTGACGTTCGCGCGGCTTTCGGCAATCGAAGCTTGTGCACTGGCAAGATTGGTTTGCCATTGCTGGAGAGATTCCACTCTCGCCGCACCCGTCTTCGTCAAGCCTTCAAATCGAGCTACCTGCTCGGTGGCAAACGCTTCCTGGCTTTTCGATATCTCAAGATCCGCCTCGGCAGCTTCAATGTCGACTTGCAGAACCTTTACGTTTTGCTCCGCCGCCGCAAGCGACGCTTTGAGTTCGTTGACCTGATAGGTGTATAGCCGATCGTCGAACCGAAACAGCGGATCCCCCTTCTTGACGGGCACGTTGGGTTTCACCAACACCTCTGTTAGCAGTGTTGGTTCAGGCAGTCGGGGTACTAACTGAATCGTTCGCCGAATAATGGTCGCATCGATCGAGTAGGGCTGATTGAATCGCAATAAGATGAAGAAAAAAAGCGCGACGTGGCCGCCGATGAACACCGTGCACACACCCCACGCGGGCGTGAATTTACGAACCTTGAATTTAAAGAAAAACAGCCAACAGAAGATGGCGTAGACGAACGCCATGGCGAGTGCAACAACCATAACCTAGATTACTCCTGTGACTTTCGGTCTTGTTCGGTGTCACTGGATTCTGATCCATCAGCGATAGACCTCGGTTCGGATTCGTGCTCAGGCTTCGATGAGGGATCAACGACAGTAGCGACAGCTGTCTGTCCCTCGACTGCCGCCTCCTCCTTCGGGAACCTGCGTATGTCAACGACCTCCGTTGGCTTGAACGCCCACAGAAAGGCCTGGATCCAAGACACGCCACCGAGAAACCCCAACCATCCCATCACATAGATCGCATCGGCGTCTGGGTGATTTCGCTTTCGAGCGATCCTTCCGGGCAACCCAAGAATCAGACACATCACCGTCAAAACGCCAGCCACAATAGTCAGTATCGCCGCGAAGGTGAGATAGTCGTAGAATCCGATCGGCGGCATGGCTTCGTTGCTCCGCGAGTTCCTGTTGGGCAGCGCGATGGCGCTACCGGATACCGACCGACTTTACTTGGGGCGTTGCCGAAATCTATTTGCTGCTTGGTGAAATGGTGAAACAACGCAGCACCTCAGGCCTGACAATCGATACGATCCGCATCGACCGTCATCGCCGGGCCCCTCACGAAACGTCGTGGCCTCCAACCGGCGCAACTAGCGGCGTGTTGTCTGATCCGTGTGGGCGAATTTCACGGCCCCTCAACTCTACTTAGGATGCCGGTCGAACCGCGTCCGCATTTTCTCCACATCAGCCAGCGCGCGCGCCGCGATGCCCACGATGAGCCCGATGAAAACCATGCCGATAACACCAATCAGCACTGCGACCAAGCGTCCCAGAGGGGTATGTGGGACGATCTCGCCATAGCCAATCGTCAGCCCCGTAATGCAGGCGAAATAAATAGCGAGGTCAAGATCGAGATCTTCAGTGAACGAGAAGATGACACCCCCACCGAAGACTAGACAGATCAGGCAAAACAGCACCTCGCGAACCAGCATCGTGTAGTGAACAAAACGTCTGACAAAAATGCGAAATACTTTTACTCGTCGAAACATACGGCGACTTTAGCACGGGCCAATGATCTGAAAAACGATCTGAAAAACGCGAGATGGCTTCGACGCATGACTCGTCGATGACACACAAATTGTAATAGCTAGTAAACAGAATGTCGGCGGTTTGCGTGTCAATGCACGATGGTGCGGCATTGCTCCCTGCCTGTGATTGAAATGATACTGATTCTCGTGGCAGCATGGCCACCGATCGGTATCCCGTGGTGACGCAAGAAAATCAAAATGCGCCCAAATCGCCGTTGCAAACCAGTACAATGGTTCCCACCCTTCCCCCTGCGGCATGTCCTTCATGGATTGAACCTCGATCACGTCGCTTCACCTGATACTCTTTCCCCAACGAACTCAATGGCTCGTTTCTGCTTCATCGGTTTTCTGCTGCTTTGTTGGATCGCTACGACCGGGAGACTGTTCTCAGATCCGCCGCGTCGCCAAATCGTTTCGAGCGACAACAGAGAATTGATTCAAAAAATTCACGATTTCATTCGTGAAACGACTGGTGACGTGAACGAGGTTCCGATGACGAATTATCGCGAGACGATACCGGCGACGGGCGCCGCCTTTGACATGGTCGCGATCCCGGCTGGCCGATTCACGTTCGGAGCCGACGATACCGACGCGGATGCCGAGGATTCTGAAAAACCGGCGGTCGAGGTCAACATTTCACCGTTTTGGATGGGCCGCTGCGAAGTCACCTGGGACGAATATGAACCGTTCATGATCACTCAAGTTGATCGAAAGAAGCACGGCGGCCGTATCGACTTCGATGCCAACGTGCATGCGGTCGTCGATGGCATTAGCCAACCGACGCCCCCGTATACAGAAATGAGTTTTGGGATGGGCCAGTCGGGTTTTCCCGCAATCAGCATGACGCATCACGCCGCCAATAAGTACTGTCAGTGGCTGTCTGCTCAAACAGGCCACTTCTATCGCTTGCCGACCGAGGCAGAATGGGAATATGCATGCCGCGCTGGCACAAACACGCCCTACTCATTCGGCGACGACGCGTTGGAAGACTATGCATGGTACTACGACAACAGCAACGACAAATATCAAAAGGTCGGTACGCGTAAACCAAACCCATGGGGTCTGCATGATATGCACGGGAATGTCGCTGAATGGGTTGCCGATGCCTTCCAGCCCAACCATCGAGGCACCGCGACGGGCGCGCAGGATCCGTTGATCCTCCCTCAAACGCTGTATCCGCGTTGCGTGCGGGGCGGCAGCTGGGACGATGATCCGGAAAATCTACGAAGCACCGCCCGCCGCGGAAGTGATTCCAGTTGGAAGGATCAAGATCCTCAACTGCCTCGCAGCATGTGGTATCACACCGACGCCCAGTGGTTGGGCTTTCGGGTTGTTCGCCCCCTGGACGTACCGGACGCGGATACAATGGACGCATTCTGGAATTCGGCGACCGGGTTTAGCGATTAGATCCCGATGAGAAGATTTTGACTTCCGTTTTAGTTTTGTTTATTTCGATCCAATCAGGGAATAGTTCATGACCAATCCATTGCCCCGCAGACAGTTCGTAAAGACCGCCGCAACCACCGCGATGGCCGGATCGCTGCTCCAGTTGACGGGCCACTCGATGGTTCACGGTGAAGCACCCGGTGACAACGAAATCCGACTCGCTTTGGTCGGTTGCGGCGGGCGGGGAACCGGCGCGGCGAACGACGCGTTGCATGTCGACAATGCGAAGACGAAGTTGGTCGCGATGGCCGATGTTTCCGCTCCCCGCTTGCAGTCGAGCATCGATGCATTGTCGAATGAGTTTACCGACCAACCGGAAAAGGTGGACGTTCCCGAAGATCATCGATTCGTGGGTTTTGATGGCTACAAGAGCGCAATGGACGTGCTGCGTCCCGGTGATATCGTGATTTTAACAACCCCGCTGGCGTTCCGGGCGCCGCACTTCGAGTACGCGATCCAACGCGGCTTGCACGTGTTCATGGAGAAACCGCTCACCGCCGACGGACCGACGTCGATAAAGATGAGCGAACTTGCCCAGCAAGCCGATGCAAAGAACCTGAAGTGCGGGGTGGGTTTGATGGTCCGTCATTGCCGCGCCCGCCAAGAATTGCACAAACGGATTCAAGATGGCGAGATCGGCGATATTCTCACGATGCGAGCCTATCGGATGCACGGGCCCGTCGCGTCTGCGCACTCAACGGCAAAGCCTGAAGGCATGTCCGAAGTGCTATGGCAAATCGAACGATTCCACAGTTTCCTGTGGGCCAGCGGCGGATTGTTCAGCGACTTCTATATCCACCAAATCGATGAGACTTCATGGATGAAGAATGCTTGGCCGGTCAAGGCACAGGCGATCGGCGGCCGGCACTATCGAGGCGACTACATTGACCAAAACTTTGATCATTACAGCGTCGAGTATACCTACGCTGACGGAGCCAAACTGTTCTTCGGTGGACGCACCATCATCGGTTGCAAGAACGATATGTCCAGTCACGCCCATGGGACGAAAGGCTCCGCGATCATCAGCAAGTCCGGGCACACCCCTGGCAACGTAGCGATTTTCGATGACCAATTGTTCAAGCGCCGGACTGAACGCTGGAAATTCGGGCAACCCGAGCCGAACCCCTACCGCATGGAGTGGGTCGATTTGGTGGACGCAATCATCAATGACTGTCCCTACAACGAGGTCCACCGTGGCGTCGAAGCGAGCTTGGTGACCAACATGGGTCGGATGGCGGCGCACACCGGACAAGAAATTACAATCGAACAGATGCGAAACTGCTCGCACGAGTTTGCCCCCAATGTCGCCTCCTTAACGGCCGATGGGCCCGCCCCCGTCATGCCCGGTGAAGACGGGAAATACCCAGTCCCTGAGCCGGGAATCTTACGCGATGTGGAATATGCCACCTCGTGAATTCTGGAGCAGTCGTTTCACGAATCTCAATCAGCCAACTCGTTACCGTCTACAGATGCCGCTGGGGCAGGAGCGAGTGTGGGGACGCGCTCGGAGGCATTCAAATACGCAAGAAGATGGTTCATCTCTTCCGGCGGGATCGCTTTCTCCAAGCCTTCGGGCATCAGTGACACGCCTGTGGTGCGAATCCACTCGATGTCATCTCGTAGAATGCTGTGACGTTTTCCCTCCTGCATTTGAAGTTCAATCGCGGTGCTCGACTCATTGCTGATGACTCCGGTCATCAGCTGACCATCGAGTGTCAGGACATGATACCCTTGATACTTATCTTCGACGGCCAAGTTGGGATCCAAGATCGCTGTCAACAGGGTTTTCGGGGTGCGGTCTTTCAGGCTGGCGATATCGGGGCCGATGGCGTGCCCCATCTCCTTGACGCGGTGACAAGCAGCGCACTGTTTCTGGAAAACGCTCGCTCCTCGCTGCGGATCACCATCTTCAAGCACCTTTGCGAGGTAGCGCTGCAGCAGTGACCGCTTTTCCGTTGCCGAACTCAGTTCGCCGAACACCTCGATTGCGGCCGCTTTGACTTCGTCGCTGGCGTGTGAGTGCAGTCGTCGTCGACTCTCGTCGCTGATCGCGTAGAGCGGCACTTCCTCCGCTTCAAGTGCCGCAATCAATTGCAGTGCTGCAGATTCACGTGCGAGGATCGCATTCAATGCAGCTTGCCGGACGACGGGGCTCAACGATGCCAGACGACCGAGTATGGCCTGAGGATCGATGTTCACGACTCCATCTGCCGCAGCGATCTGCACATCGACTGGTTGCGAAGCGGTGAGCAGGTTCAGCGGAACGCTGCTGTCACGCCCCAGCAAAGCATACATCCGAAGCGCCGCGATTCGCAGAGGACTACTGGCCCGAGGATCCGCTGCCCACTGGGCTGCCTGTGGTTGCAAATCATCAATGAGCGACGCGGCATTCGGCGCGAGCTCCACAGTACGATGACGCAACGTCTTCAACGTCTTGGTTAATGCGTCGATCCGCGTGGGGTCAGGAGCGTCACCTCGGAGCGAGAGAACAAGGGATTCCACCAGACTCGATAGTAACTGGCCTTCGCCGCTGCGGGCTGCCATCTCAAGAATCACCTCTTGATAAGCTGCTACAGCGCGAGGGTTCTCTTGGATCGCCGCCTGAAACGCGGCTAGCGTTGCGGGTCGGAGGGAACTGATAACAGCCTCCCGAATCACCGGCAGTCCAAAAGAGTTCCCGGCGATTTGCCCAAGTTTCGCGACCGCCTGCGGCGCATCGCTGTATCCAAGCGAATACGCCATCTGCTGTCGAACATGGAGATCGGCGGCATCGCAGTGCAGCACCGCCGATAGCAACGAGGCAGGCGTAGAGTCCGGGATTGGATTTGCTGGGGGCGTTGGGTGTGTATCACCGCGCAGCCACCGCTCGGACAACCGCAGAGCATGCCGCCGAACCGTCGGGTCGGGATCTCGCAAGGCGATTTCAAGTGATCCGACGACTAACGCGTCGAGTCCATCGAGCGTGCAGAGCGCGTGCAAGCGTGCCAAGGGGTTTGGTGACGTTGCGACGGTCTGTTGCAGCGGTTCAATCGCGTCTGGGTCCTGTTTGCCGATCAACATTGCTTGCGCTAAATCGCGATTTCGACCACTGGGCGAGTCAAGTTGCTCGACGAGCTGCTGCGTGCTCATGCTGCTTAACTTTAGAATCGGCCGGGGAGGCTGGTCCGTCGGGAAGACACGGTAGATCCGGCCCCGATCGTGACCGGCGCGAAGCTCGAGTGTTTGCTCTCGCTCATCGTCAATCCACTCAGGGTGTTCCATCACCAACCGATACATGTCTGCGATCCAGATCGCGCCATCGGGACCAGTCGTAACGCTGGCGGGGCGAAACCAACTATCCTCCGACGCCAGAAACTCAAAATTTGCCTCGTCCTCTGGACGCTGACTCTCGAAGGAAGCTCCGGCGGGCACGAGTTGACGTCGTTGCACCAAATTGTGAACCGGTTCGCAGGTAAACGTGCTCTGCATGAACTCCGGCCCCAACAGGTTATCCCGGTAGACAATGGTGCTGCACGCGGATGTGAACGCATGCTTTTCTCCTGGTGTCGGAGGCACGTAGCCGGACCAGTGACTGAGCACACGCGAGCGAGGAAATACCTGCGTATTGTCGAGCCGAGCAATGTCTCGACTCGGTATCGCTGGTGGCACCAACGAGTTTCGTCGCAGGTACTGGGCCGGGTGTGCGTAGTGCCGAACAGGAACTGAGTTATTCGATCCGAACCAATTGCCGTAGTCGTCCCGATGGCGACCAAACTGGGTTTGCCCCGCCTGGAGATCGAATTCCCCGGTAGTCGGTCGGATGCGCAGGTCTTGCCCACGTATATCGACGACCTGGCCGGTCTGAATCGACTTGATCGTCCCGCCGCTGTCGCCATTGGCTAGATAGATCCAATTGTCCAACCCGCGTTCAAAACCATTGACCCGATGCTGCTGATTACCTTCTCCAAACCCGGTGTAGAGTACTGTCTTCACATCAGCGACTCCATCGCCATCAGTGTCCTCGGCATAGAAGATCTTGGGAGCGGCACTCACAATGACGCCATCACCAACGGCAAGCACACCAGTAGGGAAAGCGATGTTATCGAGAAACAGAGTCGACTTGTCATAAGTGCCATCCCCGTCGAGATCCTCCAGATAACGCACCCGGCCGCCCGGTTTTCCGTGATCGTCCAGTCCGAGCGGATAATCGGCCATTTCCACCACCCACAATTTTCCATCCGGCCCAAAATCAATCGCGACAGGATCCATCGTCAACGGTTCAGCAGCGACCAACTCGATCGTAAAGTCAGGCCGCACCCGCATCGATTTCAACGATTGCTCGGCACTGCGTGGACCGGGTTCCGCGTTGCCGGTTAACTGCGAAAACGTGCGACGATCCACCCCATCGGGTAACCTGTTGGTATCCTCGTTCTGCACCCACATGTGGTCATCAGCAAACCACGCCCCGTTGTCGGTGTGGCCGCGAGCGATCCGTGGAATTTCGCTATCGGGCTCAACCGAGCGAGTAAAGTTGTGGGTCTCATCGTCGTACAAATAGACGGCGGACTCCGATGAGTTTGAAACAATGAAGTCATCGTAACCATCTTTGTCCAGATCCACGAATCTCGCCCCGTTATCGCCCCCTTGAGCGTCCACTACAGGAGCTGGGAGCGGAAGGGACAGGGATTGCCACGTGCCATTGTCGATGAAGTCAAGGAGTAGCTGGACCTTCGGATTAGCAACCAATATTTCAGAGGTCCCATCGAGATCGAGGTCACGCAGTCGAACGCCTTGATCGACGCCAGCTTGGCTGGTGTGGAATCCAACCAATTCGTGAGGCAGCAGTGACCGTACAAACTCGTCGTCTGCGAACTGATAGATCGATTGATCCTGCTCGTGATTGACCAACACAGAGACTCCCTCACCGGCGACAAATCGTCCGAACTGCACACCCTGAGTAATAGCGTCGGAACCAGATTCGTTCGAGATGAACTTCACAGGGTTGGAAATGTCCTGCCACTGCTGTCCAGCCGGATCCCACACTCTCGCGACTTGGCATTGATCGTTTCCGATCATCACGTCCAAGTACCCGTCAAGATTCAAGTCAAGGATGCGAACACCGTTGTCGCCACCATCGGCAGTCCGCCTGAGCGGTTGATTGAGCAGCAGGTTGCTATTAATACGCTCGATGCACTCCTGGAAGGTCAGAAACGTCACCCGCCTGCCGTACTTCGCATGAACTCGATCAACGACTTCGGCGATCTGCTCGCTCCGAATCCATTCGTATGGATGGAAAACGATGTTGGCAATGCCCTTCTTCACGACGGTCGCATCGATCGCTGCCAACATATCGTTGACGGTTCGCGGATTGTTAGGCTGTTGAATGTTCTGTCCCTGCCAATCATCTGGAATCATGCAGGGAAACTCCCAGCATTTTCTTCCGATGACGAAGGGG
The DNA here is from genome assembly GCF_007860105.1 of Allorhodopirellula heiligendammensis. Taxonomy (NCBI): domain Bacteria; kingdom Pseudomonadati; phylum Planctomycetota; class Planctomycetia; order Pirellulales; family Pirellulaceae; genus Allorhodopirellula; species Allorhodopirellula heiligendammensis. Next base: position 2,558,610 of record NZ_SJPU01000002.1, read on the forward strand.
TACGGGTAGTTCTCAATTTTATTGACGAAGGAGGGAAACGGGATGTAGCGTTCGAATCGCTCCTCACCTTCGGAATTCAGCGTGATCGAACGAGGTATTTCTGGGTCGCGTGATGTAAAAACGCTGACCACCGATGTGCTTGCTTGAAGGAAATTCCCCGCCGGCGTGGTCTGGTTGATAATCTCAGCGTACGCTCGCGGACTGGGTGTGTTTTGAGAATCCATGCAAGGGAACCGGAACGCGACCGGCTTGTTATTGGGAATCGCTGAGACCAAGTCGACACAGCGATCATAAGTCGACTTAGCTTGATCCAACTGCCCGCTCTGCAGGCAGGGGCAGGGATGATCGACCGTGTGCGTCTCAAAGGACAATCCTTCGGCGAGCCAAGACTGCAACTGGGGATCGCCGGGATCGACTTGGCACGTCATGATGCTGACGGGTGCTCGCCCGTCAATCTGCTTCAGGCGATCTAGAATCGGCCGCAGGTACATCTCATACTTCGCCGTCTCTCGCATGTCGTCGATCCCCAACACGATGACCGCCTCGACGTCTGGCTCCCCCACCCATTGGGGTGTTGTCAGTTTCGGAAAATGCGTATGGGGATAGTAGGGACTTGAGTACTCATCGAGATACGCATATGGATTATCGCCGTCGGCGGCGGGTAGTCGCGAGTTGACAACACCGCTCAACAACGTAGCGAGGACTACCGAAATCAAGACCCGAGCGATCTGGATCCGGCGAGTTTCTTGGCGAATTCCCGTGATCCGCCGCTCTTGACCGGGAGGTTTGTGAAAGCCTGCAAACTCAATCCCCAACGTTGGAGTGATGTCCAAAACCGCTTGGCCTATCGAGAGTGGCACGGACAGGCTCTGATCCGCCGACAGAGGATTGGCAATGGCGGTAGCGGCGAACGTCTCCCCAATGCTTGACAGCATCCCGCGACGACTCAGCGGTAACTCGCGAGGCGCGCATGCTTGAGAAATCATATTCATCCGATCGGTTGATGCGGCGGGCACCATCGTGAATACCGATGGTGGGCAGGTGTGCTGGATTCAGAGACGTTTCAAGTTTGTATTCTCCTGCAGGCATTTTAGCAGGTCCCTCTCCGCTCGATTTGATGGGAGAGTAAAGATGACTCATCCACCGGCGTGAAACTCGAACCGTCTACGAACGCTCTGGACGCGTGTTCCTCGGAATTGCTACGCTCGAACTTGAGGGGAAATTTTCAGTTTCAGAGACAGAGGACGGTTCATGCAGTCGTTGATGCGCTATCGAGATCTGGTGTTGCCGTTGGGCATCATCGGTTGCCTCGTAGTCATCCTGGTGCCGCTGCCACCGCTGTTGATGGACCTGTTGTTGGCCGCCAATATTACCGTCGGTGTAATCGTGCTACTGACGACGGTGTACGTCAAAACGCCACTGGAATTCAGCATTTTTCCGTCTCTCCTGCTGGCCACGACCTTGGCGCGGCTGGTCCTCAACGTGGCCACAACGCGGTTGATTCTGACCAGTACCGAGTCGGGAGACAGCGACGCCGTGGGGGGAGTGATCCAAGGTTTTGGCGAGTTTGTCGCTGGCGATCGGATCGAAGTCGGAATTATTATCTTTGTCATCATCGTGTTGATCCAGTTCATTGTGATCACTAAGGGTGCCACGCGGATCAGCGAAGTGGCGGCGAGATTTGCCCTCGACGGGATGCCGGGCAAACAAATGGCCATCGATGCAGACCTGAACGCGGGAAATATCAACGAGAAAACAGCTCAGCAGCGCCGCGAAGACGTCGGCGCGCAAGCGGACTTTTATGGAGCCATGGACGGGGCGAGCAAATTCGTCCGCGGCGATGCCATCGCGGGAATCGTGATCACGCTGGTGAACGTGGCCGGTGGACTCTACATCGGGGTGATGCGGTATGGGATGTCTATTTCGGACGCCGCCGAACTGTTTACCAAACTCACCATCGGCGATGGATTAGTCAGCCAGGTGCCAGCTCTCCTGATCTCGCTCGCTGCCGGGTTACTAGTCACGCGGAGCGCGAACAAAGCCAATCTGCCTGAACAGTTTTTACAGCAGGTTTTTAGCAACCCTAAGGCTCTTGCGGTGGCCGGCGGCTTTCTATGCCTGCTAATCATGACCAATCTACCGACGGTTCCCATGGCCACCCTCGGCGCTGGATGCCTGGGACTGGCCGTTGTCCTGAAGCGGCAGAACGATCAGGAGGTGATCGACGAGCAGATCGTACAAGACGAAAAGACCGCTGCCGAATTGACACCGACCAAGCGTGTCGAGGACTATCTCGCCGTGGACCCAATGGAATTGGCGATCGGAGTTGGCTTGCTGTCGCTGGCAGATCCCCAGCAAGGCGGTGACCTGATGCAGCGGATCACGGGGGTACGAAACTCGATGGCAGGGGATATTGGAATTGTGCTGCCGAAAGTCCGCATCCGCGATGACATGCACCTTGACGATAATCAGTACGAAATCCGGATCGCGGGCAACCCGGTGGTGACCGAGCGGGTCCAGCCTCATCACCTGCTCGCAATTGACCACGGCAACACAACGGGCGTGATCGACGGGGAGCCGACCTACGATCCGACCTTTGGTGGCCCAGCCGTCTGGATTGACCCGCTCCAGCTGGAGCAGGCCGCGATCTACGGTTATACCGCCGTCGAGCCAGCCGCCGTGCTGGCTACCCATCTCCAAGAGATTGCCCGTAGTCACGCCGACGAGCTGCTGACCCGCGATGCAACCAAACACTTGATCGATGAACTCAAACAAGCCGCACCCGCGGTCGTCGAAGAATTGATTCCGGACTTGCTCACCATCAGTGATGTGCAGCAGGTGTTGCAGACGCTGTTGCGTGAAGACGTGCCTATCCGCCAACTCGGAATTATTCTCGAAACGCTAGGCGATCATGCTCGCAGCACCCAGGATCCGATCGCCTTGAGTGAATACGTCCGGCAACGTCTCGCTCGCACGATCAGTACTCGCTACCGCGACGATCGGGGTCAACTGCATGTGATCACACTGGGCTCAGCAACAGAGGATCAGGTCGCTGCGGGTATCGAGCAGAATGATCGTGGACTTTTTGTGCGTATGAGTCCATCTGAGGTCGACTCGACTTGCGAGAAAATCTCCCTTGGTGTTAAGAAATTGATTGCGTTGGGTCATCACCCGGTCGTTCTGGTTAGTCCGCGGATTCGTCCAGGCCTGCACAGGATCGTGGCCGCATCGATGCCCCGGGTGCGGATCCTTTCCTACAACGAGATCACGCA